>CAYLIM010000015.1:0-42185 GCA_964383805.1 uncultured Acetatifactor sp.
AATATCCGCCTGCTCCCATCTTTTTCTCCCAAAAGCGGTAAAACATAATACTCTTCTCTTGCCGGGAGAATCCCATCGCCATCAAAATATACCGCATACACCAATTCCTCGCCACAAAGAAAAGCGCCCCGCACAATCCCGCCCTGAGCGTCTACCTGCCTCAGGGTGGGGACATAGTAAAACGAGCCGCTTTCCTCCGCCTGTTGTCCCGGGCAGGCAGTCAGGCAAAGAACAATGATACCTGCCAGTATCTCTAAGATTATGAAGTTTTTTATGCTTATTTTGTTCGGCATATTACTCCTACATCTTAAAAACAAATTCCATACAAATCCTAATAAAACATATCATATATATTTTCCTCACATCTGACTACTGCATATCCAGTGATGATTGTCCTCATATTTCCAATCATCCTTTACATATCCGCATTCATTACACCGCCTCTGCATATAATGAATAGTCCAAGTTAACTGCTGTATACAAAACGGATGATCGCTGCATGGTCTGGTTTCTCCATACTTCACTATAGTATCCCTCTCGCGTTCAATTATCCTTCCCGGGCAATTTATGTCAGGGCACGCAAGATATCGAGCCTCAATCGCATTGGCTGTAATTCCACCGCCCACACAGAGGCCAATGCACAGCATAGTTGAAACAATCATAATAGTCTTTTTCATTTTGAAATCCTCCTTCTTGGTTATTGTTTGTGATTTTCTTTTATGGTTTTTGTGCTTTATATTATATTATTTATATGTACTTTTGTCAACACCTCAATTCCATATATTTTACGGCAATTACCCAATTTCTAAAATCATTGTTCAAAGATAACAGATATTTCGGACATGTATATCTTGATTTTGCCGTTCTTTTTTTGTAAAATAAAATAAGTTTTTAGTCTTTGGGGAGGTATACGGAACAAATGAATAAAATCGGTTTCGATCATGACAAATACTTGAAGATGCAGTCGGAGAAAATCAAGGAGAGAATCGCCGCATTCGGCGGCAAGCTCTATCTTGAATTCGGCGGCAAGCTCTTTGACGACTACCACGCGTCCCGGGTGCTGCCCGGCTTTAAGCCCGACAGCAAGATCAATATGCTGGCCCAGCTGCGAGACCGCGCAGAGATAGTCATTGTTATCAATGCGGCGGATATCGAAAAAAATAAGGTGCGCTCCGACTTGGGGATCACCTACGACGTGGACGTGCTGCGCCTGATAGACGCTTTCCGTGGCTACGGCCTGTATGTGGGCAGCGTGTGTCTGACCCGCTTTGCGGAGCAGCCCAGCGCTGTGGCCTATCAGAAAAAACTGGAATCCCTGGGCATGAAGGTGTACCGCCACTACCCCATCCCCGGCTATCCCTCCAACATTCCCCTGCTCGTCAGCGATGAGGGCTACGGGCGCAACGAATATATTGAAACCTCCAGAGAGCTGGTGGTGATTACCGCCCCAGGGCCGGGCAGCGGCAAGATGGCCACATGTCTGTCCCAGCTGTACCATGAGTACAGGCGGGGAATCAAGGCCGGCTACGCCAAGTATGAGACCTTCCCCATCTGGAACCTGTCTCTCAAGCACCCCGTGAACCTGGCCTACGAGGCCGCCACGGCGGACTTAAACGATGTGAATATGATTGACCCGTTTCACCTGGAGGCCTACGGTGAGACCACGATCAACTATAATCGGGATGTGGAAATTTTCCCGGTACTCAGCGCCATGTTTGAAAAAATTATGGGCGAGTCCCCCTATAAATCCCCCACTGACATGGGTGTCAACATGGCG
Source organism: uncultured Acetatifactor sp. (assembly GCA_964383805.1). Classification (GTDB taxonomy): domain Bacteria; phylum Bacillota; class Clostridia; order Lachnospirales; family Lachnospiraceae; genus Acetatifactor. Next base: position 1,778 of record CAYLIM010000015.1, read on the forward strand.
GGACTGTGTATCATGGACGATGAGATATGCAGGGAAGCCTCCTGCCAGGAGATTATCCGCAGATACTACAATACCCTGTGCGAAAAGCGCCAGGGCAGTGCGGACGACGAACAGATTTTGAAACTGGAACTGCTGATGAAACAGGCCGGTATCACGGTGGACGACCGCCCGGTGGTCAGCGCCGCCAAGGTCAAGGCTGCCGCCACAGGTAAGCCCGCCACAGCCATCCAGCTGCCGGACGGACGGATCATCACCGGCAAGACCAGCGAGCTTTTGGGGGCCTCCTCCGCCATGCTGCTGAACGCGCTGAAAGTATTGGCTAACATTCCCGACGAGGTGCAGCTGATCTCCCCCAGCACTATCGGACCCATTCAGGAGCTTAAGACGGAACATCTGGGCAACCGCAATCCCCGTCTGCACACCGATGAAATCCTTATCGCTCTGTCCATCTGCGCCTCCACGGACGAAACTGCCGGACAAGCCATCCGACAGCTCCAGAATCTGCGCGGCTCCGAGATACATTCCAGCGTGATCCTGTCTCAGGTGGACAAGAATGTGCTGCGCAAGCTGGGCACAAACCTGACCTGCGAGCCGGAATATGAGTCGGGTGGGTTGTACCACAACTGACGGGCCGTTTCCCTTTACAGTTTCTTCAGATAATTTCCTTCCACATGTACCCCCTCGTTTATCACAATAAACGCCTGGGGGTCATATTTATGAACAATGTTTCTCAGCTGATGTACCTCGTACTTGGACATCATAATGTACAGGATGTGGGATTCCTCGTGGGTATAGGCGCCCATGGTCTTCCACTTGGTAATGCCGCGGCCCAGCTCAGAAAACACCTCTTTCTCCAGTTCCTGAGAACTGATCTTGGTGATCACGTTCACCTCCACATTAATATTTTGGGAGTGCAGCTTGTCTATAGCCACTGAGTACACTGCTGCATTGATTACGGAATAAAGCGCTGTCTCCACGTCGAACAGGAACAGACAGGCACTGTACAGCGCCAGGTTCATCGTCAGATTTACCCTGCCCACGCTGAAATCCTGTCTCCACTTCACCAGTATCACTCCCACGATATCCATACCGCCGCCGGAGGCTCCCATGCGCAGCAAAATGCCCACTCCTGCGCCGCAGATAATGCCTCCGATCACACAGGCCAGCATGGTGTCCTCCACGATCTGGGTTACGGGTATGACAGCCATGCCAGCTGACATCACTGTCACACAAATCAACGTCTTCAACAGGAATTTTTTTCCCATCTTCTTATAGCCCACAATAAAAATCGGTATGTTGATTATATAGTAAATCATACCGGCAATATCCACACTGCCAAAGGACAGATGCAGATATTCCACCAGCAATGTACGCAGTATCTGACACAGACCCATGACGCCGCTGCTGTACAGGCCCGATGGCACAATAAAGAGATTGGTGCCGGCGGCGTAAATCGCCGCCCCCAGCACCGCGATCAGTGTGCGCCTGCCCTCGTAGGCCAGCAGCCGCTTATCCTCAAACACTTTCATCTTCCCAGTCTCCGCAATTCCCATCTGCACTTTAGATATATGCCTTAATCTTCTCCTCCAGCTCCGCCGCAGACATGCCGCCTATATGGGTGTCCACAGGCTGCCCATTCTGAAAGAAAATAAAGGTGGGAATATTTCTCACCTGATACCTGTCGGAGATTTCCATGGCCTCCTCCACGTTCAGCTTACCTATTTTGATCTGACCCTCGTACTTCTCAGCCATGCGCTCCACCAGCGGGGCCATCATCTTACAGGGACCGCACCAGTCCGCATAGAAATCCACCAGCACCGTTCCCTGTGCCTGCAGCACCTCTGTCTCAAAATTTTCCACCGTAAATTTCATATTCTCTCCTCCTATTTGAGTTCCGCATATACCCTTCCAGTACACATTGCCCGAGATCGATATCTGGCCGCTTAGACGTCCAGATATCGATCTGTGCACTGTCCGGGTATATGCTGTTTTCTTCCTTTATTTTTCCCGATAAATAATATATTTATAAATAGAGTTCCGCATATACCCTTCCAGTACACATTGCCCGAGATCAATATCTGGCCGCTTAGACGTCCAGATATCGATCTGTGCACTGTCCGGGTATATGCTGTTTTCTTCCTTTATTTTTCCCGATAAATAATATATTTATAAATAGGATTGCCCATGGCAGAAAACTTTTCCTCGTATTCCGTCATCACATTGCCTTCCATCAGCGCCGCGTCACCGTGCAGATCATAGGTTATCAGTTTCGCCTGCCAGCCTGCGGGTTCAAGCTCCTCCACCGCAAAATCAAACAGTTCCCGGTTGTCGGTCTTAAACTCCAGCTGTCCCCGGGGATTCAGAATCACGTCATATCTCTCCAGAAACTGCCTGGATGGCAATCTGCGTTTGGCATGCCGGTCCTTGGGCCAGGGATCTGAGAAATTCAGGTAAATACGATCCACCTCGCCCGGTGCGAACACCTCCGCTATCTCCTCCGCATCCATACGAATGAGTTTTAAATTGGGCAGTTCCTCCTCTTCCATCTTCTGGACAGCCCGTAGCAGTACGCTGGAGTATTTCTCAATTCCCACATAGTTGTTCTCCGGGTGCCGCCGGGCCATGGTGTAGATAAACTTTCCCTTTCCCATGCCGATCTCAATATGAATCGGTTTCCCATTTCCAAATATCTCCTGCCACCTGCCCCGACAGCTTAGCTCCTCATGCACTACATGTCTGCTGGCGGCAATCGCCTCTCTGGAACCGGTGATGTTTCGTAAACGCATATCTGTCTGTCCTCACTTGTCTTTTCGCCGCCCGCGATATGTGTCCTTCGCCTGCAGTCTGCGCAGCTGAATATAATTCAATTCATCGCCCTCGCCGTGATCCCGGCGCAGCTGCCTATGGCGAGCCTCCCTGACCTCCTGCCTGTGCAGTTGGTGGAAACTCGGCGCCGTGCTCTCCTCATTCTCGCGGCGCAGCTGCCTATGGCGGGCCTCCCTGACCTCCCGCCTGTGCAGCTGGCGGAAACTCGGCGCCGTGCTCTCCTCGTCCTCGCGGCGCAGCTGTCTTCGGCGGGCCTCTTTCACCTGCTGCTTGTGCAGTTTGATAACGCCGGACCCCTCATCCTCCTCGTCCTCACGGCGCAGCTGTCTTCGGCGGGCCTCCTTCACCTGCCGTCTGCGCAGCTGCTCCACACTCAGCTCAGGGCTGTCCTCATATTCTCTCGGACGGTGTTTGCGGCGTTCTTTCTCCCAGCTGCGGCGGGTGTTGGTGCGACGGACCGGAAAATGAAATTCCTTTAAAAGATGTCCCAGTCCCAAAAGCAAGAGCACCACCGCCACTGCGCTTCCTACCCAAATCAACACTTTTTTCACATTCACAAAGACAAGGAGCGGCGTCTTTTCACTGTCCACAGTCTCTTTCTCTCCCAGCAGACCGCTGTCAAAGCTGTATCCGCTGTCGCTGGGCACCGCCAAATCCACCGACACACTGCCCAGATCCACCCCCTGATAGCTGTAATGTATGACAGCCGCCTGTCCCTCGGCCACGTTGTCATAGCTGATGGTGGATACCGTGTCCGAGAAATCCACTGCCTTTGGCAAAACAATACAATCCTCCTGATTCAGGGACAACAGAGGCCTGGAACTGCCGAATATATCATGCTCCCCATAGAAAAAGCCCATATTGTCAATGTTGTACTTGGTCTCCATCTGAGAGACATTGACCTTGGAAAAATTGCTGAAACCATAGTTGAGCAGCGCTATGGTGTCTTCATAGTGATATGGAGATTCGTCTCTGAGCACCACGCAGATCAGTTTCAGCCCGTCCCGCTCCGCGCAGGATACCACGCTGTAGCGGGCCGCATTGGTATAGCCGGTTTTCACACCCACCAGATCGTCATAGCCGTAGGTTTTTCCCGGCAGCAATTCTATCTTGGAATTCTCCAGTTTTTCGTAGGGCATATGGTCATTGGGCAGAATGTGCAGCCGCGGCGTGAGACTGATCCTGCACAGCATTTCATTGGCAAAAAAAGCCCGGCCAATCATGGCCAGATCATATGCGGAGGTATAGTGATTCTCGTCCGGCAGACCGTTTGGATTGACAAAGTGGGAATCCACGCATCCCAGCTCCTCAGCCCTTCTGTTCATAATATCCGCGAAGTCATGCCAGCTGGTGCCGGTGATATGCTCCGCCACCGCAAATGCCACCTCGTTGGCGGACCGGATCAGAATCGCGTTCAGACAGTCCTCCATGGTCAGCTGCTGTCCCACATCCATTGCAATGTGATTGCTGTCCGAGGGAGTGTCATAGATGGCCTCCCTCGAGAAAGTGACCCACTCGTCCAGGGAGCACTGCTCCGCCGCGATCAATGTGGTCAGAATCTTAGTGGTGCTGGCCGGATACTGCTTGGCATGTATATTTTTAGCATACAGAATGGTGCCTGTCTCCGCCTCCATCAAAATGGCTGACTGGGCTGTGACAATGGGACCTGTGGGCCAGCCCGGCACCTCATTGCTCTCCACGGTCATGCCCTGCTGCTCCTGAATGCGCTCCTGGACAGTTTCCGCCGACGCCGGCAAACCACAGCACAGCAGGGAAAATCCAATCAGCCAGGCACATATGCGGCGACGCCCTGCGGCTGTTGACGGTAACAATATTTTCATGAAATATATCCTTTCAGGCGACCGGCCTTGTCCGGCGCTTTCTCGGAGGTTCTCCGTGAACGGCTGTGCATCCTGCGGGCATGGTCACGCCGCTCGGTCAGTTTCTCCACATCTTCCGGGGAGATAAAACGGCTGGTTTTTACCACATATATCTGTCCGTTCTCCGCCTTGCGTATACGTATTTTACATTTCAAAAACCCATGTTTTTCGCAAACGGCCACACAATAGTAATGGCGTGCATTGGGAGAAAACCATTTTACCTTCTTTCGCAGATTCCGGTGGCAGAGGTAGCATTTGCTGGAGCTGACCTCCCGGTCCGCCAGCGCCGCCGCCTTGTCCGGAAATGTGCGGGAAATATATTTGAAATACGTGTCGAACTGTACCTTGATCTCCTCCTCCCGGCAGGAGGGGGGATTGAATACATCATAGGACACGTTTTTCAGCACCTCCTCGTCCCGGATTGCCGCCAGCACCTTTGCCGTGTAATAGGCATCGCTGAAAGCCCTGTGAAAAGGGATATCCTTCTCGATCTCAAGATAGTCCACCGCCCATTCCAGCGCTCGTCTGCTCTTACGGTCCTCATAGGCAATGCTGAACAATTTCTGCACGTCCAAAAAGGCTATCGGGCCTTTTGCGAGAGGCTCCATGCCATAATAGCGCAGATTACGCTGCAGCTCCGTCAGATCCAGCGGTCCCCAGGTGCAGAATATATAGTCCTCCCCGCACCAACGCAGGAAATCCTCTACCACTTGTGTAAAAGGTTTCCCCCTCTCAAGCTCCTCCATACGCATATGGATCAGTTTGCTGGTGATCCTGTGCATCCGCCGGTACACAGTGGGCCGGATCAGCTGACTGAACTCGCTGACCATGATCCGCTCATGATTTAGTTTGATCGCTCCGATCTCAATGATCTCAAACGGCAGTGTCGCCACCTCCGGCTCCTGCCCTGTGCTGCTTTGATTCCACTCCAGATCCAGAATAATGTAATTCACTGTGCTCTCCCGTGTCTGCCTGTTACGGATACCATAACGCCGCAAGTTACTGGGCAGTGCATTTCACTCACTGCCCCTTTGCGGACATTATAACACATCCTGGCCGATTGGGGAAGAGCCAGTTATTTTACTTCTATATCTCCGCTGCCAGTACCGATTTTCACCTGACAGACGCCGCTGCCATAGGAGAGGCTGGAACTCTTGTATCCGCGTATATTCCTATCCCCGCTGCCGGTGTGAGCCGCAATGGTGGCGCCCTCTACCCGGCCCATGTTCAGATATACGCTGCCGCTCCCGGCATCCAGACAAATCTTCCTTGCCCCAGAGCCCGGCGTCACGTTTATATCACCGCTGCCTGTCCTGATGGCAAAGGTCTCCATATCCGCCTGCAGCTCCACTTCGCCGCTGCCGGCCTCTGCGCTCAGCTCTTCTCCTCGCATATTCCGAGCGTCTATATCGCCGCTACCGGAGCGCAGAGCCGCTTTTTGACATGTGACATTCTCCAGCTCCTGCTCGCCGCTGGCGGTATGGATCAGCAGCTGCTCTGCCTCCAGCTCCTTCACGCTCAGATCGCCGCTGGATGTCTGCATGCGAATCCTTGCCGCCGCCGACCGTCGTATTTCCATATCTCCACTGGTGGTACAAAGCTCAATCTCTGTATCCTCGCAGACATTCATGGCCACACCGGACACTTCCATGTCACCACTCTGGGTTTTGCCGTTAAGCCTTTTACAGGCGACGTCTTCAATCTGCAAATCTCCGCTGGTACACCGGGCCTCCAGCTCCTGTGTCTGTATCTCCCGGATATCCAGATCGCCGCTGGAGGTATGAACCTTTATCGCCGGAATTCCCGCCGGAATCTCTATGCGCACTTCAATATCGCCGCCGGATCGAACTGGGATATGAGAGAACATATTCCAAATAGATCCGGAACCGACATCCCCGCCAAAGTCCGCACTCTTGTGCTCCCTCACTCCGGCATAGAATACGCCGTTTTCCTCATATTGGTAAAATCGATAGCGCAGTTTCTGGGACTTGCTGCCCCGGTTTTCATAATCAATTCTGAGCTGGTCATCCTGTGATCTGCGTACCTCCACGTCCGCCAGCAGCCCCTCTATCACCACGGCCCGATAGAGCTGTTCGTAGCTGTTGCTCTGACTGGCCTGACTCTCCACAGCCTCCAGCTCCTGTTTCAGATCCTCCTCCGAAAACTCCTGCAGCATATCCTCAATATTGCCCAGCTCCGCAATGATCTCCTCCTCCGTGCGGCCCTCCGCCAGACCTTCCGCAAAATGCTGCTCATAATCCTCGAGAATTTCTGTCTCCAACGCTCTGTTGTAACGCTGCAGCTTTTCCCGCAGTGTGCTCATATATTCTGATTTGGTCATAACTTACTCCTTTCTGGTTTTTATCCCTTCGCCAAGCGGTTCACCGCTGTCTGAAACTGCTCCCATTCCAGCAGCATCGCCTGCTGATACTCCTTTCCCTTCTGGGTCAGTTGATAATATTTCCGGGCCGGTCCTGAGTCCGACTCCACCAGATAGGTGGTCACGTAGGCATCTCCCTTGAGCCTTCGCAAAATCGGATACAAGGTTCCACTGGCGATTGACATTTCCTCCGAGATCCTCTCTGTCAGTTCATAGCCATATTTATCACCGCTTACCAGCTGGGACAGTACGCACAGTTCCAAAACGCCCTTCTTCAGTTGAGTGTTCATGATACTCCTCCTTTCCTAGTTTGGTATTCTTTTGTTTCTATCTTCTTATACAGTTGAGTATATCACAAGCTATTATATATTGCAAGATACTAAATTAAAAAATTTTCAGGCAAGGTCCTTTGACTGTAAACCTTGCCTGATATGTCAGAACTATTTTAGCGGTCAGGCAAAAAACAGTCCCTCCAGCCATGTGTGAGCCAGATCGACCCACCCGGCGCAGTCTGGCTGGAAACAGCCGCCGTCTGCGGTCTGTGTAAGAGCCGTAGCCAGAGCCAGGCCATGACCTCCCCGAGGATACATATGAAACTCTGTGGGGATGCCTGCCCGGCGCAGAGCGCTCACCAACAGCAGGGAATTTTCCACCGGCACCGACTGGTCCTCATAGGTGTGCCAGACAAAGACGGGAGGCACATGACTGTTTACCTGGTTCTCCAGAGAGAGCTGTTCCAGCAGTTTATCTTGCTCCGGCAAATCCCCGGTCAGGTTATCAAAGGACCCCCTGTGGGCGAACTCGCCCGAAGTAATCACCGGATAGCACAGAAGCAGACCGTCAGGCCGCAACAGTCGGTGCCCCGGATCGCTCTCCGAAATCCCCACTCTCTCCCGAAACCAGTCCTGATTCCAGAACATGGCATATGCGGCGGCCAGGTGGCCTCCCGCAGAACATCCCTGAATCACCAGCTTGTCCGGCGCTACATGCCACTGTCTCGCATGCTCCCTGATCAGCCGCACACCGGCTGCCAGCTCCAACAGCGCCGTGGGATAGCAGGCGGGCGCACAGGAATACCGCAGCACAGCCGCATGGTATCCCATGGCCAGAAACTGCAGAGCTATCGGCTCCGCCTCCCGGTCCGAGGTGTAAGCGTAGCCGCCCCCGGGACAGAGCAGCACCAGGGGCCTTTCTTGTATCGCCATGGCCTCTGAATATTCTTGAATATAAGTCACCAGCCGGGCGCCGGGCTGAGAACCTTCCACCTGCAGTGAAAACGTTTCGTGTATCATATCCCCTCCCTCTGCCCGTTTCAGCGGGCCCTAAAAATTCGAGTGAAAAATGCAAGACTTGCTATGCAAGTCCTGCATTTTTCGAGTGTGAGATTAGAAGTTCTTTGCGAAACAGCCTTTGCTGTGAGCAATTAGAACTTCTTCTCACACTAGTATGCCTTACCCCAATACACCATCTTCTTGGCCGGTTTGCCGCAGCAGACGCAGGTGTCCGCCAAATGCTCCTGGGAAAAAGGCATGCAGCGGCTGGTCACGCTCATCTTTTCCTTAATTATATCCTCACAGCTCTGATCGCCGCACCACATGGCCTTTACAAAGCCTGTTTTCTCCGCGAATATTTTCTGGAACTCCTCAAAATCCCTGGCCTCGTAGGTGTGTGCATCTCTGTGTACTCTGGCCCGCTCCAGCATTTCTCTCTGAATGGTCTCCATCAGCTCCCCGGCCTTTTCCTCCAGCTTATCCAGCTCCACCTCCAGTTTTTCCCGGGTATCGCGGCGGCAGATCACACACTTTCCGGCCTCAATATCCTTGGGACCGATCTCCACCCGAATGGGATAGCCCCGCATCTCAGCCTCGGCAAACTTATAGCCGGGAGATTTGTCCGTGTCGTCTACCTTTACTCGGAAATTCCCCTTGAGGCGGTCGCGCAGTTCATATGCCTTATCCAGCACTCCTTCCTTTTTCTGCTGAATGGGAACAATGCAAATTTGAATGGGAGCCACTCTGGGAGGCAGCACCAGTCCCTCGTTGTCGCCGTGCACCATAATGATGGCGCCGATCAGGCGGGTGGTCATACCCCATGAAGTCTGGTGTACATATTTTAAGGTGTTGTCTTTATCCGCGAACTGAATCTCAAAGGCGCGGGCAAAGCCGTCCCCGAAATTATGACTGGTGCCGGACTGCAACGCCTTGCCGTCATGCATTAAGGCCTCGATGGTATAGGTGGACACCGCACCGGCAAATTTTTCCTTCTCCGTCTTCTGTCCTCTGACCACGGGAATCGCCAGCACCTCCTCGCAAAAGTCCGCGTACACATTCAGCATCTGAATGGTTCTGTCTTCAGCCTCCTGAGCGGTAGCGTGGGCGGTGTGTCCCTCCTGCCACAGGAATTCTCTGGAGCGCAGAAAAGGTCTGGTCTCTTTCTCCCATCGCACCACGGAACACCACTGGTTGTAGACCTTCGGCAAATCGCGATAGGACTGGATATCATTTTTATAGAAATCGCAGAACAGCGTCTCCGAGGTAGGACGCACACACAGGCGCTCCTGCAGGGGCTGCAGACCGCCGTGAGTCACCCAAGCCACCTCCGGCGCAAAGCCCTCTACATGGTCCTTCTCCTTCTGGAGCAGGGACTCAGGGATGAACATGGGAAGATATACATTCTGCACCCCTGTCTCCTTGAATCTGGCGTCCAGCTGCTGCTGGATCAACTCCCAGATCGCATAGCCCGCCGGCTTAATCACCATACAACCCTTGACGCTGGTATAATCAATCAATTCCGCCTTTTTCACCACGTCCGTGTACCACTGCGCGAAATCCTCCTCCATGGAAGTAATCGCTTCCACCATTTTTTTGTCTGCCATAATTTGCGTCTCCTTTTCTCATTTACTGCTGCGGCCAACACTCACAAAAAGGGTGGTACGCCGCAGATTCCATCCCCGTCAGGGACCGAATGCTCGGCGGTACCACCCTTTTTAATGTTAAGTCTCGCTATCCCCGCAAGATACAACATTCTGCTTCTCCTACCGTTAACGCCGGTGCTGCGCTGTATTTCCCTGCCGCGTTTTTCCCTCCCGGGAACTTCCGCCATATGTCAGGCTCATACAGGACTCTGAGGCAGGTTCCGACAGCTTTGCACAAAAGCCTCTCACCCCCGGCTCTCTCTCTGGAGTGCTCCCCATGTCGTACTATTCCTCTTCATCGTCGATATCCTATTTATCTTACTTTTACACGATTGTAGTGCATGTGGATGTGTTTGTCAAGTCTAAAATATCATGCTGTTTCCGCCGCTCCAGGTCTCTCCGGGTGAAAGCTCCTGTGTATGAGGCCGCTCAGACAGTTCTCCCTCATATCCGGCATAGTCACAGATGCCGTACCAGGGTTCCAGACACACATAGCCCGCTCCGCTGTCGGGGTGGCTCCAGATTCCCCACACGGGAGCATCGCACTCCACCCGCACATACTCCCGGTCCTGTGCATCGCACAGCGCCGCCGCAGTGATCCCGGCCCGGTCGAAAATAAGCGCGTCTCCGTCAAACAGCCCCTCTGTGATCTCAAAACAACCCTTATCCAGCTTTACCAGCCAAAACTCCTCTGTTATAACACCTTTGTCATTGAGCCGCAGACTCTGGAGTTCTGTCTTTTCTCCCACTCCGTACAGGCGTATTTTCTGCCCCACTCTGCCGCCCTTTGCGCCCTGCCGCAGCGGCGGGCAGGCAAATGCCGCATGGCCGCCTACGGAGAAATACATGGGCTTGTCCCCAGTATTTTTCACATACCAGCTCTCCCGGATACCGTCTGCCTGTAATATATAGACAATCTCCAGCTCAAAGGAAAAGGGATATTTTTCTTTGGTGGCATCTGTGTCCCGTATATGAAAATGAATTCTGTCCGCAGTCTGCTCCGTCACCTCATACTCTACCCTCTGTCCAAAGCCATGCTTATCCGCCGGAAATACCTTCCCCTCATAAATAAACCGCTCTTTTTCCAGTTTCCCGATAAAGGGGAACAGAAACGGCGCCGTCTTGCCCCAGTAGGCGGGGTCTCCGCTCCACATATGTTCCAGTTCAAGCTGCTTATCCCACACGGACTTTATCTCCGCTCCCATGCTGTCCAGAACCACCTTGAATCTGTCATTCTCCAGTGTATATCTCATACTTACCTCTTTCCTGCATATCGCAGGCTAGCCTGCGATACTGCGTGAATCAGTATTTGAAAATTTATTTTCAAACTTACCTCCGCTTTCTTACCGAGAGGATACCCTGTCTACCCCTCCTCGGCTTTGAAACCGTCCCGCATCATCGCCATCATGATCTCGGCAAACTGTGCGTCAAACTGAGTCCCTCTGCCCTTTTCCAGCTCGTGATAAATCACCTCCGGGTCCATGGACTTCTGATAGACGCGGGTGGAATCCATGGCGTCATAGGCATCTGCCACCGCGATAATCCGGGCATGCAGCGGAATCTCCTCCCCCTGCAGACCCTTGTTATAGCCCTTACCGTCATAGCGCTCATGGTGATACAGCGCCCCCACCGCCGCCTCTGGCACAAGGGTAAACTCCTTCAGAATATCCCCACCGATGGTCGGATGCTGCTTGATAGTGGCGTACTCCTCATCCGTCAGTCGGAAGTGCTTGTTCAAAATCTGATCGGGAATGCCGATCTTGCCAATGTCATGCAGCAGCGCCGCATATCGCAGCTGCTCCAGCTGCTCCTCGTTAAGTCCGAATCGCCTGCCGATCTCCACAGCATAAGCCGCCACCCGGTGGGAATGACCGCTGGTGTATTTGTCCCTGGCGTCTATGGTTTTGGCAATAATGCGGATAATCTGATCCGCCGTATCCCGATACTCCCTCTGTCTCTGCAAAATCCGCTTTCGGTTTAGATGCTGCACAATGACCAACGCCACAATCAGCAACAGCAAACCGCCGATAATAACCCACAGAATGATATACTGTCGCTCAAACGGACTCTTTTCTTTGACAATGCGGAAAGTCAAATCCTCGCTCACCGCACCGTCCGCATTGTACCCCTTCAGGTGGAAGACATATTCCCCGCCCGGCAGGTTGGTATAGTTGATCCGCCCATTGCTGCCGGAAACCTGAATCGGATATTTGTCAAAGCCCTCCAGATAGTACTCCAGCATGCCGTCTCCCATTCCGAAACTCAAGAGATCCAGCTGCAGCGTGATACGCTGGGTGTCCGCCCGCAGTTCCATATCCTGGGGTCTGTAGTAGATGACCGTGTCCGTAGACATGCGCCCCACGGATACCCTGGGCGGCACGTTGTTTTGATACATATCCTTCAGGTCAATATAGTACACTCCATTGCCGGTACACAGATACAGCACACTGTCCTCATCCATGTGATTCCATGAGTTGGCTGTGATACCGCTGGTCAGCCCGTCCTTACGGCTCAGAACCTCGTATTCCTGCATACCGCCCGTCAGAGATTCCCGGCTGATTCTGATCAGTCCAAAGGATTTCATCAGCCAGATATAGTTATCCGTCACCTTGATGTCAAAAACGCTGCCGCTTCCCGCATTTACATTGGGAATCTGCCGAATTCCCTGATCGTCCCACAGAGCCAGCTGGGAGCCGTTGCTGATCCAGATTCCGGTCTGCGCGTCGGCCACCATCCGCAGAATGACTCCCGACTGCAGTCCGTCCGCGGTAGTCAGGTTGCGCACCTGTCCGCTTTCACGGTCAATCTCATATATTCCGTTGCCATCACTGCCCGCCAGCAGCTTATGATCTGCACTCTCCTCCAGACACAGAATCCATTCGTTCTGTATCCCGTTTTTCTGGTTATACACCTCTGTCACCTGACCGTTTTGCAGAACCGCGACGCCGCCGTTGGTAGCCGCCGCAATGCTCCCGTCTGACAGCTGCATGGCCGTCCGCACCTGCTCGTGAGGCATGCCCTGCTCCGTGGTATAGGACGCGATCTCTTCTGTGGCTGGGTCATAATGTACCAGCCCATAGGTTCTATAGGTAGAAATCCACAGGGTATTCTCGCTATCCTTGAACAAACCTCTGACACGAACGCCGTCCAGCATGGACGTCAGTTCGTTTTCCATCTTCTCCCCGTCACTGCCCAGTATCGCCAGGCCGAAGTCCCCGCCGATATACATACAGTCGTCCAGAACCATGGTGGCGTTCACCGTCTGGTTGGTGATATCCGCCTCATAGGCCAGATTTTTGAACTTGATCCTCGCCAGCTTAAGACATCCCTTTCTGGATGCGGCAAACCACAGATTGCCCTCATAATCCTCACACATCTGGCTCATAATAGAATTGTTGTTCAAACTGTTGACTTTATAAAAATTGTCCCTGTCATCAAAATATCCCGGGCCGCTGTCCGTACACACCCACAGCCGTCCCTGGCTGTCCCTCAATATGTAATTGACCTCATCCGCGCCGCCGGTGGTCAACAAGTCCCCTGTAAAATACTGCTCCGACCAAATACTTCCTGTATGCTGCAGCCGTATCACACAGCCATCGGCAGTTCCCAGAAAGACCCTTCCATTGTCCTCCACACACAGGCCATAGGACAGGCTCTTCCCGAAGAAATTCTCTCCCAGCATCAGAATCCGCTCTCCGCCCTGCAGGACGAAGAGCTGGCTGTCCGAGGTTGTCCCCCAGATACGACCCTGCCTGTCACAGGCCAGCGACTCCACTGTCGTCTCCCTGAGCAGGCTGTCCTGAGTCTGTATCAGGGTCATGGAATCATCCACTCTCCACAGGCCGCTGGTGGTCCCCAGATAAATACCGCCCTCCGAGTCCTCTACCAGACTGCGGACGGACAGAACAGCTGCTGTCTGCAGCATTTCGCTGTCTGCCGTCTCCGTGATATGCCTGAAACCAATATCGTCATACAGATAAAGTCCCGCATCGTTGGTGCCAACCCAGATTCTTCCCCTGCTGTCCTCCAACATGCATCTCACCCCGCTTGCCGGAGCGCCCGACCGGGTTCTGCTGATATCCTCAAATTCCACACCGTTAAAGCGGCTCAGACCGCCATAGCTGCCCACCCAGATATAGCCAACGCTGTCCTGCATGACCACGTTAGCCTCACTGGTCGTCATGCCGTTGCTCTCGTCGTATAGCGTTTCTACATAGTCCTGCAGCCCAATCTGGTGTATCGGGTTGGTATCCTGAGCAGCCTGACAGTATATCACAGGCGCCAACAGACAGGAGGCAATCAGGCAAATTCCCCAAAACAATTTATAACCCCTCATACATCCCCCATTCTGTCTACTCAACCAGCTCCTGCAGCTGTCTCTTCACCTCAGAGGAGGACTCAAGAATCTTCTCATTGGAGGACGTGATCTGTGCGGAGATCGTTGCCAGCTTATCTGTCTTATCATTGATACCTGTGACAACCTCCGCCAAATACTGGGCCTGACTCTGCACCTGAGATATAGCCTCCAGAATCTTGGATTGCGTATCGCTGCTGCGGGACGCCGTCTCCTTGGAGTCCGACGCCAGCTTGTTGATCTCGCCAGCCACCACCGCAAAGCCTTTGCCCGCCTCACCGGCTCTGGCCGCTTCTATGGAGGCATTCAGCGCCAGCAGATTGGTCTGGGTTGCCACGGCCACCACCTCGTCATTGTTGGCCGAAAGTTCCCGGATCAACGCATTGATACTGAGCATGGATTCATTCAAACCGCTGCAGAAATTCGCCACCTCCAGCACACTGCCGGAAATGGACTGACACTCCTTGGCATTGGTCTCATTACCCTTAGCCATCTCATCCACAGCCTGATATACCATATCGAAACGATTGTTGATGTCGTCAATAGTCTCCACGATCTTCTGATGCTGTCTGGCTATCGCGTCCTTTTCCTCCTCCACCTGGTCAGCCAGCTGCACCGCATTGTTTTTCTCACTCTCCACCTGATCCTTCAGATAATGTATACAGTTGTCCTTGTAGTTAAAACCGTTGTAAATGGCACAGGCCATCTCCTCACAGGTCTGGTATCCGCAGCAGGAGCAATTGATCTTGCGGGAGGCCGTGGAATCCTTCCCCATCTCCAGATAAATGCGGTCCAGTTCCGCAGCACTGGGCGTTTTCGGTATACTATCGGCAGATTTGTCCGTATAGTCGCACAGATAATCCTCCAGTTTCAACTGGGAAAACTGCTTATTCAGCGCCTTCAGCCTCTGGGCGGGAGTCAGCCGACGCGACCAGGTACTCCTGAAATCGTTGTTCTTACAGGCCGCCTTGATCCGCATCATCTCCATCAGCACATCATCCGTAGCGTTCTTGGCCTCCTCCGTGCCGGTACCGTACAGACATCCCTGGGCGCAATTCAGCGCGTCGATAAACAGATAGGAGGTACTGCCCTCCGCAATGCGCTTTTTATTGTGCTCCAGATAGTGATACATATGGCTCTCGCCCTCACACTGCCGGATATATGCGTCCTCGCCCAGGAACCAGTACACGTTCTCCTTCAGACCGCCGGGAGTGGGGTAGATGGAACCCAGACCATACTCGATCTCATCCTTGCAGGAGGGACCGGAAATGTTGTGGCTCCTCACATACTGCATCAGGTGATCAAAGGTCACATTATAGGAAATCAGTCCTTTTCCTCTCTTTGACTCAATCTCATCCTTTTTGGCAATGCAGGGGCTGATAAACGCCAGCTTGTCCTGCACCTTCATCTCCTTGCGCACATACACCGCCGCGCACATCATAGGACTCTGCACCGGCATAAGCTTGGGCAGCAGCTCAGGCATATAGTGTTCGATATAATTGACCACTGCCGGACAGGGCTGGGAGATTCCGCCCAGGAAATGGTATCTGTTTATGTAATTTAAGTAGGCCCAGGTGGTGATGTCCGCGCCGAAGGAAACACTGATCAGCCGGTTGACGCCCATTGCCCTCAGGCCGCCCAGTACGCTCCCGTACTCCTTGGGATAATTGGCCAGAAAGGCCGGGGCAATCAGAAGGGATATCCTCTCTCCCCTCCCCAGCGCCTGGAAAAATGCCTCCGTGTCATCTACATACTCCCTGGCATTGTGTTCACAGGCGTCAAAACAGGCGCCGCAGGCCACACATTTTGAGCCGTCCACCTCGATAACATTCCGCCCGTCCGGCTCCTGGTGAGCCACCATGGCTCCCATGCAGCTGCAGGTGCCGATACACTTGTTACAGCCTACACAGTTTGCGTTTGTTCTTACCAAACCTTCTTTTGTCATTATTTCTCCTTTCCTGCATATCGCAAGCTGCGCTTGCGATACTGCGTCAATCAGTATTTGAAACGCCAGTTTCAAACTGGCCTCCTTGCGCATAGCAGATCTGCGCCGCTACGCTGATTCATATTTGAAAGTGTCACCCGAAAATCTTTTTCACTCTGCGCCACACAAAACGTCTGCCTATGTGTTTTCATCAAATTATGGGCAGAATATTTTATTTATTATAACATATTGCGTAAAGAAAAAAAAGATTTTTAGATTTTTTCTTGACCATTACCCTACGTCATCCTGTATGATAGGGATATGGATATCCGTAGAAAAGAGGTAAATATGGACAACAAATACTACACTGCCGGAGAAATTGCCCGGATTGCAGGGGTTTCCCTGCGCACAATACGCTACTACGATACCAAGGGGCTGCTGCCCCCCGTATCCCACCTGGAGAATGGTTACCGCTGCTATGACAAAAGTTCTCTGGCTCTGCTCCAGCAGATCATGATGCTGAAATATCTGGGATTCTCCCTGGAGCAGATTCGGCACCTGATTGCCGCTCAGAAACAGGACGCTCTGGATCAGGAGACCATATTGGCGCAGCAAAAAAACCTGTTGCTGGAGCGAAAGGCGCTGCTGGAACAGCTGATCTCCACCATTGAGCTGGCACAGCACAGCGCCCAGGAGGACAAGTGGCAGGTGCTGGTGCGGTGTCTGAACCTGCTGACCAGCGAGGAAAAGGTCCTGGAACAGTACCAGGACCCCAAAAATCTGACTCGTCGTATCAATATTCACGCTTACTCCACCAGTCCACAGGGCTGGATGGAATGGGTCTATGAGCGGCTGTCCCCGCAGCCTGAGGAGACGATTCTGGAGCTGGGCTGCGGCACTGGGCTGCTCTGGATGGAGCGCACAGACCTGCTGCCGGAGGGACTGCATCTGATTCTCACGGACCGCTCACGGGAAATGCTGGAACAGACCCGCCAGAATCTGGCCCCCTATGAAAAGGAACTGGCAAAGCGCGGGGTTCACATCGAGTATCAGGTGTTGGATGCAGACGCCCTGGAGCTGCCTGCCGCCTCCTACGACCGCATTATCGCCAACCACATGCTGTACCATGTAGCGCACCTGGAGAATTGTCTGGCCGCCATCGCCCGGGGACTTAAGCCGGAGGGCACTTTCTACTGCTCCACTGTGGGAGACAGCCACATGCGGGAACTGCACCAGCTGGTCACGGAATTTGACTCCCGGATTGAGATGCCTTTTCAGAATCTGACGGGAAGTTTCCATCTGGAAAATGCAGAACCTAAACTGCTCAAACATTTTGCCCATGTACAGCGCCAGGACCAGGATAACGACCTGATTGTGGACGACCCTCAGGCCATCTACGACTATATCTACTCCTTCCCCGGCAACGCTCCTCTGATTCTGGAGCAGCGAGGGGAGGAACTGCTGGCACTGCTGCGGGATAAACTGGATCGGGAGGGCGCCATGTTCATCCACAAGTCCACGGGTATGTTTATCTGTACGAAGTAACCCTGTTAGGCGAAACTCTTCGCCGCCACTGTGCGGCAACCCAAATCGGAGGAGAAGAATGCCTGTTTTCCGACATTCTTCTCCCCCGATTTACTCTTCCGTATCCTCCACCCGGAAAGTCACTTTCCAGTTACCCTCCAGAGGGTCTTCCGTTCTGGAGAAAAGGCCATACAGACTGGCCCCCTCCAGCTCCTCAGGAGTACATGGCAGATAGTATTCATAAAAGACCAGACGTTTGTCCCCCTGCTTTTCACCCCATGAGATGCTAAACCAAAGACGACGTTCGGTGCCGTCCGCCAGTTTTAGAAACACTGGAAACACATGTCGGTCTACACGAGTACAGTCCCCCCAGCAGATTTGCAGACGAATCACATTGTCCTTGTATTGCAGCCCAGTGACGGTGAAATCGTCCGCTGCGCACTCCGACACGGGAATACCGTCCAGCACCCGGGCGGAGGGCCAAGGATCGTCGGACGTGCGGTACAAGCCTTCTATAAAGGCCGTAGGTTCCTCCATGGTCAGGCCACACAGCTGCGCATAATCCTCCCAGTCAGTGACACCGCGGCCAGACATGGTCACATACTTTGTGGGCATATCTGCAGATATATCTGCGGATATTTCCGTCATAGGAATCTCCCTTTCCTCCTCTTCATGGTGCATCAGCAATTCCCTCACCCCAAAAGTCAACTTGCTGCGCTCATAGGCCACATCCGAGCTAAGCTGAATCCGGTAATACGCCTTGCCCGTCTCCTGGTCATAATCGACATAACTGCACCCGCCTACCACCCATGACGCACCCTGGCTGTTTAAGCTGGACAGGTAGTAACTTTCAAAGAGGTCCACCGGACCCTGTATCCGATCCCCCTGAGTATCCTGAAAAGAGATCAAAACCTGAGCCGTCTTGTCCCCTTCCTCCAGATAGATCGCCTCCACCTCCATGCAGATACCGGCCTTGGTGCTGGACTTCTGTACCGGCACAAACAGGTCTGCCAGCTCCGGGGAAGTCCTCTCAATAATCCCATAGACATAACCCACATTCCTTGCCATCACAGAGGTGCCGCCGAACAACACAAGCACCCCCAGCAGCACCACGGCAACGGGCCGCAGCACCGCGTACTGTATCCACTTGCGCCGCTCTGTCCGAGCGTCCTCCAGCATATCCTCCACCAGTTCCCTGTCCGGGCGGACCTCGTCATAGCTCTCCTTATATATCTGCTTTAATGTTTTCATAAAATGCCCCTTTCTTCACTCCAGATCTGCAGCCTCTGTATACCCGCAATTCTCCAAAATACCCTTCAGCTGCTGTCTGGCCCTGGCCAGCTGGGTGCGAACAGTGGAGGCGCGCCTGTGCAGCAGCCGGGCAATCTCCTCCGTGGACAGTTCCTCATAGTAGTACAGGTGAATCACCAGGCGATACCGCTCCGGCAATTCCTTCATCCTGCTGCGCAGCTGCTCTCTCCGCCAATGTTCCTGAGCCTGTCTGGCCGGATCGCCGTCGGACATATCGGCCTCCATCTTTTCCAGTATATTATAGGAATCTCCGTCCCTGTCCCGTCTCTCCAGCGGCTCCATGCGCCCGTCCGCCCAGGGGGATTTCCAATGATTTTTGCAGCAGTTGGCCGTGACTCTCAGCATCCATGCCCGGGCATGCTCCGGGCTGTGAAATACCGGTCCCCGCCGAATATAGCGCAAAAAGACCTCCTGATAGATGTCCTCCGCATCACTCTGATTCTTCATCATTGCATACGCCAGACGATAGACCATATCGGAATATGTGTTGATAACATGTTCTACAGTGTCAGTTGTCCCGGACCCATTCCCGCGGCGTCTGTTCCCGGCCACCCTCATCACTCCTTCCCACTCTCTTCTCTTTAGCGCTTTCAATAAGATATACCATGAATCACCGCAAAACGCTACAATATAAAAACACTTTCTGCCCTAAAAAGACAGAAAGTGTTTTTATGTCAACCCTTCGCCGTTATTATTGTGCCAGATCCAGATGCTGCACGGTGCCCACATTGCCGTTCTCATAGAGAAAGATGCCTGTGCTGCGGATATAGCCGTTGTCCCTGCCACTATTGCCCTTTAAGGCAAAATCCGTAGCCGCATTCTGTAGACAGATAGCGCCCAGGCCCTTTTCACCCAAAGTGTAAAGACTGTCCGTACCGTCCGGATTTTTACACCATATCTTGAGTTTGGACCAGATGCTGTCGCCCTCGTCGATCCAGCCGTTGCCGTCCTCGTCGTAGGCCGCCAGATCCTGGAATCCGTTGCCGCTCTGAGGTCCGAAAAGTTCGCTGCCGTCATTGATAACGCCGTCGCCGTTCTTATCCAGTGCCAGATAACCGCTGCCCGCTCCCAGCATGGAAATGCTGTCCTCCTGACCATCCGCGTCCACGTCAAACATGAACTTCTGATCGCTCAGGGTCGCCGTTGATGCGTCAAAATTAATAACCAACGGATCGCAGGTCTTCTGCAGAGCTGTCAGATCCATTTCCTGCTGATAGGCCTGAGTAAAGCTCCTGCTCATGGCCAGATCCACGTTGAAATTGATCTCTCTGCCGTCTGCCGTCCGCACTGTGCCCACGGAGGAGAACAATGTATTCTCCTGCTCGGTGTATTGTTCCTCCGCGCTGAAAGACAGGACTTTCATATTGAAAGGCTGTAGCTGCAAAGTTGCGTTGCCGCTCTGATCACCTTCATCCACAGGGACAAGGTTTTCATCATCCCCCCAGATATTGCGCATTCTGCTCTCGCCAAAGAGCAGCATGAAAATGTACCTCGCAGTATAATGACGCATGGTGCCCACCGTATTACTGGCGCTGCTGCGCAGCTGTATTCTGCCGGTTCTCATGCTCTCTACCCGCTCCCGCAGCTCAGTGATGCTATCCGTAGTCAGCACGCGGTTCTCCCTGCTATCCTCCTGATTCTGGCTCTGATTCTGGGAGGTCTCCCTCTTCATGTTTCCCATTCCCAGCTGCTGCCCGGCCACACCTGCGCCGGTATTCGTTCCGCCCTGCACATAATCCTTTAGCGCAAAGCGGTTATAGCTTGTTCTCGAAGCCTTATAGCTTCTGGCGGAATCCATTCCTATTGCACTTGATTCAATTCGCAAACGCCCCTCGTTTCCAGTTCACTTCTTTGCCCGCACTTCCCTGATATCCAGCCGACATGCGCTTGCCGGTGATGCGCCGCAGCGCATAAGCAAAAAAAGAAGGCACAACATAAGGATCTCCATATCCCCATAACTGTACCATCCGTGGTGACTATATGTTAGATTTTACAGATGCTTTGGCCAAAAGCATTTGTACTATTCTTATCGTCACAGCGTATAAATTATTTACCTTTCAGTGAAATTTTCGGCCATAATTGCACGAAACGACTATCGAATTAACGAAAAAAAGACATAAAAAAGAGCGCGAGACGGGAATCGAACCCGCGACCCCCTCCTTGGCAAGGAGGTGCTCCACCGCTGAGCCACTCGCGCAGATATTACAAGTTGATGTACTGAGAGCGGGTGATGGGAATCGAACCCACGTATCCAGCTTGGAAGGCTGGTGTTCTACCATTGAACTACACCCGCAGATAAACGTTGCAAAAATAATCTGTCACAACATTGGTTATTTTACATGCCACACCCGGGATTGTCAATACCTTTTCGGATTTTTTTTATTTATTTCACAATCTACCCTGTTTCCAGCTCCAAATCCGACACGACTCTGTTTTTGCCATTGCGCTTTCCGTAGTACAGGTTGTTGTCTGCCTGAGTGATGGTGTGGTCAATCCCTTCTCCCTCCTGATGCAGCGCCACGCCAATCGTGATGGAGCAGTGTATGCTCTGCCCCTTGAGACAGAATGCAAAATCATTCACCGCATTACGAATACCCTCCGCGATCTGACAGGCCTGTTCCAGGTCGCCGTGAATGAGCAGCAGCATCTCCTCCCCGCCCCAGCGACAGGCCCGACCATACTGATTCACCTGACTCTGTACCATACGAGCGATCTCCTTCAGCACATTGTCTCCGGTATCGTGCCCATAGGTGTCGTTGATTTTTTTGAAATCGTCAATATCGCACATGATCAGGCAAAAAGGCCCGTTCTCCTGTGCATTACTCAAAAATGTATGCATGCTGCGGCGGTTGTACAGTCCCGTCAGCGGATCAATGTTGGCCATGGTATCCAGTATTTCATTCTGTTTCTGCAACTGATTGGTGGCCGTTTGCATCTCCACGAGAAAAATCACCGTGACTATGAACAAAAAGCCAAAATTACAGAGGGCATTAAAGATATAGACTCCCAGCTCCACGACCTCCGGCACATTCAACTGATACAGTGGGCCGAAATACATAGACAGCATTCTGCAGCTGACAAAGGATACCAGAGCAATCAAGCCCAACACTGTGGCAATCACATATCTGCGCCTGCTGTCGAGCAGAGCGTGACACATATAATATCCAAAGGGGACCAGAGCAATCACATACTGCGGGAAACCGAAACGCCAGCCGATACACAGCGTGGCGGCAAAGGACTGCACAATAATCTCCAGATAGGTGGCATAAAACACCTTGCGCATATCCCTGTCATGTCGAATTGCCAGGAGACAGGTCACATAGAGCAGCACACTGCCTACATTCAGCAGGGCCATGGGAATAATGTGCAGAACGCAAAAGAAGACCACCAGACAGACATGCACCATTCCAATCATGCTGATAATCAGACTATATTTAAATTTCGCGGATTCTGCGCCGCGTTTCAATAATTTCTTTATCAGGTCAACTACAATCATACAGATACGCCTTCCAAATCCTGCCCGCCGTGCATATCGCGGGATGCCTCCGCAGTACTGTGCCGCACAATACACTCTTTATCGGAATGTGAAATACCATAAGATTATAAACCATATAGGAAAATTTGTAAATCAAAACTTGACTTATAAATACATTTATAAATAATACCACTCCAAAAGCAGCTGCACCACCCGGTTATAGCTGAGTACCCCGTCGCTGATGCCAAAGGCCTTGAGGCTGGTGTCCCGCAGCACGTCCGACACCTGATCCACCGTCTCCGTGTCAATAAGAGCCTTTCCATTGATTCGCTCCCACTCTTCCTGCGTCACAAACACATTGTCCGCCGTCACCTGGGATGATATCCGGGGCTGGGCCAGATACCGCTCCCGGTCCTTGCCCACAGCCTTGTAGAAATCGTTGTCAAGGTAATTTAACACAGCCAGATATCCGCTGTATTCAAACACAGGGTTGTCGGACTGAATACAAGCCAGAAAACTGATAAAATTAGCCTCGTCCTCATAGATATACCCTCTCAGATGAGCCAGCTCATGACAAAAAGTGTCCGGCTTGTTCATAATATACATCACATCATTGTAGTTTGCCTCCATGGAGAAGGGGAAATAATAGCCCTGCATATATTGCTGGCAAAAAAAATCCGAGGCGGCAAAGGGCTTGGGATGGGGATAATAGCCGTCCAGCTGGTCATAGCTCTGGCCCAGCTGCCGCATGGCGCGGATGGCCTCCTCCTGCATATCCCGGACGCTCCCGCCATACAGGATATTCCCCTCCTCGTCCCGCTCCATCTCCAGAGCCAGGGCATTGCATTTCTCCACCACCATATTCCGCAGCTCAATGAGTTCCTCCAGGGTATAGCTCTCCCGGGCGTGGGGAAAATACTGCTCGGAAAAAGTACTCGCATGGTACAACAGGGAGCAGTTCAGCGTCATAATCGTACACACTGCCAGCAGCGTCCACGCGAAGAAAACATAGTAGCGGCGAATCCATACCAGTCCCCGACGCCAGCAAGCCGCCAGCGCCAACCCCGATACCGGCCCCAGCACCAACGCCATACACACCAGTCCCACGCCGACCGCCAGCATCCATTCTCCCACAGAAAAGGAGAAAATATCCATCAGTCGTCCATATGTGTTTACCCACACGGGAAAAATATACCGGATATACCAATCGCTCAGCCCCGGAATCAAGGCGGCGGCCAGGTTCACCAGTACCACCGACAATGTCCATATCCCATATACCCTTAAGGCTCTATGCCTCCTCTTCTGTTCCCCGTGTCTCACTTTCTCCACCACCCTCCGGCCGCAGCTTGATCTTAACCTTTTTCCAGATGCCCAGACGATACAGCAGATACAGGATCGCGGCGGATATTCCGTTGCTGACCACCACAGAGTACCATACGCTGCGCACTTCCATGCCAAGCAGCGTTCCGCATACCCAGAGGGTCAGGAAGCGGAACACCCACAGTCTGCTGGCGTCCACCGCCATGGTGACCTCCGTATGTCCCGTGCCCTGAAACAATCCCATGGTAGTATTGTACACTCCGTTGGCAAAGCACCAGAATGCCATAATGCTCAGGAAATCGGCCGCCATGGCGATCACCTCCCCGTCATCGCTGAATATGCTGACAATGGCAGTGGAGATCGGCTTTCTTGATAATATCATACCACCTATAAACAAAAATACAACACAAATGCGCATGGAAATCTTATAGCCCTGCTCCGCCCTGTCCTGCTGCTGGGCGCCGATATTCTGCCCCACGATCGTGGAGGTGGCTGAACCGATGCCGTTGCTGGGCAGTGTGATCAGGCTGTTGACCTTGTTGCCTATCCCATAGGCCGCCATAGCCTGGGTGCCATAGGCGTACACATTGCGGCTCATCAGCAGAAAGCCCAGCTGCATAGTGCTGCCGCCAATGGCGGCAGGCAGTCCGATCTTTAAGATCAGCGCCAGTTTCTCCCTCTCAAAGCCCATGTGTTTTCTGTCGATACGGATCTCCTGTCCGGGCCTGGTCAGCAGGAAAAAGGCGACTGCCGCGGGCACCATCTTGGCAAACAGCGTGGCCGCCGCCGCACCCCCGGCCCCCATCTCGAATCCCATGATAAACAGAGGGTCCAAAAACAGGTTCAGCACAATGCCCCCCAGATTCAGGAACATAGGGCGCACCGTGTCTCCCTGAGCCTGATGAATGGCGGAAAACAGATTAACTATAAACAGAAACGGCATATCCCATATCACGATCCGCAGATAGAGCAGGCTGTGACCATAGGTCTCCGCATCCGCGCCCAGCCAGGTCACGATCCCGGGCGTTGCCAGAAAACATGTCGTGGCACACACCAGGGAAAATAGCATGGCGGCGGCAAAAATCTGGTTGGCCATCCTGATGGCATCTTCCTTTTTGCCCGCCCCGATGTACTGCGTCACCAGCACGGAACCGGCGACCGTGATGCCGCTGCCGAAATTAATGATAATATTCTGAACCGGCGACACCAGATTGATAGCCGCCAGCTGCGCCGTACCGATCTTGCCCAGCCAGTAGGTGTCCGTCAAATTATACATGGTCTGCAGGAAACTGTTGATAACCACCGGTATGGCCAGCGACAGAATGGCATGGATCATATTTCCATGCAAAATCAAGTTCCTGTTAATTTTTTTACCGCTTACTTTCATATTCTTTTCTCCGTCAATACTGCTCCTAAATGTCTATATACCCTGTATTTTAACATGAAACTGTCATCCCATCCGCTGAATTCTTATGGGATTGCCCCCAAAAACACTTGGTTTTTGCCATAAAAAGGACTGTAGAGAAATTCTCTACAGCCCCGTTTTTCATCCATTGGATTCCATTATTCCCAATTCATCAGGTCCTTGTAATCAGACCAGATATTGCACACCCAGGTCTTGCCCTGATTCAACACGATCTCATTGCCGTTCTCGTCATAATAGCGGGTCGGCTCATCCACACTATCCCTGGACCAGGTTCCCTTGATGACCTTGCCGTTGGTAAACACATACGCCTCGTTGCTGCCGTAAGTCGTAAAGAACATGTAGTCGTTTTTATCTCTCACCAGACCATCGCAGACCTTGAACACCACATTGCTGACGGTCAGCTGCTCGTCGTTCAGCTCGTCAATCTGTTTCGCATCATACTGAAACCGATAGTAGAGGCCGTCATCCGCATTGTACTCAAACCAGGGGCGGGCATTGCCATAGCCGCCGGAGTTGCTGTTGGTGCCGCCGGGATAGATCTTAACGGCGTCGGGCTTGTCTGCATATTCCGCACGGTGTCCGTCGTTGGCAAACAGGAACGCGCCCCGGAAACCGGAATCATACTCCTTGGCATAGCCGTGACGCTCCACAGCCTTGTTATAGCCGTCAATGAACATATATCCCCTGTACTCATCCTTGTAGCCGGGCCTCGGGAGCCTGTCAAACGCCTCCGCGGAGGGATTATGTATACCGGTGAGCGCCTGGCTTATATTGTCCACCTGATCGCTTCTCAGCAGATCCTCCACATAGGGGATCGCCAGACCCCAGTTACAGTAGATGGCGTCCAGACCCATAGCCTCATACACATAATAGTCACGGCTGCTGCGAATGGGTCCAATGTGGTCCAGATCATCATAGTCCTCAAAGAAAGCCATCAGACGGGTAATTCGTCCCTCCACAGGCGCCTCGTAGATGATGCTGGCCCGGGAAATGCCATACTGGGGCATGGCAGGCTTATTGTTGGGAATCATAACTGCCATGCTGCGGCGGCGGGCGACGGTCTCGTCCTTCCACTCACCGGTCAGATAGCTCTGCAGCTTGCCGTCCACCACGGTTCTGTTCTCAATCGTCGTCGTGGCAGCGGCGACAACGGAACCCTCCTGTGGCTCTTCAGGGCTTTCGGGAGTCTGAGACTCCACGGGCTGTGTGCTCTCCTCGATGGGTCTGGCCTGGGGAATGGTAGCTCCCGTAGGCTCCTCCGGCTCTCCCCCACAGCCTGCCAGAACGCAGGCCGCCAGCAAAGCAGCGGTCATTAGTTTTATCTTTTTCATCCGTATCATTTCCTTTCTGTGGTTCTTTTACGTTATTGCCTTTTTTATTGTATCGCTAAATCAAATCTTTGTCCACTGTCTAAATCTTAATTTTTATGAAAGATTTTGTTACAGCGTCACTGCATCTCCTCCACATCTATCAGAAAGCGCAGCACATACTCCCCCTCCATGGACCGGCAGTACTGCGGCGCGGTGGACGGGCCGCAGCTGCCTGTCCCTATTCCCATCTGAAAGGCCGATATGGTCACATAGGTACCTGTGGTTTTCTCATCCTCCCTGTGCCTCATGGCCAGCAGTTCCCTGTCGCTGTAGGGCTTGACTCCCAGCTCGTAGGGACAGTCCACAGCCCGGAAACTGACCTGCAGCTTTCCGTCACTGACGCCGGCCCACTGACAGTCGCAGCGGTTGCCGCTCTCCTGGGGCCGGATATTCGGCTCTGTCATATCACTGACATGGCAGGAGACCATGTCGATCTGGGTATGTTCCTTCATATCCGCATAGGACTCCCCGTTTCTTCCATAATAGGTCACGCGGTCAAAGCTCTCATCCAGCCGGAAAGCCTTGCCAAACCTGGGCAGCTTTCCGCTCCCCCGCTGGCAGCGCAGTCTGCTGGTGACCAGGATGCCCTGACTGCAGTACTCGTAGGTGTCTGTGCACAGAAAGCTGCCCGCTTTGCAGGCAATGCGGGTTCTCACCTTAAGCTGCCGCTCCGTGCGGTCAACGCTCAGGATTTCTTCTCTCTGGTCCGTAAAACCTGTCATAGTGGAACGCTGCAGCAGATCCACGTCATTGTCCGTGGGCGCCCTAAACAGAATGGTATAGGGGTCTGCCGCCGTCAGTTCGCTGTCCCCCAGGCACAGATTCAAACGCCCATCCTCCATCCGCAGAATGGGAGGCAGTGGCCGCTGGCTGTTGCGGGCGGGCCTGGGAAGCGCCGCCTCCCGCAGAGTGATCTGCTCCACCGCTACCTCTCTCCCAGTGTTTTTTTCTATCGTAGTGACAGTGAGCAGCTGCTCCTGCCGAGGATTTTGCTCAATCCGCCTGTAGCCTTCCCCCGACCATTCCTCCTTAGGCAGGATACGAATACATTTACGCTCCTGGGGACCTGCCATGGGTATCACCTCCGCCTCCCTGCCGTCGCTCCATCTGCAGCGCAGCACATAGCGGCTGCCCGGCGTAAAGCCCGTGGTGTTAAATATCTCATACAGGTTTCCCTCCATGTGGGTCACACGGATGGGCCGATAGAGAAAGCGGACGATCCGCGCGCCCGTGGAGGGCGTTCTGTCGGGATAGAAAATCCCGTCCACGCAGAAGTTGCCGTCATGTTCCCACTCTCCGTGGTCGCCGCCGTAGGTATAGCTGCCGTCCCCGTGCAGTACCGCATGGTCCACCATCTCCCACACACAGCCGCCCATGAGATTGTCATAGCGGTAAATCTCCTGCCAGTAGCTCTCCGCATTGCCGGGACCAACCCCCATGGCATGGGCGTACTCACAGAGAAAATAGGGCCTGTCGCACAGCTCGGGGATATTCCGGGTCCCCTCGCCCACCTGACGCACCTTCTCCACAGAAGGGTACATCTCACTGCCCACGTCATAGGCCTTGCGTCGGGAGTGAATCACTCCCTCATAATGAATGGGCAGATCGGTTCTTTTTTTCAGATAATGATACATCCTGTCGGTGTTGTAACAGCCTCCGGACTCGTTGCCCAGGCTCCACATGACGATACAGGCGCGAGTCTTGTCACGGTGAAACAGCCTGCGGGCGCGGTCCAGGTAATGCAGCCGCCAGGCCGGGTCGTCGCTGATATGGTTGTAACTGGGCGGCAATCTGTGGGACCAGCTGCCGTGAGTCTCCAGATCGGCCTCATCCACCACATAGATTCCCTGTTCATCACACAGCTCCAGCAGATAAGGGTCCGGAGGGTAGTGGGAGGTGCGTATGGTGTCGATATTGTACTCCTTGCAGAGAGCTATATCTCTCTCCATCTCCTCCAAAGTCATGGTGTAGCCGCCCGTGGGGCTGGTGTCGTGGTGATTGACCCCATGGAGTTTCACGGGACTGTTGTTGATGCGGAACACCTTTCCCGCCGTTGTCACCCGCTTAAAGCCTACTCTCTCCCTGACACAACAGCTCTCCGTCTCTATATACAGATCGTACAGCACCGGCTCCTCCGCATTCCACTCTCTGACAGACAGATCGGAGAAAGTAACCTGCGCCACATGCTCCCGGGACTGTCCCGTCATATGCAGACAGATCCCATGTCCCTCCAGCGTAAACCGCACCGGGCCATCCTCGTACAATGTAGCGGTGACAGTTGCGTCATATACCGTTCCCGGAATATGGGAGGACTCCTTGTATACCGTCTGCCAGGCAATATCCCAAATATCGCTCTCCTCGCAGACCCGCAGCAGCACATCCCGGAAAATTCCATTGTTGCGGAACATATCCTGACATTCCAAATAGGAGCCGTTGCACCACCTATGCACTACGGCCAGCAGTTCGTTCTCCCCCTGACACAGATAATCCGTCACGTCAAACTCCGCCATATTGTGCGATCCTTCCGAATAGCCCACAAAACAGCCGTTCACATACAGATCCACGCAGCTGGCCACCCCCAGAAAAGAGATCTCATGTCTCTTTCGGGGATCGTCCACCCGGAAAAAATGTCGGTACACCCCCACGAAATTGTATTCCTCACCGGGGTCCTTACGCCGGGGAACAGTGCCCTGATCCGCCCCGATCCAAGTGAAAACAGGCCCCACTTTGCTCACGGTGGGAATCCGGGGCGGCTGAAAGGGGAACTGGTAACGGGTATTTACATAAAAGGGACGATCGTAGCCCTGAAACTGCCAGCAGCCAGGCACGGCAATCTTCTCCCAGTCCACCTCCTGCGTGTCCAGAATGTTCGGCATCTGCGCCGGCCGGGCATAGAAATGAAAATCCCACTGACCGCTTAAGCAGATCACCTTGGGAGACGCGTAGCGCTTTTGCCGCAGACTGACCTTCTGCGCCTGCTCCCTGTCCGGATACGGGATGAAATAGCTCCTGGGAGCCAGCCGGTTCACCGCCAGTGTCTCAAAGGTATGGTAATTATCCTGGTTGATAATATATTTCACGGTACAGTCCTCCTATCCCATCATAAAATATGTCTCGCCGCTCAAAAGTCTTATGAAAAAGAACACTCCGCAAAAAAGCTGATATAACAGGACAAGCCCCGCCAGTATGCAGGCCGCCCGGACCAGGGCCAGCCGAACCCGCTGCAAATGGCCGCTCTCCGGCGTCAGCAACACAATATCCACATTTCGCAGGGACAGCCACTTGATCAGACTCACCACATACAGCCAGAACTGGGCAAACAGATATCCCCACAGGAAATTCCCGTCCCGAGAGCGGCCTCCCGTCTCCACCAGGCACAGGGCTTCCACAAATCCTACCAGCGCCATGAGCCAGCTGAAAAGATATATGCGGTTTAAGCGAAACTGGTAAACGCCCCCGGGCCAGACGTCTTCTCGAATTACTCTCAGCTGCTGCCACTCCCTTTTTGTCGCAGCCATGAGACTGGCGCCCAGCACCACCAGAGGAAAGGCCAGGGAACACAGCACCGCCAGCTTTGGCCTGTCGGCATGCAGGGAAAAGGTGTACCATGGGTCGAAGGTCATACCGTTTCCCGTATCCTCCCCAAACAGCACCATGTTCTGCCACAGCACCACGCCGCAGGCGGGCAGCACCGCCGCCCCCAGCAGAAACACCTGTTTGAAACGCACTCCATGGCATAAATCCCACAATAGTTTCAGAGCCAGCACCGGGGCAAAGACTGTGAGAAAGCTGGGTTTCACACCGGTGCATATCACTAAAATCAGAGCAAAAACAAACCACTGTTTCACAGTGATTTTTTCCCGGTACTCCTCTGCCAGCCCCTGATAGTACAACAGCGCTCCCAGGGCCAGCAGACGCATACACAGATAGGTGGAGTTGTGCCACAGGTTGCCGGACTGATAACTCACATAGCGATAACTCCCCGCCCATTTGAGATAAAAGGGCATCGCCAGATTCAGAATCAGAGCTGCCGCCATCGTGATCCAGTTTCTCCCCTGCATACCGGCCATACGGCGCAGCAGCACCTCTGTTAACAGCAAAGTGGCCACCGTCACCGCCGCCAGAAACAGGGCGATTCCCACAGTGGTCCCTCCACAGAGAAAATACAATGCCTGATAGGCATAGGCGGTGAAACTGTAATACCAGCCGTCCTCCACAATCATGCTGATATGGTAGGGCAGATCCGACTGGAAATAGCGGTTGTTGTAGTCCAGCGGCTGAACAGACTGCATGTAGTACAGATACAGGCAGGCCAGGCCATACGCCGCAGTCAACGCCCACAACAGCCATTCGCCGGCGCTCTTTTGGTGCCACACCCCTTTTTTCCCGGATCTTTTTTCACTCGCCACAGATTTACTCCTCACTCACATCTTTTACTGCAAACCTGTCTTTATAATATAGCAAAAGTGTACACAATGTCAACTGTGTACACTTCTGTCGCTACTCGCACAATGTCTCTAATATATCAGATATTTCCGGCGATATGCCGTCCCCTCGGACCTCCTGTGTCCCGGGAATATATACCAGCTGCTCCGATATACGGTACCCCTCCAGCGTCACCTCGATTCTGTCAGTTTCGGCCTCCCCTGTCAGTTCCAAATTCAGCCGGTATCGGTATAGATGCTCCGCCCTGTCATATTCCAGAGGACTCCATGTGATATCGGCAAGATAATAACCCCGTTCGGTCAGCCGGGCCAGTCCTTCATTGATCTTTGTATACAGGGAGTCGGTGCCCTTTGACAGATCCGCCTCCGACAGAATAGTCACTTTCAGCTGCTCGTTTTTCTTCAGCGACGTATCTCCCTGCAGCCAGTGCTGTCCGTTGTGCATCACGATAAATCTGCTAAACTGCCAGTCATAATCCTTCAGTCCGTTGGGCAGACAGGAAAACAGGGAATCCTCTGTGTGATAAGGCTCCTCCCCCACAGTTCGCGGCTCCGCCGGTTCTATGCCGCTCACATAGGTGATATAGGGATCGCCAAAGTAATCGTCCACCATATACTGTCCGTTCAATGCCTTGTAAAAGGTCATATAATATTCGAGATTGTCCTCCCCCCGGAATTTCAGACTGACGCTCAGGGTACGGCCATTTCCCGCGCCCGGGTTCTCCCGGTATCCGATATCCTCAATTCCCTTATAGGTCAGCCCTTTCCCATCAAAATATTGGTGATATTTTTCCGAGATGGCCGCCTTCATGTCC
The DNA here is from genome assembly GCA_964383805.1 of uncultured Acetatifactor sp. Classification (GTDB taxonomy): domain Bacteria; phylum Bacillota; class Clostridia; order Lachnospirales; family Lachnospiraceae; genus Acetatifactor. Next base: position 33,742 of record CAYLIM010000015.1, read on the forward strand.
TCGTCATAGCTCTCCTTGTCCGCATAGGCAAGACGGATTACACCGGATTCCGCATCCCACATCTGATATCCGCCGCACAGCACCTGGTACAGCGCATCTATGTCACCGTCGGCAAACTGCTTTCCGATATGCCCAAAGCGGATGCTCTCGTATATCCATTCAAAGCTGACGCCCTTTCTGGCAATCTGCCCGTATGCCAGCACTCCCGTGCATGCCACAGACAGCAGCAGAAAAAAGGCGCATACCGCAATCAATATATTTTTTCTGCGAATCTTTTTATGAACCTTCCGAAACGGCGCGATCGTCCGGTTCCACTCCCGGTTTCTATCCGGCCACTCCTGCTCCTCTTCCAGACTCCGTTTTAACTCCCTGCATTCCTCGCACTGTTCCACATGCTCCTCCAGCTGCTTTTTGGTCTCCTCACTGCACAGACCGTCAAAATACAGCGGGAACAGATCTCTGGCTACATTACACTTCATAAGCCACCTCCCGTTTCCTCTAATCTCTCCTTGATCTTTTCCTTGGCCCGATAATATGTCACTCTGGCCCATGTGGCGTTTTTTTGAAACGATTCCCCTATTTCCTCAAAGGAATACTCCCCGTAAACACGCAGCATGAAGACCTCCCTGTAGGGTTCCTTCAGCGTGTGCAGAGCTTCTCGGACCACCTGCGCCTGCTCGCTCAGTATCAGCCTCTCCAGCACCCCGTCCCGGTAAAAAGGGCTCTGGCCGTTGGAAGGCTCTCTGTTCTTTTCCAGATACGCGTCGTAGGACTGCTGCCGGTTGTGTTTTCGGCAGTAATTCAGATACTCGTTTCTGGCGATCTGGCAGAGCCATGTGGATACTTTGCTCCTGCCCTCAAAGGAATGAATCTGCAGAATCGCTTTCAAAAAAGTGGTCTGCACAATATCCTCCGCCAGGTCCCTGTCATTACATTTGAGAAAAATAAAGCGGTAAATCATCTCCGCATATTCCTGGTACAAATCCTCCGGCTCCACATGTATCCCTCCTTTCGCCCGCGCTGCAGCTCTTTTTGTTGTCCATATCATTATGACACACATCTTGTAAATTCGTTACAAAATTATTTGCAAAAGGGATTGACTCTCCCCCCGGCTGTAATGATATATATGAAAGTACAAAGCGCTTTGAATGATTGTGCGCCGGAGTTGCGCACGGAAAAGAGGTATGCGTCTGTATGTATAAGATCGGTGAGTTATCCAAGCTCTGCAACATTTCGGTAAAAACGCTGCGCTACTACGACAGCGAAGGAATCCTATGCCCGGAGGAGATCGACGCGCTCACAGGCTATCGCTACTACAGCGCCGCGCAGCTCTCGGACTGCTATCGTATTCTGGCTCTGAAGGAGTTGGGATTTACACTGGAAGAAATTCGGGACGGACAGAAACTTTCGGAGCGGGAGCTGGCCGGAATGCTGGCGGACAAGGAGCGGGAGCTGAATGCGTTTCTGGACCGGACCAGACAGCGCATAGCTACGCTCCGTAGACTCTCCGACGCCTTAAAGGAGGAAAAAACCATGTATAATATCATTATTCGCAAAAGCGAAGAAATCCATATTGCCTATGTAAGATTGCTGTTGACCGACCGTGAACACAGTCACCGGGTGCTGGCTGCCCTGCGGGAAATCCTGCCCCGGGAGATTCAGGGGGACAGAACCGTCCTGATCGACTACGAAACCGAGTACCACAGCGGCTGCTTGGATATGGGTCTGGGTGTAGAAATCTTCGGAGAACTGCCCTCTGGGCTGCAGTTTCAACCGACCGCTGCCGACGGGATATGCGCCGGGGAAACCCTGCCGGTCTCCGTGACCACCGTGCGTTTTCCCGACGAGACAGCCTGCCTGATCTGCGGTCAGAGCGAGTACGACCAAGCCGTTGTGGCACTGCACCAGCACCTGGAGGAGCAGCACTGCCAGATCACGGGACCCACCTATCAGATTGCCTATGAGGACGGTGTGACGGAAATCAAACTCCCCGTGTGCAGGCTTTCCGCCGCCCCGCAGCCACCTCGCAACGACGATATTCAGGTGGAGTTTGAAAATGACGAGCGCGTTATCGGCCATTGGGAGCTGGTGGACGTGCTGCCCAGCAGAGAGCAGTTCCTGCCGGGGCATCCCAAGACCCAGCCGGGCGGTCAGCATATCCGGGAATTGTATTTCCTGCCTCAAGGGGAGTGGTACTGGTGTTTCGGCTGGACCAAGGGGTATCTTCTGACTTCCTTTGGTTATCCCAGACAACAGAGCCGCAATGCTTACACTATTGAGGAGATCGGCGGAGAGACCTACATGTTCATAGAGATGCGCTTTCAGACCTATCTGCTCTACGGCGGAGCGCCGGAGTGCTGGGTGCTGCGGCAGACAGACCACAGGCAATACACCCGCCGGGACATCCGCAGAAAAGACCCTATTCCTCAAGACCCTGCCGACGACCTGCGTGTCATAGGCACATGGCAGGTATGTGACCTGGTGCGCCGCCGGGAGGACTTCGTGCCCGACAGGCCCAACCCGGCCTTTCCTCATGACGCCCTGTTCTGGCGCACTGCCGAGTTCCTGCCGGAGGGGGGGATGCGCAACACCTTCCGCAATATAAACGACATGAACCCTTATACGGAGGGCTCTGAGGTATGGCGTTGGAGTACGGGCAATGTGATCTGCGAGCCGCAGTCCACCGCCAGCATGTACTGTTTCCGGGAATATCAGGGAACGGAATATCTGCTGATTCAATGGAAGAGCGGCGATTACACCTACGGCGGCGAGGAGCCGTACTGGTATGTGTTCCGGCGGGAATCCGTGCGATAGAAAAAGGTGATTCATCAGTTTTCTTCTACTGATGAATCACCTTTCTTGTCTTATGAATAAATCCACGCACCTTTCTCTTCTGCAAAAACAGGTCATAGCTTTTGATAATCAGAACGGAACACTTAGCCTGCTCCATGATTCTATCTGTCCGAAATCCGGTAACTACCTCCTGTATTCCCCAATCCAGAGAGGCGCCCATGACTACCAGATCATAGTTTTCGGAGAATTCCACCACTCTCTCAACCAAAGCGCCGCTGCATACCATGATTTCCGTAGGTCTGTCGAATTTGGCTGCCGAATTTTTCAGATACTCCCTTGTCTCCTCAATATCCTCGTCCCGGTCCACCACATTTAAAAGAGTTATCTCCGCACCATATGCGTTGGCGATTCGATTGACCACCTTCGCCGTCATCTTGGAGTACCTTCCGCCGCCATAGGGGAACAGAATTTTTTTAAACTCTGTATCTCCAGTATGCATCCGAAGAACACCCACGTCCGCCGGGGCCTCCTGGAGCATCCTGTATGTAATATCGCCGTGCATATATTTTATCAGGCCCGAGCCATGCCATCCCATAATCACCAGAGGGGCTTTTTCCTTTTTTATCACTGACATGATCGCATGGAATACCTCTCTGGAATTGATCAGAACAGGCCGCATAAAAGGCTCTTCCTCGTATGCTTTCAGTTTCCGGACGATCTCATCCTGGCTGCTCATAGTCTGCATCATCACGTCATAGTCCGCGATTGTCAGCAGATTATCGGGAAAGACATTGACCTTCACCGGAACCACCGTTGTACTCTGCTCCGCAAGGGCAATCGTCCTGCCAAAATTCAGCAGACCGTCCGCCGTTTGGGGATTGGAGACGGGTATTATGATCTCGTTCTTCCTGTTATCTTTTTTATGCTCTCTGATCTCAGGAATATCCACAATGGAAATGCCCTTGGAGGCATATTTTAATCTCGGCATAACCAGATAGTAATACAATATCCCGACTACGATCACGGAGACGGCAATGATTAACGCAGGGCGGTCCGATATGGCAAGATTGACGATCAAAAACAGATTTAACCCTATTCCCAGTATCGGTGTAAGCGGAAAGAGAGGAACCCTAAACTTTCGCTCAAGCTCCGGTTTTTTAAGCCGGAAAATAATCAGGGCCACATTGACAAGGCTGTACCCGGTCAGCGAAAAGATACTGGTCACGGTGGAAATATGCTCCAGATCCCGAATTGAAACCGCAATCACCACAATAATCGAGGACACCACAATGGAGAAAATCGGCGTCTTTGTAGTTTTGTTGATGGTCTTAAACAGACTTGGCAGGCGCTGATCCCTGGCCATGGCAAAGGAAGTCCGGGAGGACGCCATGACAGCCGTATTGATAGAGGAAAGGGTTGCCAATATTCCGGCAAAGGCGAAAAGATACCCGCCTACAGCGCCCCCCATATGCACCGCGGTATCGATCAGCGGTGTGCTGGTCACCTCCGGCAGCAGCTGGGGCCAGGGGAGAACTCCGCAGCCCACAAAGAATACTGTGGTCTTTATAAAAATAACCGCTGCTATAGAGATCAGGATCGCCTTCGGAATCGTCTTTTCCGGCTCAATGACCTCCTCGCTGGCCGTGGTGATCAGGCCGTATCCGATATAGGTCATGTACAGAAATCCCATTGCGTTAAACACGCCGAACATTCCATGGGGAGTGAATGGTTTCTGATAATTGATATCCATGTGGAACACGCCCACCACCACATACAGAAGCAGTAACGCTATCAAGACAGTGGTAATCACATTTTGCAGCGCGCCGGAACTCTTTGTCCCCTTAATATTTGTAAACATCACATACACAACCAGCAGATAAGCCGCCGCCATCTGTGGTATAAAGGGAAAAATATAATTGATAAAGTTACCAAAGCCCAGAGCGAACAGACCGCAGGACATGGCATAGCCCAGCCAGAACCCCCACCCGCAGATAAATCCGATGATATTATTGCCGGTAGCTTCCTTCACATAGACATAACCTCCGCCCGCTTTCGGGACTACCGTCACCAGCTCCGCAAAAGACAAACCTGTAAAGACGGCGGCGATACCTGCCAGAAAAATAGCCAGCGAAGCTCCCGGCCCGGCCGTTTCATAGCTTGTGCCCGCCAGGACAAAAATGGCGGAGCCTATCATGGTTCCGATGCTGATCATCAGCGCGGAATACATTCCCAGTGTCCTGTCTAATTTTTGTTTCATTAATCCCACTCTCTTTTCAATAATAAAATAGTATTTTTATTTTATCAGAGATCTGTTTTGTTACTCCCAGTTCAGCGCGCCGTACACCGTCTCAAGCATGATCTGCGGCATGAAGGGCTTTGTTATATAATCGTCAACTCCCAATTCCCTGGCTTTCTCCAAGGCGCTCAGATCCTTGGTGGCCGTCATGAACACTATGGGAACGTCTGAGATTTCCTTAATGCGCTTAAATACCTCAATTCCCTTCATGCCGCACATTTCCAGATTCAGCAGCACCAGGTCCACGCCGCCTTCTTTCAGCAGCTTGAGTGCCTCCTCCCCGCCGCCTGCGGTGAGAAGCTTGTAGATTGGCTGTGTCTCAAATATAACCTTGATCGAATCAATGCTGATGGGCTCATCATCCACAGCCAGAATCGTCCTCTGCTGATCGTCTAACTGCCGCATCTGATACTCCGTGTCCTCATCCACCATCTCCAGCATGACCTCCACGATCTGCGGGTCAAACTGCGTCCCTTTCCCCGCCACCAGCTCGCCCCTGATTACATCCTGCGGCAGGGCGTCTCGATAGCTTCTGTTTGACGCCATGGCGTCATAGGCATCCGCCACACCGATTATCCTCGCATGCTCCGGCGTATTTTCCCCTACAAGCCCGTTGGGATATCCCTTTCCGTCATACCGCTCGTGGTGGAATTTCGCTCCGGTCGCAACGATATGGCCCTTGGAGAAAGATTTTAAAATATGGTATCCGGCAACCGGATGGAGCTTGATATAGGCGTACTCCTCGTCCGTCAGCTTTCCGGGTTTATTGATAATTCCGTCAGGTATCCTGATCTTTCCCACATCGTGCAGCAGAGCGGCCCTGTAAATTCTCTCCTGCTCCTCCTCGCTCTTTCCCATCCTTCGTGCAATCTCACGGCTGTAATTGGCTACCCGCACGGAGTGGCCCCGGGTATATTTATCCTTGGCGTCTATGGTCTTGGCGAGCACCTGCATGATCGTATCATTGAGCTGCTTAAGCTCCTGGCGGCTCTCCTGAAGCTTGACCATATAACGGGCCGTCCTGTTCATCTCCACGACACAGAACACCACAATAACTCCAAATACTACAAGGCACATAATAACGCTCTGCACCATAATCCTTCTCAAGTCGGCAAGCATCCCCCTGTTGTCAACCACCATGACCACGTACCAGTCGTCCAGGATAGTATCCGAGAACACTGTGATCCGCTCTCCGTCGATCTCCATGTCAAAGCTTGTACCGGCGAACTCGATCACCCTGTCAACCAGTTCTTTTTTCTCAACATCCTCGCCGTATTCCTTTCCCTTTTCCGCCGAATCGGAATGGGCGATCACAAATCCGTCCCTGTCGATGATAAACCCATAGCCATGCCCGTTAAAATTAATCAGCTCTGTAAGCTTCTGCAGCGTGTCCATGGAAATGTCCAGAGAGATAACGCTCTCCTTGTCATACAGCATACGGCTTATGGAAATCATAATGGTTCCTGTCTGCGCATCCAGATAGGGCGATATCATCGCAGGCTCGCCGTCCGCCTCTATGGCGTCCGTATACCACACCCTTTCCGTGGGCACATAATCCTCGTCGGGCACCCAGCCGATGCCGTCCAGATATTCGCCCCCGATCCAGCCGTACACTCCGGTGAAATCCGCGTCAACCGAGTTCATGTAGTAATCCGACTCATTCTCCAGAAAAACCAGAATCACATCTGAATCGGCATTTTTTCTCAGCAGATACTCAATCTCCATGGACGTAATTTGAATAATGTCCAGCGCTCTGCTCATATAGCGCTCCGCCTGCTCCTTCTCCTGAGCCAGGGTACTCGCGCCGATAGCCAGAGCATCCTTCCTCGCGTTTCGATAAAATGTGGTCATCATATATGTAGATAAAAAAACCAGCGCCGCCAGTGTGACGATTATGGTGATAAAAAAGTGCTTTCGGTTTGTCTTCATCTCTCGCTCATCCCTTTTCTTGACCACTGCTAAACGTTTCATAAGTTTCTTTCAAAATTATAAATATCCAGGTAATAAAATGAAGTAATCAGACATATTCCATATACTAATATAAGAATAACAGAATTGCTATAGATAGTGCAACCTATAAAAACAAAAAAGAAAAAAACTTCCACAAAATATAATCCTTGTTCCGGTAAACAGAATTATATTTTGTGGAAGATTTTCAACAATGTTTCCGGCGCTTTACTGTGTATGAATTAAGTCTTCTATCAGACTAAATACTCTGCCCTGCATTTCCTTCCAGTCATAGTCGTCATTATCAATAAAAATATGCCTGATTTTAAGGCTGTCCAGTACCTTTAAATCCATATCCTTTCTCCGTTTAAAAAACTCAACCATGCCAGCATATCCGATAAGTCCATTCTCTTTTCCATAGGGACTCTCCGATACCATTTCAGCTACCCGTTCTGCCCACGGTCTCCCATCAGGCTCGTGAATCCTCTGTCTGGAAATGCGGCCTATAGTTTCCTCCACACAATTTTGCTGCAGATAAACAAGAAACGGATTCAGTGACAAAATAGTTTCTTCCAGCGCCCTAAAATATTCAATTATTTCTGATTCAGATTTTTCATAAAACAGCATCAGCTCTGTAATATGATCCTGTAAAAATGCACATTCAAAAATTGACGTTTCATCCCTCATTGCGGCATTCTTTGCAAATTCAGACCACCTTTTCCTGTGAAGCTGCGCAAACAGAGTAAAATCCAATCCGCTGTCCCAAATGGCATATTGCTCTAAAAATCGAAATATCCGACTGTCTGCACGATAATCCTTTTGCCTTTGAACCAAGATAAAACCATCCATACAGATATGATGACTTCTTATCCGTTCTGTATGCTGAGGAAATCTTTGGATCAGCGTCTCCAGTTCCTCCGGTGACATCACCACATATCCATCCAAATTGGCAGGGTGAAGGCATCCTTCACGGTATAAATTATTGGGAATTTTATTCTTATTTAATATCAAAGCCGTTTTATGTGCTATTGTTGATTTCCCGGAACCGGGAATGCCTTCAAACAAAATTAACTTTGTCTTCATAAATCTATACCCCTCCATCCTTCGACCATTCTCTTTTAGAGCTTATATCATTTCCGGCAGCTCCAGTATCAACTCAGCAAGCCTACAGTTCTCTTCCTCCAGAACAAGCGCATTTTCGAGCAAAACGATCTGCTCCTTGCGGAGTCCCGGCGTGGACACACTGTATGCATTTATGGTATTATACGTAATTTTGCATGTGGAAGTCCGGCGCAACATGTCACGAAACGCAGACACGGTATCAGAAATTGTCTGACAGTTCTCTGCAATTTTGGCCAGATACTGCCGTCCCGTTTCATTCGCAAGCGACGTGTCCTCCCGCAGCCAG
>CAYLIM010000015.1:42285-43385 GCA_964383805.1 uncultured Acetatifactor sp.
AAATAGGTGCGGCACAAAAAATGACTGCCGTTATCGGTGTAACCTGTGATGACCCCCCACTCAGGGGCAACCCTCAGATTGATCGCCAGTACCGGTTTGCCATTTTGAATGTCCTCCATGATAGCAAGGCGCTCCGATTTCCTCTCCTGCTTTTCCAGCCTTTCCACAATATGGAAAGAATAGCCGATGGCACTGTACAAGGGTGTGACATAATCAAAGGCTACAAGGGCATCCGTGCAGCTGTAATCCCAGACATCCATAAAACATATCCGATAACATGCACCGCTCATTCCCATAATCTGCTCATAAGTATATGGTTCTCCCATGTACTTAAGTGCCGCATAAAGCGCACCTGCCCAGGCACACATTTGTCCGCAGCCATCCTCCTCCCAGAACAGACGCATCACATTTTTCAAAATACATTTTGAATGGTCCCGAAGTAGGAGTTCTGTGCCATGCTCCCCATAATAAAGAGTATCATTTTCCGGACAGCTGATGGCATGAATTCCCTCAGCGTTCAGATAAATCAACGTCAGATATTCCGTGTCATCACTTGCGGGATTGCTTGGAAAGCTTTCATGATTCACCTCTATCCTGTTCCGTTTGAAATACTCATAATGCTCTATCTTCTGCATGGCACAGGAATATTCCTTTTCGTTCCCATAGTAAGCCCCGATAATCTGAAATGCCCTGTCCCCCGCAAAACCTTCACTTTTCATATTCAGGATCAGATTTTCATTCTGTAAAGCGCAGGAAAAGTAAAGGCCCTTTGGAGTCTGGTATTTTACAAGCAAAAGTTTCAGCCGGTCGCTTTCAATGGAAGCGCCGATAAACGGTGGATTGACATAAATGTTGAGTGTGTTGTCGCGCACCATATCGTTCAGGAACCGTGTCACTGGAACCTGTGTCTGCCCGTCCGTATAGACTGCTTCCAAAATAAAAAGCTCCCGGGGACACAGCAGGTTGTCAATGCTGCAGTCCAGCGCCTCCGCAAGCGCGGGAAGAATGGCTGTCTCCGGCAGACATTTTGCATTCTCCCATTTCGATACAGCCTGTGGGCTTACCTGCAGTCGCTCCGCAAGCGCCTCTCCTGTATATCC
>CAYLIM010000016.1:0-43186 GCA_964383805.1 uncultured Acetatifactor sp.
CGCTTATTCCCTGTTTTCGGTCTTGATATATAGGACGCCATCTATAATGCGAATGGAATCCGCCCCGGGAAAGCTCTCCATCTCCCGGTAGGCTTCGCTGTAATACATCTCCTCCATGGCCTTCGGGGGCAGAATGTTCAGCGTCGCACCCAGATAGTTCTGAATAAATGCCTGATAGTTGGCGCCGGTGTACAGTAAACTGTCGCCTCCCATGCCAATCATCCCCGCCGTTACGTCCTCTGTCAGGTCCGTCACCGGATAGGATTGATCACCCACCACGCCGATCATGGCGATGGGGATCCCCTGGTAGTAACCCGGCGTCTGCTCGATCCGGTCCAGCAGGCGGACACAGTAGGCATAGGTTTTCTCATACTTTTTCTCCAGGTTGGAGTATGCGATCTGATCTGTCACTCCATAGTTAAACAGCAGAACCAGGCCACAGACCAGTCCCAGCCAGGCCGCCCAGGGCATTTTCTCGCTGTACTTGCTGACGACCGCTACCATGCAGATTGGCAGCAGTACCCATTGATACCGCATCAGCAGATGATAGGTCACATCCGGCGAGATAATCAGAATCAGATTCATCGCAATGGGCAGTCCCACTGCGGTTACTGCTATTATAACGAAAAACCATACGCTTTTCCACCACTTTTTTTTCAGACACAGACAAACCAGCACCACCGCACTGCTGACTCCCAGCAAGATCATGGCTCCCCAGGAAAATAGATTGTTCATAAACACATTTCCCTTCAGAGTAAATGCCAGGAAATCCCGGTACATCTGCGCCGCAGTGCTCCCGATCCCCGCCCGCGGTGCGCTGCCCATGTCGCTGATCCCCTGATAGGAGGCCAGCTCCTTTCCCTGAATGAGCAGCAAAAGCCGCAGGATCCCATAATAGGCGACCATACCGATTCCGCCCATATAGACATAGCGTAGAATCTTTTTGCCCTTTTCCCGAATTTCTCCCTCCGACGCCGCAATCATAAATACGCCGTACAGGCACAGCAGCACTGCGAAGGGCAGATAGGACTGATAGATGCCCAGGCTGCAGGCCAGACACAGGGCACCGGGCAGAAAACCCAGCCGGTATTTTTTGGTGAGCAGCACGGCCAGCACCGCCAGCAGCACCGCCAGCATATAACCGTCCATGGTGAACACATAGGCGAAGGTGGAGGCCAGAGAAGGGAAGGTAACCAGCAGACCGCCGATCAACACCACGGCCCAGCTCTGCCTCACCTCCAGGAATTCCGTCAGCAGCGCCGACGTGATCCCCAGATACAGCATAGCCAGCAGACCGATGAGCCAGGGCAGCGTATAGTAGGAGGAGATACCGCAGGCCACCGTCAAAAACCATCTGCCGGAGGTAATCATATTCTGGTCAAAATACATGCTGGCAAGCCCGTCATGATTGGGAATGTCCCGCAGCATAATGGGCATGTGTATCAGTACTCCCAGCAGAAAGGAGCTGAAAAACGCCAGTTTCCACTCCCGCTTACAGTGTTTTCGTATGCAGTTCCAGGTTTCCGTAGGATTTTTCAATATTGTGTTCCTTTCCGCAGCAGCTCCACCAAAGTATCCGCTATTTTCTGACGCCCTCTTTCGTTGGGATGGATTCCGTCGTCCGTGTACAGCGGCCAGTCCATATACTCCTCATGGGGATAATACCCATGATACAGATCCACATATTCCACCCCGCACTCCTGGGCGACTCTGCGCTGTGCCTCCACATAGTCCTCCATATAGCCGCCGCCGAAATCACTGGTCTCACAAGTGTCGTTTGTAATTCCCTGGGTATTCACAAGCCAGCAGTATGTCGGACTTATAAAAATGATCCGCACCTGTGGGAAACTCTGCTGTAGATACCGTATTCCCAACCGCATGGCTCCCTCCATGGTATAGGGATCTTCCGGGTCCTTCTCATTTCTGATAGGGCTGCCGGTGGTGTAATCGTTCATTCCGTAGCTGATAATCACTGTCTGAACCGAAGAGATATCCAATACATCCAGTTCATCCACTATCCCACCAAAGTCTCTGGTGACATAATCTTTGGTGCGGATGGTCTGCTGCAGTCCAAAGTCCTGCGCCGAGATGGCTCTGGCAATCTGAGAAAAGGAAAGCCCGTCCCAATAGTAGGCGTCCCTGTTCTCCCGGTTCTGCAGGCTCATAGTGGTGCCGCCGAAAGCGCCGTTAGCCACCGTCACATCCAACTGCCCGGCAACCAGCGCCGGGATCGAGGTCTCGTCCCTGTATTGCCCTACAATACTATCCCCCAGAAACAGCACCTGTGCCTGGGTATTCGCCTCCCGCCCGGAGTCCAGCAGATACGGCAGCAGCGCCAGAAACAGAAAAGCGCCACAGATTCCATATATTATCTTTTCTCTCTTTCTGCCCCTGCGCCTCTCTGTCGTCAACTTTTTCACCTCTGACCTTCTCTGTCAAAATTCCCGGCCGCCTTCAATACAGCCGCCAGTCTCTTTGCGCCCGCACCGTCCACCACCGCCCTGGCCCTGCGGGATATGCCGCGCCGCAGTTCCATATCCGCGGCCGCCTGCCGGGTCAGACTGCCGATACACTCCAGCGTACCCTCCGGGTCACAGTGAAACTTCCCGGCGTTTAAGCCGATCCCCTGCCATCCCGCATACGCTGTCAACGCCTCCTGGTTCCCAGCGTAGGAGAAACAGACGAAGGGCACTCCCAGAGCGCACAGCTCATAGATTGTGGTGCCCCCGGCGGTGACCGCCAGGTCACACCGCAGCATCAGCTCCGCCATCTCTGTCACCTGCCGGTGTACCGTCACTTGAGGATGCGAGGCCGCATATCTGTCCAGCCATTCCCCATGCGGGTTGTAGGGTCCGGATATCACATGGACTTTACAGTCCATACCCTCTATTGTCTCCAGAATCCTCCCCGCAATATTCTCCCTGTCGCCGCCCCCGGTCGTAATCAGCAGTTCTTTCACCTGCCCGCGCACCCGATAGTCCCGCTGCGCAAACTGGCGGCGCAGGGGCACATAGGCGGCGCCGATATAGAGCCGGGAGGATTGCCCGTAAACCTTCCGGTAGTCCTCCTCCCCGGCAAAGGCATTATAATTGATGATACCGTCCACCTGCCAGGCGTTGCCCGGCACGTCCTCCAGAAGATACACGCTGCCGTAGGCCCGCAGCGCCTGCAGATACTCGGCGCTGACATAATAGCTGTCCACCAGAAATATCTTTCCCCCGCTCCCCGCCGCCTTCTCCAAAAGCGGCAGCTCCGACAGCATATCGCGGTAATCCGTTCCCAGCACCAAAACCTCATATCCCCCGGCCCGGACCTGAGCTGCGGAAACCTCGTCCGCACACCAGAAAATTACCCTCTCCCGGATTTCCTCCGCGATGGTCAGACAACGCATCAAATGTCCTGCGCCAATGTCGGCATTTCCATCCGCGCGTATCACAATATCAGCCTTTTTCCGTGCCGCCATAGTCTCCCCCATGCTCGTCAATCTCCTGCCATATCCCATGTCATGGGAGTGCCCAGCTTGGCGTCCCGGGTAATTCTCCTGCCCAGCAGCTGCTCGTAATATTTGGTGTGCAGCCCGTCAGCCGGTCTCACGGAGCGCAGATTCTCCGGCGTGAACACCTCCCCCGCCTTCATATCCTTTGCAATGAACAGGGAACGGCTGTGCTCCCTCTCCCGAACCTGTTTCTCCGACAGATCGTAGGTAGCTCTTCCCAGCGCCTTTTCTACGATCCGAATATTGTCCACCATCTCCTTAAACTCCTGCGGTTCCATGGAGAATGCGGCGTCCACCCCGCCGTCGCTCCTGCGCAGCGTCATATGCTTTTCCACCATTCTCGCCCCCAGGGCCACCGCTCCGACAGCCACCGCCGATCCCATGGTGTGATCTGACAGTCCTGTCAGACAGTTGAAAGTCTCCCTCATGTTGGGTATAGTGCGCAGATTCACGTCCTCATAGGGAGTGGGATAGGCTGAGCAGCATTTCAGCAGAATTACCTGCTCGTTCCCCTCCTCCCGGCAGGTCTGCACCGCCAGCTCTATATCCGCCAGCCGGGCTATGCCCGTGGCCAGAATCACCGGTTTACCCAGTCTGGCAATCTTGCGTATCAGCGGAATGTCCGTGATCTCAAAGGACGCAACCTTGTACGCCGGCACCTGCATTTCCTCCAGAAAATCCACGCTGGAAAAGTCAAAGGGCGAGGAAAAAAGGAGCAGTCCCATGTCCTGGGCCAGCTTTTTAAGTCGTGGCTGCCACTCCCAGGGAGTGTAGGCCTTCTCATACAGCTTGTGCAGCGTGATACCATCCCACAGCGTCCCCTGTGTGATCCGAAAACAGGGATCGTCGCAGTCCAGCGTGATGGTGTCCGCCGTGTAGGTCTGAATCTTCACAGCGTCTGCCCCCGCCTCCTTTGCCGCCCTGATGATCTCCACCGCCCGGTCAAAATCCATATTGTGGTTGCCGGACATCTCCGCCACGATAAACGCAGGGGAGTTCTCGCTGATTATCTTATCGCCGATTCTGATTTCTCTCTCCATAATAACACTCCGTTAGTCAGTATATGTCTCCTCAAAGGAAATGCGCTCATACTTCTTTTCCGCCCGCACCTGCTGCCAGCGCTCCCGGCTCATCCGCATAAAGGTCACATCATAAGTCTTTCCTCCCTTGCAGACATGCGCCTTTTTCTCCTCCGTGATCTCGCATCCGCACAGCAGATGAAGCTGAATCACTCCTCTGTTCAGCGTAAAGACATCACTGATCAGCGCCTCCTTGTGCAGGCTGTCAAAAATGTAGTCGTACAGACTCATTTCCAGCGACACCGCAGTCTTCAAACTGCGCAGCCGCCTCTCCCCCACATAGTAGGCCCAGCCCAGCACTCCGTCCTCCCGGGTAAGCCCGGTCAGGTTGATAACCCCTGCCTCCTGCCCGTCCACCAAAATCATCCAGTAGCGCAAATCGGGATTGCTCTCCACCGCTGCCAGCCACTTTCTCTGGCCCTCCAGGGTCAGTTGGGGATCCGTATTCATATACCGGGTGATCTCCGGATCCATCCGCCAGTGCATGATGGTTTCCAGATCGGTTTCTCTGATTTTGCGCAGCGTAACACCCATTGTCTTCCCCCTATAGTCTGGCCAAAAAATCCGCCACTCCCGTCATCTCCTCGGCATCCTCCAGAGGTATCACGATTCCCAGCTGGGATTCCAGCTCCCCGATAATCAGGACCTGGGCCAGAGAATCCCACTCCTCCAAATCCTCCATGCGGGTACTCTCTGTCACCGTGCCCTCCGGCACCTGCAAGATCTCTGTAATGATAGCAATAATCTTTTCTTTCACCCTACTATTTCATCCTCCATCCATGTCACATGCTCCCCTCTTGCGGGGCGCTCCTTTAGTTGTATCTGATACTCCACCGCGCCGTCCTCTCCCCGGCAGACTGTCTGATAACCCAGTCTCTCGTAGAGTCCGGCCACCGGATTGTTTTTGGCCGTGGGCATATACCGCCCCTTAAGCAGTCCGAAACCTGCAGCCTGCAGCTGCGCCTCCATATGCCCCAGCAGCGCGTCCTCCACCTCTCTGCCCATGACCCGGCAGCTGAGCACCCACTCCGCTACGATCGGCGTCTCCCCTGCCATATCCACTATGGCAGCCGACACGATGCCATAATCTCCAAAACGATCCTCCACTCTATAAAGATACACCTTTTTGGAAGAATCCGCCACTATCTTTTGCATTTCTTCCTGCGTGTGGCGCACGGTAGTCAGGTTAAACTGATTGGTCTTGTTCAGCAGCTGCACCAGCCGCTCCATGTGGGCCGCCGGATTCATCGGCTGCACCTTGAGCTCCAGCCTGCGCAGATACTGGGCATAGTCCCCTACCTGCTGCTTTAAAAGACTGCGCTGCCCGTTCTCCGCATACTGCCTCGTCTTCTCGATATCCTCCCGGGTCAATCTGGCCTTCCGAAAATACTTATCATAGATTTCTACCAGCGCGGGGGCCAGTTCCTCCGGCCTCTCCGGAAAAGGCGGCACCTCCACCTGGGGCAGCATCTGTTTTACCAGCTCCCGCTCCGCAGGGCTGTCGTCCCAGAACACTATGGAATCCAGCCCCAGATTCAGGGCCTTCGCAATCTCGCTGATATTTTCATGCTTGGGTCTCCAGTTGATCCGCCATATGGAAAAATCTCCCTCTCTCAGCACCATATGCGGGTGATTTTGAATCACCTCCAGGGCGTCCCCCTCATTGTTTTTGGACACAATACCCAGCACTGCGCCCGACTGCTCTATCAGCCGCAGCACCCTCTGGGCATTCTTGTACGCCAGCCCCTGATGGTCCTCCGACAGTTCCAGAGGGGTATGTTCCCTCTCACCGGCCAGACCGCCCCACAGGGTGTTGTCCAGGTCTACCAGCAGCACCTTTTTGGCCACCCTCTGCTCTGTGTCCGTCAGGGCCGCTATCTCCTCAGCCAGCCTTTTCTGCGCCTCATTGGTGTGCAGAATCTTGCCCAGATACCACATTTTCAGGGAAAAGCTGTTCTCCTCCCCCATACCGCCTATGATCTGCCGGTAGGGAAAAAACCGCACATTCTCATGGCGCCGCTGCAGCCACAGTACCCCCAGCAGCCACTGATTCTCCAGCTGCTGACGCACCCAGGGACGGGGCAGCGCGCCAATCTCCGGCCCCCACAGCCAGGCGTCGGACAGATAGTACAGCCTTCCCGGATTTATACAGCCGTCCAGCTGCAGAAACCAGCTGCGCATACAGGGGGGCATGTCGGGTATCTCCCAGTCCTTGTCTGCCTCCGAATTTCCCTTCCCGCTGCCTCTGTCCGTCACTCCGTCCTCCTGCGGGGGCAGCTCATGCCCCAGCAGCTCCATCAGGTCCATAATCAGAAAGGTTATCTCCGGGGCAAAGGCATGGTAGGAGGACTGCCCGTTCAGCAGCAGCCCCAGCTCGTTGCCATACCCTTCCGCCTCATAGACCTGATACTCCTTTTTCAACAGCCGGGTCACATAATTCATATTGATATTAGACAAAACCGCTATTTTTTTACCCATACTAACTCCCATGTCGCAGCATTGCTGCGACTCAAATTCGGATGAAAAATGCCTATTTGGACTTGCTGTGCAAGTCCTGCATTTTTCTAGTGTGAGACTTAGAACTTCTTTGCGAAACAGCCTTTGCTGTAAGCAATTAGAAGTTCTTCTCACACCATGTCCTTTTTCCCATTCGTGCCGCTTAATATTGAATTCACATAGCCGATTACAAAGGGAGCCGCCGCCATCACCGGATACAGATACCGCAGCTGCACCGCAGGTCCCAGCACCAATGTCAGATAATATCCGGCCACAAAGCTTATGGGCAGCAGGAGCAGATACTTTTTCCGTATCCACAGCCGCACCGCCGCAAAAAGCCATATCCACAGATAAATTCCCGGAATCATGATCAGACACAGCACCGGCGTGTAAAGATATAGATTGCCGTCCGCATAGCGCTCCATGGCGCGGTGCAGCCCCTCTAATTTGGAGTCCTTATATATACCGTAATCCCTCAGCTCCTGCTCCACCCAGCGGGTCTGGATATAACCCAGCCCCTGCTCCACGCCGTTTTCATTGATATGGGCATGGCTCGTATCTCCCAAATAATAATATCCCATATTCACGGCAAATGCTGCATTGACATAATCTCCCGGATACCGGACAAACAGACGCAGATAGGTCTTCAAAAACTCTCCGGTGCGGTATCGGACCACATGGGTGTAAGTATGCCGTTTCACCGGGTCGGCAATGTCCGGCCGGTACTCCCGATAGGCCTCATCCAGAATAAAGTCGTTCACCAGACGGATGTCCTCATCCTCCATGGTGGCATCGTCCTCATCCAAAACCCCCACGCCCCCATGGTAGATCATGGTGCGGGCGAGCTGCTGGATCGGAATGCTGAGCATCTCGCGCTTGTCCCCCTGCTGGGCGCTCGTGGCCCGGGACAGCAGGGAGAGTCCTGCGCTGCCCAGCAAAAAGCCCGCCAGAGTCCCCGCCAGCAGCCGCAGCAGCAGTCTGCGGTCTCCATGACGCCGGATACACCCCGCTGCCAGAAAAAACAGCACCGGCAAGAGCGCATATCTGCCATTGTTGCGAAACAGAATCATACCTACAGTGGAAAGCAGATAACACAGATCCCAGCCGCTTACGCCCGGACGGCTTGTCCCCCGCCGCAGCAGCTGGCAGAAACAGATCAGCTGCAAAATGAAAAACACTGTGAAAAAGACGTCCTTTGTCACCGTAATACTCATATAGAGATGAATGGGGAACAGACAGCCCCATATCCAGGTCAGCCAGACCCACACTTTCCCTGTCCCTATGGATCTCAGCCAGGCGATCCCCGCGGCAAAGGCCGCCGCCAGGCAGATCATCTGAAAGGCGGTATACAGGGCAATACCCGTGTTCACATTCCCCATCGCCGCCCCCAGACGCATAAAAAGACCCACCAGCAGCGTGTGCGCTAAAGGGTGGTGCGTCCCGTAAGAACCGCTCACCACCTGTCCCGCCTGGATCGTAATATCATAGGAGCAGATTCCGGGATAATATGCCATATATCCCCATTGCCAGCACAGCAGCATGGTGGCAAATGACAACACAAAGCAGCGCGATGGCACCAGCCACTTTTCCGGCCTAGGCGCCTTTCCGCTCCGCTCTGAGATCTGTTCCGTTCCCTGCAAAGCGGCCCGCCCGGCCTTTTTGCGGCCTATCAGCCCCTCCAGCCACAAAAAGGCCCAACTGGCCGCCGCCGCAGCCAGCATTCCGCCCAGCACCAGGGCTAAAACGCTCCACAGTGTCCAACGGATGTCTCCGTCACGCTGCAGCCGCCAGCCGATGTACTGGCTGATTGCCAGCAGAAAGAAAAACACAAACATGCCTTTCTTTTCTCTCTTCTGTGTCATCACGCTCACCCCTTTCCCCGCATATTATGGACTCACCCCTGATATGCGTTAATCAATGCTGCCCTTTCATAAAACGGAATTTCATCTCCGCAATCTCCCAGTCTGTCAGATTATCTATGTCCTGCACCTCCAGCTCGGACACCACATAGGGCAGAATATCCCCCGTCATCAGCTTTTTGTTGCGCTTAAAAGCCTCGGTATAGAACAGATAAAACTGCCCCACGTCGTGATAGTGAGGCTCCAGATCCTGCGATCTGCTGTCCAGATACTGGGGGTATTCAAACACAAGCCGCCCCTCCTTCACGATCATAGCCCGCTGGGGCGGATAGGAAAAGGCCACCACCGGAATCAGGGTGTCCGCGCCGCTATTCTTCAATCGCTCAGCGGCGTCCCGGAGCTTTTCGGCAGTCACAAAGGGGGCGGTGGGATAGATACAGCAGCCCAGCTCATAATGCTCCCCTCTCTTTTCGTACTCCGCCAGCACCTCCAGCAGCACGTCGTTGGTGGTGGCAAAGTCACCCGCCGTATTCTCGCTGCGATAAAAGGGCACCTCCGCCCCATACCGCCGTGCAATCTCGGCGATCTCCTCGTCATCCGTGGACACCATCACCGTGTCAAACAGCTTTGACTCCCTGGCCGCCTCTATGGAGTAGGCCAGTATGGGTTTGCCGCAGAACTCCCGAATATTTTTTCGAGGAATCCGCTTGCTGCCGCCTCTGGCCGTGATAATCGCTATCTTACGCATTTCTGTCTCCGCCTTTCTGTGCGCCGTCCCTCCGCAGTCTCTTTTTCCATCTGCGAACCCACACCTTCAGTCCGTAATAATAGTAGAACCTGGCATCGGACCGCATCTGCAGGGCAATCATCTGCTGTTCCTCGCCGTCCGTATATTGCCGATAATAAGTATTCTCCTGAAAATCCGGGAAAGCCTCCCGTATCCCCCGGCCCAGCTCCCTCACAAAGGACAGCCTTTTGCGAGGACATCCCAGCATGTAGGAGAACAGTGTCACCGCATAGTACAGCTCCGTAAACCGATACTGTATCTCCGGGTAATACTGCTCCATGAAACCTCTTTCCCTGCACTGCTGCAGCATCAGCTGCGCCGCCTTCATCCTGTCCCGGCATTTCTCCTCGGACACATGGTGCACCGTGGAGGAAGGCCGCTGGTAGTAGTAGTACAGCGGCTCCTCAACCCGCTCGAAATGTGTGAAATACAGGGACCAGACCGGACCTGCGCAGTTGTCCTCATAGAAGATCCCCTCAGGAAAATCCAGGTGATTTTCCTCAATCACCCGGCGCCGGTAAATCTTGATCACCATGCTGCCCGAGCGCATAATCAGCAAACCGTGTTTCTCCCGGTCCAGCACCCCGGTCTGCTGCGCCGAGTTATTCTGAACAACCCGCCCCACCTCAAAGGTGTGGTCAGCGACCAGACTGTAATCACAGCCCACCATATCCGCGCCTATCTCCTCGCCGCGCTTAAGCAGTTTCTCATAATAATCGGGCGTCACCCAGTCGTCACTGTCAATAAAGCCGACCCACTCCCCCACAGCCGCTTTCAGCCCCGTGTTCTTGGCGCCGCCCTGACGCCTGTTCACCTCATGGGCAAGCACCCGCACCTTGTCCGGGTACTTTTCCGCGTACTTTCGCAGAATATCCAGAGAATTGTCTGTGGACGCGTCATCCACAGCGATAATCTCATAATCGGTAATAGTCTGGTTCACCAGACTGTCCAGACAAAACTCCAGTTTACCCTCCGCGGCCATATTGTAGACCGGCACGATCACACTCAGTCTCATGGGGTATCCCCTCCCCTTTCCAGCACAGCCTTGCCGTCCTGCACCCGGTAGACCAGATCGCATTTCTCAATGGTCTGCAGCCTGTGGGCAATGATAATCAGGGTCTTGCGTCCCTGAAAACGGTTGATGGAATCCATGATGGCGGCCTCGGTATCGTTGTCCAGCGCAGAGGTTGCCTCGTCTAAAATCAACACCTCCGGGTCGTGATACAGCGCTCTGGCGATGCCTATTCGCTGCCGCTGTCCACCGGACAGTCGGATGCCTCTCTCGCCGATGCTGGTCTCCAGACCCTCCGGCAGCGTCCTGATAAACTCGTCCAGCTGCGCCTCCCGCAGGGCCTCCCACAGTCTGTCCTCGTCGATCCGCTCCTCGGGTACGCCGAAACACACATTTCTGCGTATGGTATCGTCCAGCATAAAAATCATCTGCGGGATGTAGCCCACATTTTTCAGCCACGCCCGGTAATGAGACATCACGTCCACACCGTCCGCTGTGATCTGCCCCTCCTGCACTTTCAGCAGCCCCAGCAGAATATCCACCACCGTGCTCTTTCCCGCGCCCGACGTCCCCACGATACCCACGCTTTTGCCTATGGGTATCATCAGCTGCGCATGGTCGAAAATCTTTTTTTCCGTGCCCGGGTAGGCGTACACAATGTCCTTCAGTTCAATCCGCTCCCGCACCGGCAGCTTTTCATCCGTGTCCGTGGCATAGCTCATATCCACGTTCTCAGTGCTGATCTCCTCCTGCAGATCATCGCTGACCGCCATCAGAAACGGCTCACAGAAATCTATTTTGTTGAGCTGATTATTTATGCGGTTGACACAGGGCAGCAGCGCCATCGCCGCCGCCGCAAAGGCTGTCAGCGTCGTCACCATGTCCTCGCTGCTGACTCCGCTGCCCATCATATAAATAATGTAGCCGATCATACTGGCCACACACACTGTCTCGATCAGCAGCTTGGGAGTCTGGCTGTACAGGTCGTTCTTCCTCGCCGCGGTGACATAGCCGTTTCCATAGTTCAGATACTCGTCCACGAAGTACTGCTCCTTGCAGGATATCTTGATCTCCTTGACTCCCTGCACCGTCTGGGAAATCCACTTGAGCAGCCCGCTGTAGCAGTCCTGGTGTTGAGCTGCGGCTCTCTGCAGCATGGGCTTTAACACCCATTTTATCGCCGCCAGCAGCAGGATCATCACCACCGCGATCAAAATCGTCATCACCGCGTCCTCCACCAGCAGAAATCCTACCAGAAACAGAAACATGATCCCGTCGGAGCTCAGCTGCAGCAGAGCCAGTATCAACGCATACATATTGTTTACATTGGCCGTGATATTTCTCTGAATCACCGCCGTGTCCGCATTCAGGTAGTACTCATAGCTCCGGCGCAGATACCCCCGCATCATCCTCTCGGAGGTGCTGAACTGATTGGAATACACAAAGGCCAGCGTAGCTTTCTGCTGAAAAAACAGAAACACGTTCTTCAGCACATATGCCAGCACCAGTCCCAGCATAACCATCACGGAAAAGCGCATCTCCGAGCCGCCGCCCAGCAGCAGATACGCCTCGTGGAGCAGTCCCGGTCTGCGTATGGCCTCATTGTCCATGACGATCTGCACCACCGGCAGAATCATTCCCACCCCCAGGGTCTGCAGAGCCGCACTGATAACCATCAGTACCACCAGCCACCCCATGGTGCGTTTCTGCGTCCTGTCCAACAGGATATTTAACTTCCTCAAAATATGTGCCATATATCCTCGCTCTCTCAGATCTGCTCGTTCTGTCTGTGGACCAACGGGTCCTCATACTTGTCCATAAAGGCCTCCCCCAGCCGTACTTTCTCCTCCGCGTACCGGATGGCTCCCACCTCCGTCAGCACCGCCACCACTTTTTTAAAGTGAATGCCCGGAAAGAAATTCAACATCTCCATGGGCACCGCGGCGTCAAACTGGGGATACTCCGCGAACAGAGTCCGGTAGTCCAGTTCATCCCGGGGATGGGGCTTGAGAAAAATCGTTCCCTCCGGCTCAAACCTGGCAATAATATCCCGGAATATCCGCTCCCTGATCTCCAGGGTACACAGGGGATCTGTCAGAATCAGTATCTTGTCCTCCTCCTGACTGGAGAGCTGGGCTTTCAGCCCCTCCATATCCCGCACAAAAGCCCGGAGAATAATGTCCTTGTCCTCCTGGGTAAGCCTGTCCACCAGCTCCTGCCGGGGCTGCTGGATATATTTTCTGTAGGGATATTTCAGCAGAGATATGTCGTTGACCTCCATATCCTTACAGTATTTCCCATAACCGTTTTGAATAAAAATCAGATTGCACCTCTCGGACATAAATGCCTTCAGCCCAAAATGTCCTCTGTTGTCGTACCTCGCCGCATCGTAGTTTTTCAGACAGTTCAAACCGTCCTCCAGGGCGTGGTAGGGAATCCTGTATACATTCAGATAGTAGCCTATGGGATCAGAGTCACAGTACACATAGACGTCGCCGTACTCCCTCAGATTCACCGGGATCGTGGGAGCCAGGGCGCGGGCAAATTTTCTGGTGAATTTCACCCGGTTTATCAGATTTCCCACCAGATTTCCCGTGTCCCGGCGGTACTTTGCCAGCTCGGGAAATTCGGTGTCTCTCTTTTCGTCAAACGTTACCACGGCCTCAAATAATCCTGTAGCCTCCACCCGCTCCCCAAGGCGCTCAAAGTCTATGGACAGGCTGCTGAGTACCAGAGTGGCCTGTCCCCGCTGCTCTCCGGGGCGAGCTAATTCTTTTAAAAACGTCACATACACATGATAATAAGTGTGACAGATATAGATGCGTTCCTTCATAAAAACTCCAATCAGATAAAAATGCCTGCTGTCCGAAATATTATAGCACATTTTTCCAGGCCGGGAAAGCCGAATGTTACATATCTACTGCCCAATGGGTTCCACCGGCACCAGCCGATAAATCGCAAAATCATAATACATATAGTGGAACTGAAGAGCTGGCTCTAAATTGTAATACGGGCTGAAATCAGGCATGTCCCTGTCGGCAAAGCCGTAAAGCCAGATATCGCCCGCCACATCCTCCAGCTGCTCCCACTGGGTAAACACTGTGGTGTTCTGAAAAGGGGAAAAAGGCGGCAGATATCCATAGCCCATATACTGCCTCTGGGGGTGATAGACGCTGAGGAGCAGCGGATGAATGTCCGTGGCCATAATCATGTCCTCCGGCCCCACATTGCTCTCATAAAACGCCTCGTACTCCTGCAGTCCTCTGTCATATTCCAGCTCAAGCTCGGACCGGTACTGGGGCACAAAACACAGCAGAAATACCGCGAGGACCACCGCCTTGACCTTGGGGGATACGATCTGTCTCATGCCCACGGCATACCACAGGGCCAGAGCGCCAAAACCGGGAAATATATAGCGCCCCAGAAAACAGGGCGTCACATAGTAGGACAACAGACCTCCGACCAGTGCGGTGAGTCCCAGAATGCCCATGCCCCAGCCCGGAATATAGCACTTGCTGTCTCTCATGCGGTCCACTGCGTGATACCCCAGAAACAGAGTGAGCGCTATCCCCAGATAGATCACCGACATGATCGGAGTGTCCATGGCCGAAAACCATTCCTTACAGTAATCCATCAGCGTATACATGTTGGGTACAAACAACTCCTCGTTGGCCCCTGCGGCGGCAATCCTCATCTGCATCTGCCGATAGACCACCAAAAGCCACGCCATATAGCAGGCTGCCACAGCGATCCCGCTGCCCAGATACCATTTCAGCAGAGCGTATTTTTTCCGGTAGAGCAGCGCTCCCAGAAGGATCAGATACAGAATAAGGGTTTCTATCATGGAAAAGGTATGACTGTAGACGCTGCCGATGCTGCACAGGCAAAACAGAATCCACTTTTTTCCGGTGGACTGTCTCAGAATATCGCATGCCAGCAGGCCGGTGGCAGTAAAGAAGAACAGCCCCATAGCATACATTCGGGCATTCCCCGCCTGTACGCACATGCTTGGCATCAAAATGGAAAAGAGCATGAAATACACTGACGTCTGTTCGTCATACAGCCTTTTCACCCCGTATTTCCCCATGAGCATATAGGCGAACATCATAAGCAGTGAAAACAGTTTCAGGGACCAGTAGTGCGCTTGGCCGCCGCACAAAGTGTAGAATCCCTTCAGCAATATATAATAGAAAGGAGCGTGGACGTCCTGAGAAGTGATCTGCACCAGTTCTCTGAGGGGATGGGAGATCAGCGCCGCCGTGTACGCCTCGTCATACCACAGATTGTTGGTGACGCAGAGCGCCCCCCACACTGCCAGACCCAAATAGGGGAGAAATACCCACATGATATGATATATTTTTCGCATTCTCTGTTCCATTGCAGACCTCTTCCGCGCCCTCCCGGCGCTTTTCCCAGTTTATGTTAGTATACAATGGGGCCGCCCCAGATGCAAGGCTTTCTTCCCCTGCGCAGAACAGATTATAAAACATTTAAGCTGCTGTTGCAGAATGCACAAAATATATTGATTGAATATTTTATGCACATACACTATAATAAATTTGTATAATTTGCTCTCAGGATGGGCACCGAGCGGTCAGGGGTATGGCTATGAAAAGGACTTTTTTTTATCGGATATATATTTTCGGACTTAAATTTGTGCAGGGCATTACCCTGTTCTTGATGGGTGTGCTGACCGCATGCAGTCTATTTTGTGGATACTACGCCGAGGATATGACCACCCAGACCTGTGTCGCCCACCGGGAGCCTTTTCTGCTGCACCTGGCGGCTGCGGCGGTTCTGCTGCTGGCACTGTTTTTACTGCTGAGATTTTGCTGTCCCTCGACCCGAAGACGCAGGGCGCTCCTGCTGGCGGCAGCCATGGGCTGGATCTGTCTCTGGGGACTTGCGCTGATCCTTTTCGGCGGCAGTATACCCAGCGCGGACGCAGCCAGCGTATACTCCATCGCCCAGGCTCTGGCTCACGGACACACGGAGGTTATTCACCCCACGGAATCCTATCTCTCCTACTATCCACAACAGATCGGACTTGTGGGCTTTTACGAGATTATTATCCGGATATGGGAATTGCTGCCCATCTCCTATTCGGCCCACTATATCCTGCAGTGCATCAATGTGGTGATGGCGTGTATGGTTGTGTTTTTTCAGTACAAAATAACGGGACTGTTGTCGGGGAACAATGACAGAGCCATGGTTTCCTATTTGTTTCTGGCCATGCTGAACGCACCCCTGATCGTCTATACCTCCTTTGTCTACGGTGAAATCCCCTCCTTTGCCTTTCTCAGCGGGGGAATCTATTTACTGATTCGGTATTTTTCGGAGCAAAGCCTTTCCGCCCGGCAGCGGTATCTGTCGCTGGCCTGCAGCGTGACTTTGCTGGTTCTGGGAGTAGCCGTCCGCAAAAATACGCTGATTGTAGTTATCGCCGTTGCACTCACAGCCCTTTGGGAATGGCTGCGGGAACACAGGCGGGGGCTGATTCTCTACGCCCTGCTCCTGATGCTCCTGTCCCTGTCCGTGCTGCCCGCCATTCAACGCATCTACGAGCACCGGGCAGACAATGTGCTGAGTTCGGGAGTGCCCGCCATGTCCTATCTGGCCATGGGCATGCAGGAGTCCAGCCGGGGCTACGGCTGGTACAACGGCTTTAATTTCAACACATATGCTGACAGCAATTTAGACACGGCTGTCACAGTTCAGGAGAGCAAACAGGCTATTGCCGCGTCCCTGTCGGCTTTTCGGGAAGACCCCGCATATGCCTTCCGATTCTATGCCGGAAAATTTCTGTCTCAGTGGACAGACGGCAGTTATTTCTGCCGTCAGGCCACGCTGCAGCACTCTGACCTTCGGAGAGAGTGTGTGGAAAGCCTGTATACCGGCGGCCTCGCCGGGCCTTTTATCCATTACTGCAATCTCTATCAGCTGGTGGTCTACGCCGCTGCTCTGCTGTGCCTGCTGCAGATAAGCAGGCGGAAGGACATGCTCCCCTATGTGGGCATGATCGCCGTGTTGGGCGGTTTCCTGTTTCACATGATCTGGGAGGCCAACTCCCGCTACATACTGCCCTATTTCCTGCTCCTGCTGCCCTATGCGGCCCAGGGATTGACTTCTAAGGATGTCCTAAAACTAAAAATTAAACGATAAGGGAATCACTCATGGCCCTTTTCTATTTGGCCGGATGGATATATAATAAACACAGCAGTAGTTGGCTTTGCCAACTACAGATATGCAGAAAAGAGGTAACTATGGAAAAACCTGCAATTTGCGGCGGGACTCCCGTCCGCACCACGCCCCTTAGCTATGGGAGACAGTTTATCGACGATGAGGATATACAGGCAGTAATCGACACGCTCAAAAGCGATTATCTGACCTGTGGCCCCCGTACCACGCAGCTGGAGCAAAGGCTCTGCGACATCACCGGGGCCAAATATTGTGTGGCCGTCAGCAACGGCACGGCGGCGCTGCATATAGCGGCGTTGGCTGCCGGTATCGGTCCGGGGGATGAGGTGATCACCACACCCATCACCTTTGCCGCCAGCGCCAACTGCGCCCTGTACTGCGGAGCCAGGCCTGTCTTTGCGGACATAAATCCCCACACCTACAATATAGATCCTGTTTCCATACTGTCCCATATCACTCCCCGCACCAAGGCGGTGGTGGCAGTGGACTTTACCGGCCAGGCGGTGGAGCTGGACGAGGTCCGCGCCATATGCCGGGAACACGACCTGATTTTGATCGAGGATGCGGCCCACTCCATCGGCACCCGCTATAAGGGACAGCCTGTGGGCAGCCTTTCGGATATGACCACTTTCAGTTTCCACCCCGTAAAGACCGTGACCGCCGGAGAGGGCGGAGCCGTGACAACGAACAACAAGGAGCTTTATGACAAGCTGGTTCTGCTCCACGCCCACGGTATCACCCGGGACCGCAGCCAGATGGCACATCCCACGGACGATCCATGGTACAACGAACAGGCCGCCTACGGTTTCAACTATCGCATGACAGAGATTCAGGCTGCCCTGCTGATGAGCCAGCTTAACAAGCTGGATCAATTTTCACGGCGGCGAAGAGAGATCGTGGAAAAGTATGACGCTGCCTTTTCCCACATTCCCCAACTGCAGCTGCAACAGGAAATCCCGGCGTCCGAAACCACCCGCCATCTGTATATCCTGCGGCTGCGCAGCGAGATGCTAAGCTGCACACGCAGAGAATTCTTTGATGCCATGGGGGCGGAGGGCATTCACTCACAGGTTCACTATATGCCGGTATACTGGCATTCCTACTATGAGAGTCTGGGCTATGAAAAAGGCCTGTGCCCTCAGGCGGAGCGCTACTATCAGGAGGTCATGAGCCTTCCTCTGTACTACTCCCTGACAGATCAGGATGTGGAGGATGTGATCCATATCGTGAGTAAGCTTGTGGAATACTACAAAAAATAAAATTATCCCGGCTGCATTTTGCGAAACGACTTTAAGCAAAATGCAGCCGGGATAATTGGTCAAGCCGACAATTCCCGCAGCAAATCAAGTATATGCATACCCATGTTAAATCTGCCCGCCTCATTGGGGTGAATCTCATCCTGTAGATAATCGGTAAAGTTGTCCCTGTCAATTCCCATATCCACATAAAAATCCAGCACGGGGAGCGCATATTCTTCGCCCAGTTCCCTCACGGCGCTCACATAATCCTCATATACACTCTCTGTTTCCCCCACAGCATTGGTGCCAAAATTATTGTATTTTATAAAATTAGGCGTTATAAGAGCCAGCTGGCAACCCTCAAACATGGATTGCAGCCTCTCTATTCCCGTCCGCATGGCCCCCATATAGGTGTCAGCGGCATAGGGATCCTCCCCGCTGACAGGGATAGCGTCTATATAGTCATTGATGCCGAAGACCAGAAAAATGACTGTATCTCCGCTGTGGCCGACAGACTGCCGCAGCCCTGCCGCCACTGACACTGCACTGCTCTGCAGGCCCGCTGCATCGCTGCCATCGCCCTGCTCTATCACTTTAAGCAGCTCTCCCATGGCAGGATGTTCGGAGTCTCCATATGCCGCCGTCATTCCTCCATTACCGCAGTTCAACACCCTGGCTCCTGTAAACGCCTCTACGATACCGGTAATCGCAAGTGAACCGTTAAAATTGCCAAATGTGCTGTCCCCGATAAACACAAGCGTTCTGTCCTGCATCCCGTCCAATGTCCTGTCGTCCAGATACCAGTCCGCAATCAGTTCTCTGGTATCAGTCATGCGCTGCTCCGTATTTTCCAGAGTCAGCTCATACTCGCCTCTTGTATAGTAGGCCAGCAGCGTTGTCGCCACATCCTCTGTGGGCATTTTATCCTCCGCATAGTTGCTGTCATTGCACACCAGCCATTCCCTGTCACAGGCATAAAAAAGTTTCACATTTTCTTCCTGTGCCAGCAATTTCGCTGTGCTCTCGTATCGGTCAATGAGCTCCTGCCACTGCGCCTCCGATTTTGTGCGCCAATATGCCATTGCAGGGTTTACCATCAATATTTCATATTCTGTCTCCGGAGTCTGCCGGATCAGCTCCAGCAGAGAGTCCTCCATGGGATATTCCGTCTCCACACATTCCGGATCGATTCCCAGCAAAATGGTCTCCGGCGCGATTTCCAACTCCTGCAGATAGTCCAGCGTCCCCGCCAGCTCCCGCCCGTTCTCCATGACCATCTCCATCTTGAAGGCATCCAGTCCCCTCCAGTAGGAGAGATAATAAGTGTCGTAGGAATGAATCGGGTACATGGATAAGAACAGAGCTGTATACGATTTTTCCTTCAAGGTGTCTAGTTCCTGCCTGATCAGTTTGATTCGGCGCTCATAGCGCATATCCGCCATAACCGCCCTGATACTATGTGCAGTACCCTCTCCCTCTCGTGTTGTTCTCTTTATCCGGGGTTCCACGATAATCATGAAGAGCAGCACGGCGCCAGACAGCAATATGGCCATGATAACCGCCCATTTTACCCTTTTTCGTTTCATCTGATTCACACCTCAGTAAACTACCTCGTCCGATAGACGCACACTCTTCCGTCCTGTCCAATCTGCTCCATCCCCAGTTCTTCGCACCTGCTCTGGAGCTGTCCCCCCACCGGAATAGCCAGATAGCGGCTCTGCAGCCGATCCAGATTCTCTTCCACGTACTCCCGGTAACAGCAGCTGACACCCCAGCCCTCCGGCAGAGCATACAGCGCCTGCCAGTCTGTGAGCACAGTCTCTCCGGACTCAGAACCCTCCAGCACATCGCTGAAAGTCCATATCACCACATTGTCAAAATTCGGCGCATTCTCCTCCTGCAGCAAAAGTTCCCGGCTGAAAATCTCCTGCCACTGCTTTACCTGCGCCACTCTCTCAGGCTGCGCAAAATATATCTGATAGTCGCCGGGCTGATCTCCCCGATACCAGAACAGATAGACACACAAGGCACCGACAATCACGGCTTTTCTGTAAAATCTGGTCTCCATCAGCGCCACCGCCAGAATCCCCACTGCCATGAAGGTCAGAAGATGCTTGCTGCCCTCCTTCATTTTGTACATTAACAGTAAGGCCATCCACATACTGAAAAGGCAAAATGCAAGATATCCGTTAAGGAGCGCCTGCTTTTTCCTTTTTTTGAGAAAATCTGCCAGACACTGCCACAGCAGAATCAACAGTAGCGCAAGATATACTGCAAAAAAAGCCCCCTCTGCCAGACCGCTTTTCAGTCCCTGCAAGGTGAGGGCAAAAAAGTTTCGACCTTCATAATAAATCTTAGCCAGTACGCCCTTAATGCCACCGAAAATATGCCCCTGCCAAAAAGGCTCCAGCCACTCGGTCTTGAACAGAGGCGTGAAGTATTCCGCGCCCAGATAATGCTTGATCAGCGCATAACCGCCCGCCGTCAGTCCCATTACCGCCAGGGAGCCCACGATACCGACCGCTCTCTGTCTGCGAATCCACAGAAATGCCGGGGCCAACAGAAACAGAATCAGATACGGGCGCATCAGCGTCATGACTCCTCCCATCAAAAACAGCAGCGCCAGCTTGCCGCCGGTCTCCTTTTCCGCCGTGTGTATCAGTAGTCCCCAGTATATGATGAGCATACTGAAACAGATAATCTCCGGCATACCGCAGAGCATATAGCGGGTGTAGGGCCAGAAACAGCAGAACAGCAGCGCCATCAGACCCAGTTGTTTCCAGCAGGGCTTTGTCAGCAGCACAAACAGAAACACAGCTGCTGTGAGCAGCAAAATATTGCTGTAGACCGGAGACATGAGATTCCATCCAAAAAGCAAACCGTGCAGCAGCCAGGGCCACACCAGCACCGGACTCCAGGCCGCAAAGGAAAGCTTTAGCGCATGACTTTCATTGAATCCAAAATATCCCTGAGGATAGCCGTGGGACAGAATTCCCTCCACCTGCTTGTAATAGAACAGTTCGTCATTCCATTCAGAGGAGGGCAGATACACCTGAGACAGACTGCCTCCCTGAGCGGCGCAGGCCGCAATACAGCACAAAAGCGGCAGCAGCGCCATCAGCCCCGCCTTCAGCGTCAGGATACGTCTCTCCCGGTCCCACCGATTCCACAGTCTCTCAAAGCTATCCCTTCTTATCTTCCCCATTGATGCACTCCCTTATTACATATTGGGGCGAGTTGTTCAGGCTGATGTAGATTCTGCCGATATACTCCCCAATCAATCCCAGCATAATCATAATCATGCCGCCGAAAAAGACAATAGCCGCCATGATGGAGCTGAATCCCATGGGCACCTGGGGATTGAACAGGCGCTTGACAATGGTATACAATCCATACAAAAACCCCACCCCTGCGCTCAGGCACCCGATACAGGTGGCAATACGAAGAGGTTTTACGGAGAACGCAGTAAATCCGTTGAACCACAGACCCAGCAGCTTTTTCAGAGTATATCCCGAACTGCCCTCCTGCCGCTCTCTGTGATTCACCTCCACATTGGTTATATTCTTAGTAGCCCGCAGCACAAGACCAATGACATAGGGATAAGAGTTCTCGTACCGAATCATGTCCTCCACCACAAATCTGCGCACTGCGAAATAACTGGAAATATATAGTTCTCTGGGCTTTTCCAGCATAATCCGGGTCATCAGCTCGTTCACCTTGCTGCCCAAGTTGCGAAACAGAGAATGCTGCTTGTGGGCATAGCTGGCGTAGACTGCGTCATAGCCCTCCTCCAGCTTGTTAAGCAGCTTTCCCACCTCGTCCGCCGGAGTCTGCCCATCATCGTCCAGACACACCACATACTCTCCCACGGACTGTCTCAGCCCCGCCATCAGCGCCGCGTGCTGGCCGAAATTCCGGGCAAAATTGATTCCCCTGACCCGGCCGTCCTCCCGGCACAGTCTGCGGATAACCTCCCAGGTCCCGTCCGGGGAGCAGTCGTTGACCAGTATGATCTCATGGCTGTATTGTTCCAGATTCTCCATTGTCTCGCATATCTCCGCCACCACGTTCTCCAGCGTATGCTCAGACCTGTAACAGGGAATCACAAAACTGATTGTCTTTTTCTTATTATTCCTATCTTCCATACCTACCTCTGCCCGTCTCCATTATTTAGAATTCCCATCAACACAATGTCCCTGTAGCGCCCGTCGATGCACACGTCGTCCCGCAGATAAGCCTCCCGCTCAAAGCCCGCCTTCTCATAACTGCGTATGGCCTGAGCATTGTCCGCAAAAGCCCGCAGAAACAGTCTGTGGAGCCCCATCTCCTCAAAGGCATAGCGAATCATCAGCCGGGCCGCCATGGTTCCATAGCCTTTTCCCCTCGCTCCCTCGCCGCCGATAAATATCCCGTACTCCGCTTTTTTGTGCTGTCGGTCAATGTCACGCAGATACACACTGCCCACTGGCCGCCCGCTCTCCGTCTCGCAGATCATCATCTGTACCACCCTGCCCGTCTCCACCATGGTACGAATCCAATGCTCATGCCCCTCTCTGGTAAAAAGCTCCTGATAGATGAAATTTCTGCGCACCGCCTCCTGGTTGCGCCAGGATACGATCAGCTCCGTGTCTTCCCAGCTCATGGGCCGCAGGTATACCGTCATTTCCGGGTCACTGTACTCACGCATAATAGACTGTCTCCTCACTAGCTACTCTGCCCTGCCTTTTTTCTCACTCTCCCCGCCAGACCGCTCAGACAGGCCTGGGCTGTGGAAATTCCCAGCGCCATATAGGGTATCAGCAGGACTATATAGGGCAGTACATATCTGGATTTCGCCTCCCAAAGTATACTAAACAGAAAGCCGCCGATGACGCCAATCAGCATCAGGCACTGCAGCATATTGGTCTTTCGCAGCAGACCGGCGGCGCAGTACAGAATCACGCCCAGATACAGCACCGTCACATACCGGTTCATAAAGTCGCGGTACCGCTGCTGCCAGGAACCGTAGTAGAGCTTTTCCACCATTCCCTCCGGTGGAGTCTCAAAGGTGGCCGTCATCACCAGACTGCAGAAAGTAGGTTCATTCCACTGCTCCTGAAGTTTCTCTTTATAAAAATCCTTCGCCATGGCCGGGGCTGCCTGAAACTCCTGCAACCGCCCCCGAATATAGGTCATGGCTATCTCGTTGGCCCTGTCCTCGTCGCTGCCGGCCTCCCCCCTGAACACGGAATTGTTGTATCCGTTGTAGACGCCGGCTCCCCCGGTGGACTGCTGCATGCCCATTGCCACATACATGCTGGACGGTATACCGCCGCCTATCTCTATGCCCGACCTCAGCTCATAACTCAGACGCATGGCTCCCACGGCGCCCAGCGGCACCAGTATAGTAAGCACTGCCGCCACCAGTATCCGGATATTTCTCTTTGCCAGCCCATGGACCAGCATGGCGATACACACCGCGATCAACAGTACCAGCACATTGGTCCTGGCCAGCACTGCCACACTCAAAGACAACAGGGACAGCAGACCATAGATAGTCTTTTTTCTGTGGCACCAGCGCACCAGCAGCCAGATTCCCAGCATACTAAAGCCCATGGAAAGCAGCTCTCCGTACACATAATTGACATAGATCCACAGGGGAAAGAACAGCATATTTCCCATAATCACGTACAACGAGGCTCTCACATCCCCGAACAGCTCCTCCACCAGAGCATAGGAACACCATACCACACACATGACCATCAGCACGTTGATATACTGCAGCAGCCGATAGCCTCCGCCGAACGCCAGAAATATCTCATACAGAAAAGTCAGCCCATACTGGTGGGGACACATATAGATATATCCCGTCATATCCCGAAAATTCCCGGCCTTGAAATCCATGGCGTCCAAATACACCTGCATCTGGTCCCACACCGGTGTGATATGGCAGACAGAGACCCACACGGCGAGCAGCGCGCCCATCAGCACAGTCACGACCACGGCAATCCGGCGCACACACTTTCTCCTTGCGCTCTCCTCCCCCCGCAGCACCGCCCACTGTATCAGCCAGGTCACTGCCAACACAACACAGAAAATCAATAGATTCCGTGCAATGGAGTCCGGCTCGATTGCGATGTAGTCCTCCTTGAGATTCGCGGGATAGCCGTGCGTATAGCGGACGGCCCAGTATCCCAGCACCAGGCTGATCAGCAGCAACAGCCCGTGTACCGCCTTTGTACATATTTTTTCTACCACATCCGGTATCTTCTTCATACGCCCTTAAACACCCTCCAGAATGTCACTCCTGCTCCGCCAGCCGGTATATCACAAACTCAAGATTCTCTCCACAGACAATGGATTCCTCCGCCTGCAGTTCCACCGCTCCCAGTTTCTGCTGCAGATATTCCTCCAGCCAGGCCATATCCCTGCTGCCGTCTACGACCAGACGTACCTGCTCATGCCGCAGGGCCCAGGCGCCGTCCTCGGCGTCATAGGCCGCCAGACGCTGCCTCGCCAGAGGACTCTGGGCAAGCCAGCCTCCCAACAGCATAATATGCCCGCAATCTTTTCTATACAACTCTCCCGCGTAGGCCACTGCCGAATATACATCCATCAGGTAGAGATACTGGCCGTCCAGACTGGCCGTCAATAAATTCCACTGATCCTGTTTTTCCTGCTGCTGTGCCACCCTCTGGACCGTCTGCCCCAGCTGTGTGGGAACCACACTGCCCACCAGCGCCAGGCATAACGCCAGGCATCCCAGGGCAACCCAGTGTTTTCTGCCTCCTGCGGCGGCCTCCCGCAATCCCACGCACTCCCGCAGCAGCAGGCCTAACAGCAGGCATATTTCCATCAGATACAGAGAGAGCCACACCCTCTCTGGAAATCTCCCCCGGGCAATCAGATAGACCCATATCAGGCTGCGGCCCAGGAGCAGCGCAGCCAGCAGCGGCAGCTTTCTCCATCTTCTGCCCACTGCCAGTATAGTCAGCAGCAATCCCCAGACTCCTGCCCAGATCAGACTGTAGGGCCTCCCGTCATATCGAACCAGCAGATAATAATTCTTCAGACACTGCCACAGATACCCACTGTCCGCCGTGTCCACACTCATGTCCTCAATCCGCTGGGCCGTCCGCTCCAACAACTCCCCGTCCACGTCCCCATCCAGCAGTAGATCATAATGGGCCAGCACTTGATACTGCTGCCAGTCCAGCCCCAGCTGTTCATAAGTCTCCCGATACCGATCCGTGGAGAGAAAATCCGTATAGTCGTAAAGTCTTGTACGGCTGTCATTATATTCTCTGTAAGCACGCCACTGCGGACTGCCATAGCCCACACAGTCCACCCCCCAGAGGACAGACACTACAATACCCAGCGCCAGCAAGGGCAGCAGAGGCGGCAGCGCCATTTTTTTAATCCGGACCCGCAGTGGGGTCCCCGGCTCTCTCAGGGAACGCCCTTCCGTCAGCCCGTCCAGCACCGCCACCAGCAAAAAGGGCAGGGCCAGAAAGAAAACCTGGCTCCTCACCAGATAGCACAGAATGAGCAGTGTCACAGGCAGCGTCCTGCCGTTTCCGGTCACCCACAGGAACATCGCACCGCCAGCCAGTATAGCGGCCACTACAGTGTAGTGCATATAGAGATAGTGAGGCAACAGCAGCCCCACAAAAATCAAAGTTCCTGTCAGCGCCAGACACACCCGGATATATCTCTCCCGGCTCAGTTCCCAACAGTTCACAAGAACTCCCGCACCCGCCAGCAGAATACAGCCTCCCAGAAACAGGTCAAACCAGGGCACAGCCAGATGCAGCCAATCTGTCAGTCTGTACAGCGCCGCCAACAAAATCGTCAACGGATATCTCATGTACACCGCATGGCCGTCCGGCGCCCCCGTACAGGCTCCCGCCAGAATACCCCGCATGGTCACATCATCATTCAGATAATATACCGGGGCTACAGCGCAGCCCGCCACAGCCATGACCAGCAGCAGAAACACTGTGCAGATCCCCCTGATACGCCATCTCTTCATAGCAATCCCCATGTATATCCCACCCAAATCTCTGCCTATCTATGGATTTCCATCGCACATTTCATCTGTTTTTCGGAGAAGATCTTGTTCAGGCGGTACTCAAAGTCCCTGTGATCCTTTGCCACCTGTACATCCAGCACCATGCCGGAAAAAAAAGCCTGTATTGCCGCCATAACCAGAAATCCGCACACGATCAGCGTGGGAAATCTGGGTACCAGGCCTGTCTCCAGATATTCCAGCAGTATGGGAGCAAACAGGATTACGGCCGCCACCACAAACAACGCCGCAATCAGGCCGAAACATTTCAGGGGTTTGTAGTTTTTGTACAGCTGCATCATTTTCCGGATCACACGCATACCGTCCCTGAAGGTGTTGAGCTTGGACACGCTGCCCTCGGGGCGGTCCCGGTATTCCACGATCACATTCTCCACCTGCATATTGTAGTTGACGGCGTGAATGGTCATCTCCGTCTCTATCTCAAATCCCTTGGAGAACACCGGAAAGGTCTTTACAAACTCGTAGGAGAACGCTCTGTAGCCAGTCATAATATCCTTGATATCGGCCCGAAACAGACTGTTGATACAGGTGCGCATCAGACTGTTTCCAAAATTGTGGAAGGGCCGCTTATTCTCGGTAAAATAGGTGGAGGAAAGACGGTCGCCCACCACCATGTCCGCATGGCGCTCCAGCACCTGGTCTACCATCTCTCTGGCGCAGTCCAGAGGATAGGTGTCGTCGCCATCCACCATCAGATAGCACTGGGCGTCAATCTCGCGGAACATGCGTCGGATCACATTGCCCTTTCCCTGGGCGTACTCCTGGCGTATGACAGCCCCTGCCTCCTTGGCAAGCTGGGCGGTGCGGTCGGTGGAATTGTTGTCGTACACATATATCGTGGCCTCGGGCAGTGCGTTTTTCACGTCCGTGACCACCTTCTCTATGGTCCTTTCCTCATTATAGCATGGGATCAGCACTGCGATTTTATCCATGAATTGCACCGTTCTCCTTTTTCATTAACTGTTTTGATTATCCCCTATCTGGGGATTTCTGTCAACCTTTTATGAGGACTTGCACCCGGCGGCTAATATCGTGAGGTTACTTTTACAGGGTAGCCGGCATGGAACGCTCCAGACGGTCCTACCAGAAACGATTATCCGCCTTGATTGGCTCTAGTTGAGAGATTCGTTCACATAATGTACAATCATGTCTCCGTAGACGGTCTGCCGCATCAAAAAGGTCTTTTGTTTCAGGCCATAGTCAGCCAGGATCGCACTGACCTCCTGCATTGTGTCACTGTCCACATTGTGTTTGTATATGACCATCACCTCCGGCAGCTGGGCTATGTCCTGTCTGCCCGACAGCTCGGAGGGCTTGATCAGCAAAGTGCGGTCATAAATTTCAAATTCCAGCAGGTTATCATAAAATGAATAGCCCTCGTAAATACAGATACAGGGAAGACCGACGCCGTATTCCTTCGTCAGATCCAGTTGAAAACCATAACCTCCATACAGGTACTCTTTGTCATAGTTAAAAATATTGAAACAGGACAGCAGCAGTACGGCATACAGCGTGATGCTCATACCCTTTGTTTTCAGACGGCCCAGCAGATATACCAGGAATCCCGCAAGGGCCATGGCCGCAAAGGGAAATACCGGCATGATGTAGCGGTCCACCATATAAGGGGACATCTTGGCGGCCAGCAGAAAATAACCCAGGGGTGGGAAGACCAGCATCCACCACAATCTTCTCCGGATGGAGCTGTCCATACCCGTCGAATCGGCGTTCTGCTCCTCCCGGCCCCTGCGCCTGTCTCGAACCAGCAGAATCACTCCGATCGCCGCCAAAAGCGCCGTCACGATCAGGCCCAAGGTTTTCTGTCCAAAGGTGCGCTGCAGCACGATGCGGCCAAAGGAGAGCAGCCGCTCCCCATATCCCGCCAGTCCGCCAAACAGATTGCCGATGGCCTCCACGCCCCGGCCGCTGGTGAGGATGTGCTTTACCCCAAAGGGATAGACGCCCACGCCTATCACGGCGGCGATAACCATGCTGCGGATATAGCAGAACGCCTCCTTTTTTCTGCCGCCGCGAAACAGGACGATCACCGTCACCAGCGCCAACAGCAGACAATAGAATAAGAAAAAGTACTGGGTCCAAAAACCCATGGCCGTCACGAGGATCAGCAGCTTATTTTTTTTTGTGAAGTCTTTCCCCGTCTGAGCCTGTTCGCCCAGCCATTTTTGCAAATGCAGATACAGGGTGAGCACGCACAGGAAAGTCAGGATGCCATACATGCGGATGAAAAGCGTCGTGGCGATAGCCCCGGAGGAGCATCCGTACAGCAGCGCACTGCACAGCCCCCAGTCCTCCCCTGTCCTCTCCGTCACATATCCGCAGGCCGCCAGCAGACGGCCCAGGGCGAACATGAACATGCAGCAGCCCAGGGTCGCCGCCAGGTTGAACACACAGCCCATCCAGGGGGATATCCTGCCCCGAAAGACAGAGGACATAGTGTGCACCAGCATAAAGTACAGGGGCGGATGGTTATCATCCTTCACATTGAAATACACTGACAGGTAGTTGAAGGCGTCCCGCTCCCCCACCGTGATATATTCGTGAAACTGTTCCCCGGTGATCCACACCGGCTCATCGTAGACGTCCGCCTGATAGCTGAGCAGCTTGCTGTCACCCCTGTTGCGCAGCACGTCCACCACCGTATCCTTCAGATTTTTCAGGGTATCGCCCAGACTGTCTTCGTAGATCTCCTGCTGCATGAACTTCGCCAGACGTCCCACCGGCTGGGTGGGCACGATCCAGGGATTGTATTCTGCATTGGCCAGTTCAAAGGTCAGCAGCTCGTCCATATGGTAGCCCTCTTTTAGGCTGATAAAAAAGCACTGCACCAGCATCACCAGAACCAGTACCGCCAGCTGCCATTTATTCCGCTTTATTTTCTCTTTCCACTTCACGCCAGAGTTCCTCCACCGAGTCATAGTGCAGCACCACATAGCCCTGCCGGTCATAGACCACCTCACCCGCCGCAATCACCGGCGTCTGGGCGTACTGGGCAGCCTCCTGGGCAGTCAGCAAGATGAATGTCTTGCCGTCATGATACCCCTCCTGATAGTATCTCATGGGACTGGACCAGGTAAACATATCCATCCTGTCAATCTCATGGATATTGGCAATTTCCACCGAGCCGTTTGTCAGCTCCGTCATAATATTGCCGTTCCAGTAGCTGGCGTAGCCGAAGGTGTAACCCTGCTCCTCCAGGTAGGCGGCCACCGGTCTTTTATCCGTATTTTTATCCTTGTCCACAAAGGAGTAGACACATTTGGCCGTGGTAAGCCCCAGCGCGCCGCACAGCAGCACCGTCAAAAGCAACCGGTCCAGCGGCAGTCTCTCCCGCTCATAATATATGCAGAGCAGCGGCAGCGCAAAGAGAAACACAGTGATGTAATACCTGGCCACAATAGTGCTGGTGGTGAACAGAAACACAAAGGTGTTCAGCGCGAAAGCCGTCACAAAAAACCACAGAACAAAGCGGCTGTGGGCCAGCTGGAGGGAGCCTTCCTGCTCTGGGGCAGCTTTGTCCCTCTCCCCCGCCAGCAGTCTGGCGCACCGCACGGTCAGGAACAGGATTCCCGCCAGGAAACCAAAGGCCAGCATGGAGATCAAACCTCTGACAGACAGAAAGCCCTTCTCCTCAATATACCCAAACAGCTGCAGCAGATTTCCCACCGTGTCCTGGGTGCGCTCCAGCAACACTCCCTGAAAGACCTTGATAAAATTGGTGACGTCATACGTCTGAAACCGGAATCTGCGCCCCAGCACCGCCGCATTGACCAGATAACCTGCGCATGCCCCCAGCAGCCCCAGCACGCTCCAAAGCAGATAGGCC
Source organism: uncultured Acetatifactor sp. (assembly GCA_964383805.1). Lineage (GTDB taxonomy): Bacteria > Bacillota > Clostridia > Lachnospirales > Lachnospiraceae > Acetatifactor. Next base: position 30,075 of record CAYLIM010000016.1, read on the forward strand.
AGCCTCTCTTTGGAAAGTACCCGGCGAATCTGCCCCCAGGGCCGTCTCACACACAATTCCCTGCGCAGCAGCGCAAACTCTCCGCTTTTCATGATATAGACTCCCGCCGCAATGCACAGCGGCACCTGCAGCGCCAGCATATAGCGCACTCCCGACAGACCGCAGACCAGACTGAGCGCCATATAGGCAATCCCGGTAACGATCCTTCCCGCAGTCTTCCCTTCCCAGGGCTGCGACAGCCGCAGGAACATACCGAAAGCCAGCAGTATCAGAATCACATGCCACATATAGGTGTTGCCCAGCTGCATGTGAGTCAAAAACGTCTCCGAAAATGGCAGCAGCAGGATCACGGAGCTGAAAATCACCGTACTTCTGCGAATTTTCAAGGGTTTCAGGCAGTAAAAATACGCCACCAGCATCAACAGATAGGTGATTAGATTGGTGAGCACGCGAATCACATGCCAGTTCTCCAGCAAATGAAACAGCGGAACCATGATCAGCTGTGTGTACAGTACCCGAAATTCCGTGGAGTAATACCAGTTCTCCGTGGCAATCCATTTGCCCTCCTGAGCCAGCAGCCGGGAAAAGATCATCTCCGCCGCCATGTCCGAATCGATCCAGTGATCCCCCCAGAAAACATTCAGGGCCACCAGCAGCACAAACACCGCCGCCAGCAGTCCCCAGGCCACAATTTCCCAAAAACGCCCCTTTTTATCCATACTTACCTCTCTTTGCATATCTATAGTTGCGATACTGCGTTAATCCATACAATATTACCGGCATCCGGCTACGGAGCCTGAAACAGCATAAATTTTTCGTTTTCAAAGCATACCTCGTACCCGTATGTCTCTATCCAGTCGGCCAGCAGGAGCAGTTTCCGGTCCTCCACAATCCTCGCCGTCTCCCAGTCGCTGATTCCCAGCGCAGCCAGGGCGTTCTCCCCCCCTGTCAGATAGGTTCCCTGCCGTTTTTCCAAAAGCAGTACCGGCTTGGCGCTCTGCCCCTCGGCAATTTCCCCTGCCAGCTGCTCCAGGTCATCGGCCATGACACTGTAGTTGTAGGAAGCCAGATCCGGCCAGGCGGAGATGGCAAAGGGCATCTCCATATAGTAGGACAGAGCCGGAATCCCGCCGTAAAGAATGATCTCCTGCCCCTTTAATCCCTCCTGATTTACATAGGCGGACAGAGTGTTCAGCGCCTCCGCCCTCTCCGGGGAAGTCAACATGCCCTTGAGCACCGCATTTCCCACAATAGGAGCGTGAAGATTCTCCCCGCCGTTGCTCTCGGAGAACACATACCCCATACCAAACAGGGTTCCCTGCACCGTAATCATGACCAGAATACACACCAGCATGGCTTTCACCGGAAAGAGGCTCACCGTAAAAAAGAGACTGGTTTTCCTCTTTTCTACGCTCCGCGTCAGGCGCGGCGGCAGCCACCGCAAAAAACGCACCAGCATCCACAGGGTAAAGGGCGCCACCAGAAACAGATTGTTTATGGCGGAATACAGGTGATTATTGCTCCCCAGGGGCGTAATCAGAATCACCAGTATCCCCAGCCCGCACATCAATTTCTCCTGCTCCGTGCTCTTTTTGCGCAGTATGGTGACGATCCCCACCGCCAGAGTGGCTGTGAGCAGGAACACGCCCCACTGAAATGCGCTCTCCTTGGTGCTGTATTTGAAATTGAACATATTTTGCAGCATCAGATAGTAAAAGCCGCAGAATACGCATCCCACATAGCCCACATTTTTGATCCAGTTCAGCTTTTGAGGCAGCAGCATGTACACGATAAAGCCCAGCAGCATGAAAAAGGCCAGATATCCCAGCCAGATACAGTTCTGCAGATAATTGCGCAGCTGCTGTACCACCATGGAATACACCGTGTACTCGGACGCTTCCGAGGGCATGGACATCAACCGCATGATTCCATCGATATAAGTCCGCGGCCCATACCGCAGCGCGATCACCGCCAATCCGCCGCCCAGTCCCAGCAGATATCCGCCCAAGCACTGCAGAGTCTGCTTTACCGTCCGCCCCAGTCTCTGACGGCGAATCAGCGCCATGGCCCACACCGCCAGTATCAGCGCCATCTCCGCCAGATTGGGGAAACGCACCAGCACATTCACTCCCAGGCATACGCCGGCCCCCACAAAATATCTCCAGGCGTTTTGCGTCTCTCCCGACAGCGCACGATACAACAGTATCACGCCCGCTCCCATCAGCACATAGGTCAGGTAGTTGTACAGTAGCGCCGTGGGACACCAGCAGAAACTGATGGCCAGCATTTCTCCCCAGAAAGTCAGCGTTCGTGAAAGCCCTATCCGGCGAGTGAAAAAAAAGTATCCCCCGAGGGCAAGGAGACTCACAAACAGTCCCGTGTATATATTCATTCCCAGCATGGTGCCGCCGCCGGGCAGCAGCGTGAGCAGATGTCCGGCGGCATTGCCCAGATAGGTGCTGAGCAGCCACATGGGGTCCATATGATCCATATAGGTGAAATTGCCATAATTATAACCCGTATCCCACCATTCCGCGCCCACCCGGATATGCCGCAGCGGATACAGCAGCAGTATCAGGGGGTAGAGCCGGTACAGGTATTTTCTTCCAATCTCTACAGCCTTTTCCATGTTCCGATCCCTTATCGCTGATTGCAAAAAGAGCCGCCCCGACAGCTACCACGAAACAGCTCCTTTCCGCCCTTTTATTTTTCCAGTTCCACAGTCTTAAGCAGCTCCTTGATCTCCTCCACGCTCAGCCACTGCGTATTGTTGCCGGAGCTGTAGGAGAATCCCTCCGCCACCTTTTTGCCGCCCGGCAACACCGTCTGTCTGTCGCTCCACACCATCTGCGGATACACGACAAAATGCTTGTCATACTCATAAGTGTGCGTGGAATCCTCCACCGTCACCATAATCTCATGCAGCTTTTCGCCCTCCCGGATACCCACCTCAGGCATCTCGCAGCCGGGCAACATGGCTTGGGCCAGATCCGTGATCTTAAAGGAGGGAAGCTTGGAGATAAATGTCTCTCCGCCTCTGGCCTCCTCCAGCGCCTTGATTACCAGCTCTACGCCCTGGCGCAGACTGATCCAGAACCGGGTCATGCGATAGTCCGTAATCGGCAGCTCAGTGCCGCCATTTTTCAATATATTATGGAAAAGCGGGATCACGGAGCCGCGGCTGCCCGCAACGTTGCCGTACCGCACAAGTGAGAAACACACATCCTTGCTGCCGGCATAGGCGTTGGCGGCAACGAACAGCTTGTCCGATACCAGCTTGGTGCCGCCGTACAGATTCACCGGATTCACAGCCTTGTCCGTGGACAGCGCCACCACCTTTTTTACCCCTGTATCCAGCGCTGCGTCGATCACGTTCTGCGCCCCGTTAATATTGGTCTTGATAGCCTCCGCCGGGTTGTACTCACAGGCCGGAACCTGTTTCAGCGCCGCCGCGTGAATCACATAATCCACACCCTCAAATGCCCTGGACAGGCGCTCCTTATCCCGCACATCTCCGATAAAAAACCGCAGCTTGGAGGCATACTCCTTGAATTCGTTCTGCATGATATACTGCTTGAATTCATCCCGGGAATAGATAATAATCTTTTTAGGGTCATAATTCTCCAGCACATATCTGGTGAATGCTTTTCCAAAGCTGCCGGTTCCCCCTGTGATCAGTATTGATTTATTGTTCAGCATATTGTCTTCCTCCTCTGTCACTGCTCTGCAGTCTGTGCCTATATTTTCCAAATTATAGCATAATTGTTTCCAAATTGCAATTCACTCCACCAGATACACATGAAAGAACTTGTCCTCTCTGACCAGGGTATATCCGCTCACATTCGGATTTCTCTCCACCAGCGCATCCAGCGTCTCTGCCGGCGCGTCCATATACACCACGAATCCTCCGGCCTGGGTCAGCAGCGGGTCCTCCGGCAGCTCCAGCATATGCGCATAGTCGGAGTAGATGACATATTGAAAGGGCCACACCTGATCGGCCGTGTACCAGCTCCGGTGGGGGGCCTCCCTGGAGTAGACTATAATCAGCGGATACTCCGCGCCGTAGCGGTTGGCCAGCTCCTTCTTTTCTACCTCCTCCGGGTAAAGGAACAGCACCCTCTGCTGCACATGTCCCGCCAGAAAGGGAACGCAGGCCAGCAATGCCGCTGCCGCGCAGAGCAGTCCGCTCCACTTTTTCCCCACCGTCAATTCAGCCGCCGCCCGGCACCAGAGGTAGACCTGCAGCGGCAGGAGCAGGGTCAGCACCGGATAAAAATACCGGCAGGAGGAATCTCCCAGAAACAGGGAGGTTTTCATCAAAAAACCTATGGCCGCCAGGCAGGACACATACAGGACAGCCATACAGCCCAGCGCTGTCAGATCCCTTCCCTTTCGGCAGAAAAGAAACACCAGCGCCGCCACGGAGAGCAGCAGAACCGGCCACAGGGCTCCCGCAAACACGTTCCGGTTCAGCACCGGCAGAAACAGCGAACACATCTCCCTAAAACTTCCGTTTATCAAAACAGAGATAGCCGCCTCCCCCCGATACCCGTGAAAAATATGCTGCAGACTGACGGGGTAACAGCACACCGCCACCGCAATGGAGGCGCACATGCACAGGCCATACGCCAGCATGCGCAGGATCCCCTTGCGCCGCAGCAAAGTCCAGATACAATAGGCCAGCGTCAGGAAAAAGGGAACCAGGAGGCAGAAATAATGTGTCAGAAATGCCAGCCCGCACAGCGCGGCTCCCGCCGCCGTATAAACGGCAAACCGCTTTCCTGCGCACTCCCTGCGCTGTATCATCCTCACGATCAGGCAGGCATACAGCGCCGTCCACATGGCCGACATGGCGTACATGCGTATGAACATCACATTGCTGACCGTGGAGGGCGCTACGGCATATACCAGACCTGCGGCAATTGCCGCCCAGTCATAGGATTTTCGCTCTCCCAGCCCATGCAGCAGAAACAAAACCGCACACAGCGTCACACAGGAACAGAGCATATTCAAACCCAGTCCGAACCACTTGTAAAAATGCTCCGGCAGCAGAGACATGATCACATTCAGCGCCAGATAGTACAGCGGCGGATGCACGTCCTCCGCCTGATTCTGTATCACCTCCGCAAAACGAAAACGCTCTCCCTCCCGCACCATGAACTGCCTCTGCATCTCATAGCCCGTGCGGACGTCATAGGCGCTCCTGGGATTCAGCGCCACCTTGCCCGTGCTGGAGAAGAACGAGTAATACTCGTCCTCATGATACCCCTGTTTGCTCATGCCATAGACTGTAAGAACCACCAAATGTATCAGCAGCAGCGCGATACAGCACAGATAAAAGTTTTTCTTCTTCATATTATTGTTCCCCTCGACCGTCAGGAAATACCCGACAGTTCCGTTTCCTCTTATCTTCTACCAATCATTCAAACCATAGCACAGAAGTCCTTTGCTGGCAAGTCTCTTTCCGGTGCTTTTTTGTCGTAAAAAATTTTTTAAGAAAAATATACGTCACATCTTGCACATTTTTGCCCACTGAATTATAATAGTATTGATTTGAGGCACTAAGAAAGGAGACATATTTTATGAAACTTAATCCAAGAGAGCTAGAAGTTCTCAAAATTCTGCATGAATCCGAAAGAGCTCTGACCTCCACCGAGATCGTCAATTCCGGTGCCGAGTTAACTCAGAGTACCGTTCAGGCTGTGCTGCGCAAGCTGCTGGCCAATGAGCTTGTAGAAGTTCAGGGCGTGACCCACAGCGGCAACGTGCTGAGCAGAACTTTCGGGGCCACCGAAAAGTCCAAGGATGTTCTCATCGAGAAATTCCTTCAGGACTACAAGAGTTTCCGCTCCATTATCAGCATGCAGACAGCTGTAGCCGGTATGCTTGAGCAGAACTCCGATGCGGCCACAAAAGAAAAGGATATCAAAGAGTTGGAGAAACTTCTGGCCGATCTGAAGAAACAGAAGAAGTAGGGAAAAACAATGTACTTTAGTTTTTCGTCTGTACTGATGACGCTGCTTGCAAGCAATCTGTTGCTGATTCCGATCTCACTGCTTTTCCGCAATGAAAAACTGCTGGCGGAGATCGGATATAAAGTGATGACTGTGTTTTGCATTGTGACTCTGGTAAGACTGCTGTTTCCCTGCGAACTGCCTTTTACAAAGACGGTGATACTCCCGGCTCCGGTGTCGGACGCAATATCTCTATTGCGCCACCGACATGAGGTTATTCCGGGAATCTGGGTTTCTATTTCTGATGTTCTTTGTGTGGCATGGTTTGTGGTCAGCATAATCTTTTTGATCAGCTACGTCTGGAGACAGATAAAACTGCGGGCATTGATTTTGCGCAACGGCAAAGATGTCACCGGGAAAGAACCCTATGTTGCTATTTTAAGAGCGCTTTGTTCGGAGAGGGAGTGCAGACGCCTGCGTCTGCGCCTCTTTCCGTTTACCAAAACTCCTATGATTACCGGGCTGCGTAAACCTATGATTCTGTTGCCGCAAGATATGGCCCCTACCGACAAGGAGCTGCTGTTTGCTCTGCGGCATGAGTTATATCATTACAGACATCATGATTTGTGGTTGAAATTTCTTGTCGGCTGCATATCTGCATTCTATTGGTGGAATCCGTTCTGCCATATTCTCAGCAGACAGGTAGACTCTCTGCAGGAAATGCAGGTTGACGCCTCTATAGTCGCTGATGGCAATGAGGCCGCCACCGGGTATTTGTCCACTATCATGTACTATCTAAAGAATGCCAAGGGTGGCGGCGATCATTTGTCCCGGTCCGAGGAACTGACTCTCGATGGGAAGAGCAGTCTTATGCGTCGCATACATATGATGCAAAGACCGCAGACCAAACCCAATTACCCGGTTTCGGTGGCGCTGTTGCTCTTGGTGTTTGGCATGTACATAGGCTCCTATTTAATCATTTTTGAGAATAGTTCCTATACGCCTGAAATCACAGAATCGGAGAGCTACGTTGTACCCGAAGACACCAATACTTATGCGATATTCAATGCTGACGGTACGTACACAGTTTATCTTTTCGATGGCCGATGTACCGAGATCGTTGATTCTCTGGAATATTATCCAGATATTGCAGTTTATTCCAGCAAGGAGGAACATGATGAGACAGTTCAAAAAGATCAGTAGGCTGGCATTTGCCACCATAGCATGCAGCATGGCGCTGCTGTTTGCGGCGCCTGACTTTACCATACCGGTTAGTGCCGCAGCATCCACGGGCACGGAAACGGTTTCCCCCCAAGCGGACGTCAAGAGATGGATCTATGAGGAGCGGGAAGACGGTTGGTGGAAACGCTTATTTAACACCACCAGAGGCGTATGGGAAGGGGACTGGATCTATGTTGGTCCGTCCAATCCGTAACTAGAAACTAAATATTGATATCCGGCAGCGCCCCTCGAAGCGCTGCTCAGGCTGTAGATAAAGCGTTTCTGACTTAGAATTTGCCAGAGGCGCTTTGTTTCATCTATTACAAAATTGCCTTTGCTGTTTATCAAGCTATTTTTCTTTAAGTATTTGGCTTTCCCCATTTTCATCAATAAGCACAATCCGTATTAAATCCTTGCAAGCTGCCGGATAATTAAAATGAAAAACTACAACTTTATTATTTTTCAAAAAATAAACTGGACGTGGCATTCCGCTACCAACCCATGTATCCGGTTCCCCTAATTTATTATTTATTTCATATGCCGAACTCCCTAGTTCTATACCGTCAATATCTTCAATCGTTATCTCTCTATCTGTCATCTTATACTCAACCTCAAAACCTTCAACTTCTATAATCTTTTTCTTTCTACTAAACAATAAAATCATAAATACAACGCTCAGTCCAAGTATTATTAATACGTAAAAAACTACTATCTTTTTCTTATTTGTCATTGCACGCCTCTTCTCTATAGTAAAATCCAACAATTGTTGCGTATTTATTCTTTTTTTGCGGCTTTGATAGAATCTTTAACCCCAGTAATCGGATTCTCTACAATATCAAAAGCATATGCATAGCAGTTCGACCTTCCAGCATATTCGCATGCTCCATCGGCTGGTTCCATCTGGTATCTGGTATAGCCGAAGGGCTGTAGCTGGCCTTCCAGAAAATGGTGGATGCTCTGGCCGAATTCAACAAAGGTATAGCTCTCCTGTATTTCCTTTTCCTCGTCAGCGAGCAGCATGGGGCTGCCCATCTCGTCCTGCAGGTAGTAGCTGCCATGTCCGTCCTCTGTCATGCCTGCACGTTCGCATCCCACAGGTAGCTCTGGATGGTTCCGTCCTCTTCCTTCTGTAGGAGGTTGTGGTAATTTCTGGTCAGGTCTATGGTGTATTGTATCTTTTTTTCGGGTGGATGGCGCCTGTGGTCTTTCCTACCCTGTGTCCCAGGCCGTTGTAGGTGTAGAGGGCGGTTTCTCCTTTTGCGTTCACTGCCTGTTCCAGACGGTCAAGGCTCCATAGATTTCATTCACTTTCATGAAATATCTTAATTCTGTATCTCTTGTAAAATATATGTATATACCGTTTCTTTTGTAATTTCCTTATCCTGTTCCTGTAGCTTCCTTGTAATAGACGACCCATGATAAGAAAATAGTTCTTCGCCTTCTTCATTATTTACCAGACACAACAAACAACTACAACTGCTAAATTCCATTTCCTCAAAATATATCTCCGTTAATATTTCTGCTATTTCCTCTGCATTATCCTTTGTGTAAATAAATATATAGTCGTCTCCGTTCGGAAAACAACTTGCCTTTTCCTGCCTGTATTTGTAAAGATCAAATTTATCGCCTAATCTCTCTTCAATGCACAGCTGCGCATAGGTATCATCAACATAAGTAGAATAATCCGGAGCATAAAAAAGTCCCTCGCCTTTTTCACTTCCCCCGTACAGACACAAATATGAATAAAATTGCCTGCCCTGGCTATCCTGAAATGTAAATGTCCACATATAAATATACTTTACCCCGGCTTTAACTTCTTTTGTCTCAAATTCTGTGGACAACAATTCAAACTCCTGTTGGTACACTGCGTTTAGGCTCTCCCAGGCCGCTCTTTGCGCATGAATGTTGTGTTCATTAAAGAAATAATATTTTTGCAATAGAAAATAAATTGCTCCACAACATGCCGCAAATCCGATTACAATAGAAATGGCAATTAATAAAAACATTCTTTTTCTACCTTTCAAAACTATTTTTCCTCCTCACTAGATTGTGGATAGAACCATTTCCAGCCTCTGTCAAATAAGCCAAAGTATCGCAGTAGCCGCAAAATTTACCAAATCTTCCGGCTTATATCCCGCTGTAACAACCAGCCATGTAATGTCATCTGCCGGAATTCCTTCTGCCATCAGATCATTGATATTCTTAATGGCCGTTTCAATAAACTGGTAATGAAAATCATCTGAATCTGCTGTTCCTCCTGAAACAACAATGGTCTCATGACCATTAAGATCAATATAATATAACGGATTCTGTTTGCAATAAACATATAAATTCAATGAAACACTGTCTCTTTTACAGGAATATCTTAATACATCTTTCCCGGCAAACCTTCCCAGCTCCGCCCTGTACTCCCTGGCCTGGGCATAGTAGGTCCCTGTTATCCTGTCTGCCTGATACCCGGTGTAGCCAAAGGGCTGCAGGATCCCCTGGTTGTCGTACAGGTCCTGGCCGAATTCGTCGTAGCCGTAGCTGTCTTCCAGCTCCCCGTCTTTGTCCATGAGGCGAATGGGGCTGCCCATCTCGTCCTGGAGGTAGTATCTCTCCTGTCCGTCCTCTGTCATGCCTGCCACGTTCCTATCCCACAGGTAACTCTGGGTGTTTCCGTCTTCTTCTTTTTGCAGGAGGTTGTGGTAGCTCCTGGTCAGGTCTATGGTGTATTGTATCTTCTTTTCCGGGTGGATGGCGCCTGTGGTCTTTCCTACTCTGTGTCCTAAGCCGTTGTAGGTGTAGAGGGCGGTCTCTCCTTTTGCGTTCACTGCCTGTTCCAGACGGTTTAAGGCCCCGTAGACATAGCGGTTTTTCAGGGCGCCGTTTTCCATGATAAGGCTCAGGTTTCCTCGTCTGTCGTAAGCATAAGCTTTCTCTATCTTTTTTATGTAGAGGTTAAGTTTTATTTTTAAGCATTTTCTTATTATTTATCATTTTGTTTGAGTTTTTTAGCCAAAAATTGCAAACCAAAAATCCACATCTCATCATCTTCTTCGTACGCTTGTTCTAAATATTTATTTAAATATGATATAACCACTTGTTTATTAATAGTTTCAAATATCTCTATCGTTTTTTCAAAAGTCGGCCAATTAGCATCTTGTAATAATACAAATAAAGTTGGAAGTCCTCTGATTCTATCTTCCTCAGGCATATTCTCCAAAATTTTTAAGAAATTCAGCCAGCAAAATTTCGTTGAAAACTTCAACAAATTAAAATACTCGTTCACATTAATATTTTTATCAGCAGAGATAACCTCTGCCATTTTTTTAATTTCTTTATCACCAATGTCTGCATTATTGTATATATCATACTTTTTTAATTTTAACAATGTATCAATCTGAAAAGACATCGCATTTACCTCCACGAACTTTAATTGAAATACTGGATAATATAGTAGTTAAATAATATGGATTTTCCTTAGCCGTTGGTCTTGAAGCAATCCAAATAGGTAATTCGGAAATATTTGTTGGGCGAACACTTACATGATTAGGACCATCAATAACTGCTGTTAAAACCCCTGTGCTATTAACAGCTTCTATTGACGTTACCGTATAATCTTCTCCAACTGGTTGTCTCAAATAATATGATAATCCTCCTGGATCTGATTCTCTCGGCGTAAGGTTTGTAGCATTACCACTACCAAGTCGATAAATAAGTGTGAAATCATCCACCTTTGTCGTGGTTACTACTAAAGTTTTCTCCTTTTCCTCACTTTCTACTTTTGCTCTTACTTTTACTCCTACTTTTACTTTTGTAGTTACAAGCTCATAAATGGCTACTACACCCGCTATTAACAAAGCAGCCCCCAAAATAACCAATGCCACAACATCTGCAGGCCCAGGAGCAGGAGAATCTATTTGTGATGTTACCAGAGCGGTTTCAACCCCCCACCTAAGAATTTCTACAGGATTTTTTCCATTTAAATCTACATATTTTTTAGGATTATTCCAACAGTACCCATACTCATTCAGCGTATACGGCGCTGCTGTAAATCCTTTGATGGTGTCTACCGCCGCAAACCTCCCCAGCTCCGCCCTGTACTCCCTGGCCTGGGCATAGTAGGTCCCTGTTATCCTGTCTGCCTGATACCCGGTGTAGCCAAAGGGCTGCAGGATCCCCTGGTTGTCGTACAGGTCCTGGCCGAATTCGTCGTAGCCGTAGCTGTCTTTCAGGTCGCCGTCTTTGTCCATCAGGCGGATGGGGCTGCCCATCTCGTCCTGGAGGTAGTATCTCTCCTGGCCGTCCTCTGTCATGCCTGCCACGTTCGCGTCCCACAGGTAACTCTGGGTGTTTCCGTCTTCTTCCTTCTGTAGGAGGTTGTGGTAACTCTTGGTCAGGTCTATGGTGTATTGTATCTTCTTTTCCGGGTGGATGGCGCCTGTGGTCTTTCCTACTCTGTGTCCTAAGCCGTTGTAGGTGTAGAGGGCGGTCTCTCCTTTTGCGTTCACTGTCTGTTCCAGACGGTTAAGGCTCCATAGATTACACTCACTTTCATGAAATATCTTAATTCTGTATCTCTTGTAAAATATATGTATATACCGTTTCTTTTGTAATTTCCTTATCCTGTTCCTGTAGCTTCCTTGTAATAGACGACCCATGATAAGAAAATAGTTCTTCGCCTTCTTCATTATTTACCAGACACAACAAACAACTACAACTGCTAAATTCCATTTCCTCAAAATATATCTCCGTTAATATTTCTGCTATTTCCTCTGCATTATCCTTTGTGTAAATAAATATATAGTCGTCTCCGTTCGGAAAACAACTTGCCTTTTCCTGCCTGTATTTGTAAAGATCAAATTTATCGCCTAATCTCTCTTCAATGCACAGCTGCGCATAGGTATCATCAACATAAGTAGAATAATCCGGAGCATAAAAAAGTCCCTCGCCTTTTTCACTTCCCCCGTACAGACACAAATATGAATAAAATTGCCTGCCCTGGCTATCCTGAAATGTAAATGTCCACATATAAATATACTTTACCCCGGCTTTAACTTCTTTTGTCTCAAATTCTGTGGACAACAATTCAAACTCCTGTTGGTACACTGCGTTTAGGCTCTCCCAGGCCGCTCTTTGCGCATGAATGTTGTGTTCATTAAAGAAATAATATTTTTGCAATAGAAAATAAATTGCTCCACAACATGCCGCAAATCCGATTACAATAGAAATGGCAATTAATAAAAACATTCTTTTTCTACCTTTCAAAACTATTTTTCCTCCTCACTAGATTGTGGATAGAACCATTTCCAGCCTCTATCAAATAATCCAAAGTGCTCACCAAACGGATTTATCACATCCAAATCACCAAACAAAGATACTAAGCCTGGATAATTTAAGCACCCATATTCCGAATATCCCCTTTGTGCCCTGTCTTCTTTGCGCTTTAGTTTTTCCTGCCACATTTTGGTGTTCCGAAACATCTGATCCCACTGCATGGGTACGAAATCATCCGGTTCTCCGAACCAATACTTCCTATAATGATATCCCCAAATAGCAGCAATATTAATCATCGAATAAAGCGTCCTCCCATTTTCAATTCCCCGAGACACTCCCCCTGTTTTATTTGTCCAAACCTGCGCAAAGCTCATTCCGTCCTCATCCTTTGTCCCTGCATTGCAGGAAAAAAAGTAAGTAATGGTATTGTTAAATGCTTCGGAATTAAGTCTTTCAATATCACTCTGTGTAAAATCGATCTTTGCTGCTTTATCTTCTAAATCCTCAATACCCAACGCAAAGGACAACTGGTTCTCATCTGTTTTAGAATATGTTTGACTTTGTCCATGCGAATAAAATGACATATATGTAATCTGATCCTCTGCCCGTATTGTCCCGCCATCCTTATTATTTATATAGTCTATCATTTGTTCTTTATCTGCTATTTCGACATAA
>CAYLIM010000017.1:0-42378 GCA_964383805.1 uncultured Acetatifactor sp.
TCAGACTTATGTACACCTATGTCCATACGAAGGAGGGGCGTTTCTGTGATCTCTCGGAAGTGTCCTGTGACAGCCTGCTTGAATATCTGCAGACAGAGGGAAATTACGCCCATTCTTCGACAGCACCGTCAGCGGAATACGAATATTTCTTCGCCGATACATTGGAAAGAGCGGAGCATGTCCTCCATATCACTGCCACCGTCAGCCTGAGCGGGGCGTATCCCAATGCATTGCAGGCTAGTAAGAGCTTTGACAATGTCACGGTGTATGACTCGGAACACATCAGCAGCGGCCATGGTCTCATGGTCCTGTATGCGGCTACTCTGGCGGAGGAGGGAAAGAGCATCCCCGAGATATGTGACGCATTAGATCGGTTCAAGAACCTGGTATGCTCCAACTTCCTGGTGCCGAACACAGCAGCCCTATACCGCAATGGGAAACTCGGCAGTGCGGTTCATAGGATATGCAGCAGCCTGAACCTGCATCCTGTTCTCAGGATGTCGCAGAACAAATTGAAATTGTGGAAGATGGAGACAGGGAATATGAGGCGCATGGACAGAAAATATGTCAAGGCCCTGCTCCGAAACAGCGGACAGATAGATACGCGTCTTCTGTTCCTCACCTATGCCGGATGCAGCGTGCGCCAGCTGGATGAAATTCTCGCGGAGGTGGAAAAATATGTGAAGTTCGACAAGATCGTTTTGCAGAAGGCATCCGCAACGGTTTCCAGCAACTGCGGTATTGGGATCTTTGGACTGATGTTTGTCAGGAAAAGAGAAATATAAAATGATTATTAGTATAAAAAGATGCGGCTCAGCAGTTTTTCTGTTGTGTTGTGTATTCCTGCTGTTGACATGGGGGCAAAAGAACCCTGAAGTTACGGAAGTCACAGAGGTCCAACCGAACAGGCAGATTCTGGAGGAGCAGCGACAGGAACAGCAGATGCCAGGAGAGGATGATATAGAATGCCTTGCGGATACGGATGATTCTGTAGATCAGAAGAACACAGACATAACGAATCTGCTGTGGGAACGGAATTCAGAGCCGGTCTTGGAACAGGTCTCCCGGCAGACGGAGGTACTGGCCTGCTATGAGACAATTTTAGATGATCTCGCGCAGAAATGGAACAACACAGGGAGATTTACCTTGATTTATCTGGACGATGATGAGATTCCCGAACTTGTGGTTCTCGGAGATACCATGCCCCATGACTCGGTAGACGTCTACACATATGCCCAGGGAGAACCCGTCCTTGTGGGAAATTACGCAAGTGAGGGCCTTTCCACCTATTGGGAAAAGCAGGGGATTATATTTAACAGATATGCGGGAGGGGAAAGAGAGATTTATGGTGTGCATAAGGTGACTGGCACCGAGGATACTCTTCTCCAGACCTTTCGTTGGTGGTGGGAGTGTCCGATTGGGGAAGAAGAACACCGGGTATTCACGGTAGACGAAGAAGAGGTGTCAGAGGAGCAATATAATGAGGCGCTGCAAAAATGGGACAATGCCTACGAAAAGAAACTGGATGACTATGACACAGCTACTCCCATAAGGGGTGCGGATATCGGACAGGTTCTGAGAGAAGAGTTGCAAACCCTGATTCTGACCCAGTACGACACCCTGAAGAGAAATCTGCTTATTAAGGCAGACGCAGAGGAGGACGCCGTTCTCCTGATGGATTACGATGATTATGACGGTGACGGCATATATGAGGCGTTTGCGTTTTTAGGAGAAAGTCATGAGGACTATTCCGGAGCAATTGGCTACAGCGGTCATTTCTGGTTTGTGGGGGTGGACCAGTGTATGCGGCTGCCGGACAGGCATGGAACCGGATACCGCATGATTGACGGACTGATGAGGTTAGACCACAAACAAAAATATCTCTATTACCACTCGGACTATTGTCTTACTGCCAATATCAGCGGGATTTGGACAGTGGAGAACGGAAAGCCGGTGGAGGTCTGTCTTCCTCAGAGCGGAGAAGTGTATTACACAGGAGAGCCTTATGAATTTGTATTATGGGTAGACAGCTATAACCATTATTATGAGCCGGACGGGGATTTCTGGACAGGACATACCTGGAGACCTTATTTTTATCACTATGACTGGAGAACAGGGCAGCTTGTGCCGGACGAAAGCGAGAATCTTTCCTCAAGAGAGCTGGAGGATCTTTGCGGGTTTGATCTTGTGGCAGAGGTGGAGGCGGAGGGCTATGAAGTGACGGCCATTGTCAGGTGGAAACCCAGTAATATCGTGACGATTAACTACACGATCCCGATTAACGAGTATGGAGAAATAACTTACGAAAATATTGTCTGGGACTGTGATACAGAGAACTACTGGAGCGGTGCCGACTCCTGGTGGAATGCAGGATATGGCGGAAGTATATAGAGGGATTATTATGAAAATAGTAAGCTATGAAGGCCTGCCTGACGAGGCAAGGCAAATCAGACAAATGGTGTTCGTGGAGGAACAGGGATTTTGCGAAGAGTTTGACCAGACAGATGACGAGGCTGTACATTTTATCGTGTATATGGAAGATTCCCAGCCTGTGGCGACCTGCCGGGTATTTTGGAATACTGATGTAAATGGGTATGTGCTTGGAAGATTTGCGGTACTCAGGGAATACCGGGGGAAAAACATAGGTGCTGCCATGATGCGGGAAGTGGAAAAGTATGTACAAAAAGTAGGCGGTGAGAGTCTCGCTCTGCATGCCCAGTGCCAGGTGAGCGGCTTTTATCAGAAACTGGGATTTGTGGAATATGGCGAAGTGGAAGACGAGCAGGGATGTCCCCATGTCTGGATGAAAAAGGAGATATCGTGATATGGATAGCGAACAGGCCAAGTTAATCATTCTGCGGGGCAACTCCGGCAGCGGCAAAAGCTCTGCGGCCAGGGAATTGCAGAGGAAATTCGGCAGAGGAACAATGGTCGTTCCCCAGGACACGGTGCGCCGTGAACTGCTGTGGGTCAGGGACGGTATGAATACTATGGCGCTGCCCCTTTTAATCAATTTGCTGGAGTACGGGAGGAAAAACAGCGCTGTCACGATTCTGGAGGGCATACTGTATTCCGACTACTACGAACCGCTGTTTCGGAGAGCGATTGAGGAGTATGGCCCAAACATATACGCATATTATTACGACCTGCCTTTTGAGGAGACTGTGCGCCGACATGGCACGAAACCAAACCGTTTTAGTTTCGGTGAGGAGGATATGCGGAGATGGTGGCGGGAGAAAGACTATATCGGCATCATCCCTGAGAAAACTTTCACGGCGGATGTGAGTCTTGCGGAGGCTGTGGAGCAGATTTACAAAGATGTAACCGAAGTTTAGTTTTTGTTTGAGAACAGGCGGCTCATGTGTTATAATCTATATATTTGATAATCAGTCTGCATATCGTAGAGGAACGGGGAATGATTTTACTGGTAATCGATACACAAAAAGGTATAACGGATGAAAGGCTGTTTGCGTTTGAGCAATTCAAAAGCAATATCAAGCTGCTGATTTCCGAGGCAAGAGAGCACGGAGTGGAGATCGTGTATGTCAGACACGACGACGGCCCCGGCACAGGATTTTCCGTGGGGGATGAGGAGTTTCAAATATTTGAGGAGTTTGCTCCCAGAGAGAACGAGCGCATTTTTGATAAGACGGTGAACAGTGCATTTCACAGTTCTACAGGTTTAACAGCGTACCTGGAAGAAAAGGGCGAGAGGGAGATCATGATTGTGGGTCTGCAGACGAATTTCTGTATAGACGCCACCGTCAAGAGCGGTTTTGATCATGGCTATGAGATGTATGTGCCGGAGTATGCCAACTCTACCTTTGACAACGACTATATGAAAAAGGATGTGTGCTATCACTACTACAATGATTTTATCTGGCCCCAGAGGTATGTGCAGTGCATCACCATGGCGGAGGCTGTGGACAAGATCAGAAAGTAAAATATATATACAGAAAAGAGGTAAATATGGAACAGGGTTTTTTAGAGCGTGAGGCGAAACGGGCATATAAGAAAAATAGAAAGTTATATTTTATTTTGTTATTGGTAGTTGTCTCTCTTATTGCGTTTATTGGTTTTATGGTAAAGGATTCCATAGACTTAAGCGATTATAGAACTAAAAAAATATTGGTTTATCTGGCTATTCTCGTGGGATTTATGCTGGTCAGTGTGGTGCTGGGGCTGTTTCTCTCAGGCCGGGCGGCTGCGGATGCCAGCAAGAGTTTGTTGCTCCCCTTCAAGGACAAGGCGAGAGAGGCAGTAGCGGAGAGTATCGACCGGGAGATTGCAGAGGGAAAGATTCAGGTGGACGAGTATATTGAAACTTTTCCCGAGGGCAAGACGCCCCATGGACAGCGGATCATTCTGATTCCCTCTTATCTGCTGCGCATTAACGATATGGGACAGATTCTGGTAATTCCCCGTGATAAAATCTATTGGGTATGTGCCCAGGTGGGCCGCAAAGGGTATTCTTCCTTTATCGTCCGTCTGCTGATCTTCACGGAGGCCAAGACTTCTTTCTATATGGATGGAGCCGATGTCACGCATGTAAAAGAAATAGTGGATAAGCTGTACCAGTACATACCCAATGTCTTCAGTGAATACGATCCCTTTACGCTGTCTTATGAACTGGAAAAACTCTTTGACAAAAACCGAGCAGAATTCATTAAATTCTATGAGAGTGAAAAGATGAAACAATAAATTTATACTGTAGGACTTTGATGTTAGAAAGAGGAAAAAATGGAAGACAACAGCAGAATCATCAGAACAGAATATTCGGAGGAGATGCAGAAGTCCTTTATCGACTATGCCATGAGCGTCATCATTGCCAGGGCGCTGCCGGATGTGCGGGACGGCTTAAAGCCCGTGCAGCGCAGAACCCTCTACGACATGCACGAACTGGGTATACGGTATGACAAGCCCTACCGAAAGAGCGCCCGTATCGTCGGCGACACCATGGGTAAATACCACCCTCACGGGGACAGCTCCATCTATGACTCCCTGGTGGTCATGAGCCAGGATTTCAAGAAGGGAATGCCCCTCATCGACGGCCACGGCAACTTCGGCAACATCGAGGGGGACGGCGCCGCCGCCATGCGTTATACAGAAGCCAGGCTCCAGAAGATCACCCAGGAGGCATTTCTGGCGGATCTGGACAAGGACGTGGTGGACTTTATGCCCAATTTTGATGAGACCGAGAAGGAGCCTACTGTTTTACCTGTGAAAATCCCCAATTTTCTGGTGAACGGCTCTGAGGGCATCGCCGTGGGCATGGCTACCAGCACACCGCCCCACAACCTGGGAGAGGTCATAGACGCAATGAAGGCCTATATGCTGGATGAGAACATCACCACCAGGGAGCTGATGCGGTATATCAAGGGACCGGATTTTCCCACTGGCGGAATCGTGACCAACAAGGATGAACTGCTGGAGATCTACGAGACCGGCACTGGCAAGATCAAGATCCGGGGCAAGGTGGAGTACGAGAAATCCAAGGGCGGCAAGACCAACGTGGTCATCACCGAGATACCTTACCCTATGATCGGCATGAATATCTCCAAGTTCCTGACAGACGTGGCGGCTCTGGCGGAGAGTAAGAAGACTCAGGATATCGTGGATATTTCCAATCAGTCCTCTAAGGAGGGCATCCGCATTGTCATCGAGCTGCGCAGGGATGCGGACCCGGAAAATTTTGTGAATCTACTGTACAAAAAGACCCGGCTGGAGGATACCTTCGGCGTCAATATGCTGGCAATTTACAATGGCAGGCCGGAGACCTTGGGGTTAAAGGCTGTTCTCAAGGCAGTAGTTGATTTTCAGTATGAAGTGGCTACCCGCAAGTACACCAATCTGCTGGCCAAGGAGATGGACCGCAAGGAGGTGCAGGAGGGTCTGATCAAAGCCTGCAACGTGATTGACTTGATTATCGAGATCCTGAGGGGCTCCAAGGACCGGAATATGGCAAAGGAATGTCTGGTAAACGGCAAGGTGGACGGCATCAAGTTCAAGTCCAAGGAGTCCAAGATCATGGCGACCCAGCTGATGTTCTCCGAGAAACAGGCCAACGCCATTCTGGAGATGCGCCTGTACAAGCTGATTGGTCTGGAGATCGAGGCTCTGATCAACGAGCACGAGGAGACCATGGCGAACATCTACCGCTACGAGGATATCCTTGCCCGCCGGGATTCCATGGCCCAGGTCATTATGAACGAGTTGGAGGAGATCAAACGGGAATATGGGCGTAAGCGCCGCACCGCCATTGAGAATGCCGAGGAGGCCGTCTATAAGGAGAAAGAGATCGAAGAGATGGAGATCATGTTCCTGATGGACCGTTTCGGCTATGCCAAGACCATCGACATGGCTACCTACGAGCGCAATAAGGATGCGGCGGACGCCGAGAACAGATATATTTTCAAGTGTAAAAACACCGGAAAGGTGTGTCTGTTCACGGATATCGGCCAGCTGCACACCATCAAGGTCATGGACCTGCCCTTCGGAAAATTCAGGGATAAGGGCATACCCATTGACAATGTGAGCAACTACAGCTCGGACAGGGAGCAGATTGTGTTCCTGACCAGTCAGACAGAGCTTAACTTGTGTCAGGTGCTGTTTGTGACGGCCCAGTCCATGATGAAGGTGGTGGACGGCGGAGAGTTTGACGTGAGCAAGCGGACCGTGGCGGCCACCAAGCTCCAGGAGGGAGACCGTGTGGTCAGCATCGTCTGTCTCCACGATCAGAAGAATATTGTACTTCAGTCCAGAGAGGGATTTTTCCTGCGTTTCTCCATTGAAGAAATCCCTGAGAAGAAAAAGGGCGCCGTGGGTGTGAGAGGCATGAAACTGGGTGAAAAAGACCTGGTTGAGAGCGTATATTATATTCAGAATGCCGTGGAGGCGTCCATCCCCTACAAGAGCAAAAACCTGGTGTTGAACGGCCTGAAACTGGGCAAGAGAGATTCCAAGGGTGTGAAAGTCAGAGCATAGTACAAGAAGAATTTCTAATGTCGGCCCACAGAGGGTGGCCCGACAAGAAATTCTAATCTTGTACCGAAGAATTGCCGGAAATGAGGCAATTCTTCATGTAGATTTCAGATGTTATAGAGGCGTGAGCAAAGAAGTCGGGGAGAGAGATTATGCGAGTGATAGCGGGCACGGCCAGGAGTCTTCCGTTAAAGACTCCACAGGGGCAGGAGACAAGGCCCACCACGGACAGAATCAAGGAGACGCTGTTCAATATTTTGCAGAATGACATTCCAGGCTGCTTGTTTGTGGATATGTTCAGCGGCAGCGGCGGCATCGGCATAGAGGCCCTGAGCAGGGGGGCACGAAAAGCTTATTTCATTGAAAATGCCAGGGAGCCTTTAAGCTGTATTTCCCACAATCTGCAGTTTACCCGTTTTGAGGACAGAGCCGTCGTCCTGAAACAGGACGCGGTGGCGGCCCTGTCGGGCATAAGGGAGGAAGAGGTAGACCTGCTTTTTATGGACCCTCCCTATGGGCAGGAACATGAGAGACGGGTGCTGGAGGCCCTGCGGGGTATGCGTTTTGTGACGGAGAACACTCTGATCGTGGTGGAGGCGTCTCTGGACACACATATAGATTACGCGAAGGAACTGGGTTTTTCGGTTGTCAGAGAAAAACTCTACAAGACAAATAAACATATTTTTATCAGAAAAGAGGTAAATACCCTATGAAGAGAGCAGTATATCCGGGCAGTTTTGATCCCATGACCCTAGGACATCTGGACATTGTCAAGCGGGCGGCATCCATGTTTGACGAACTGACGGTGGCAGTTTTAAATAATACGCAAAAGACACCATTGTTTTCTGTGGAAGAACGTGTTAATATATTAGAGGAGGCAACTAAGGAACTGCCCAATGTGAAAATTGACAGTTTCAGTGGACTTTTGATTGACTATTGCAAGGATAAGGGATTTCAGATTGCGGTCAGGGGACTGCGGGCCATCACGGATTTTGAGTACGAGCTACAGATTGCCCAGGCCAACCGCCAGATGTCCAAGGATGCTTTGGACACCATATTTTTGACAACCAGTCTGGAATATGCGTATCTGAGTTCCACCAGCGTGAAGGAATTTGCAAGCTTTAACGGGGATATTACCAAGTGTGTTCCCGAGTGGGAAGCGGAGCTGATCTATCAAAAATACGGATACCGCTGACCGAGATGCAGGGTGTAGCTCTGCGGCGGGAAGAAACACCTGCGACATGCAGTATTGGTAAATATGGAGGGTTACATGAGTAGCAGAATTGAACAGTTAATTGATGAAATCGAGGAGTACATTGACAGCTGTAAATATCAGCCTCTGTCCAGCACCAAGATTATCGTGAACAAGGAAGAGATCGATGAACTGTTGCGGGATCTGCGGATGAAGACGCCGGATGAAATCAAGCGGTATCAGAAGATTATCAGCAACAAGGAGGCAATCCTGAATGATGCCCGTGCCAAGGCGGAGGCGCTGATCAATGAGGCGACGGTACATACCAATGAGCTGATTAACGAGCATGAGATCATGCAGCAGGCTTACGCCCAGGCCAATGAGGTGGTGACGATGGCTTCCCAGCAGGCCCAGGATATTCTGGACAACGCCATCATAGAGGCCAATAACATGCGGACCGCTGCCGTTCAGTATATGGACGATATGCTTTCCCACCTGGAGAATATTATCTCCTCGACAAGTCAGTCGGCCAGAACGGGATATGAGAATCTGATCGGTTCCATGAACCATTACCGGGATATCATCCAGTCAAACAGAAACGAACTGCATCCGGCGGATGAATATGAGGATGTGGTGCTTCAGAATGTTGAGGATGCAGATGAGGAGCTTTAGGAGAATACAAAACCGGTTTCAGCGAGAAACCGGTTTTTCTAACTTTATAAAGATTGCTGCGGCCATATTGCTTATTGTCGGAATGTTTGTCTCTGTGGCGCTGCCCGGGGAGGCGGCGTACTATTTTCGCCGGCAGGATGAGGACATTGTGGTGGTGATAGACCCCGGACATGGCGGATCGAACGAGGGAACCAAGGAAAACGGATTCTGCGAGAAGGAGATGACTCTGACAACGGCGCTGGCGCTGTATGACAGACTGACCCAGTATGACGGCGTAACCGTGTACCTGACCCGCACCGACGACACAGAATCAAGTCTCGCGGACAGGGCCATGTTCGCAAAAAGTGTGGGAGCTGACTATCTGTTCAGCATACATTACAACGCATCGGAGATTCATGAGCTGTTCGGCTCTGAGGTGTGGGTGCCCCTGACGGCTCCCTATAATGTCTACGGCTACCAGTTCGGATGTACTCTGCTCTCAAGATTACAGGAGAAGGGGCTGTTCATACGGGGTATCAAAACCCGCAAAAATGACAGGGGAACAGATTATTACGGCATTCTGCGGGAGGCGGTGGCGCTGGAGATCCCCGCGGTTCTCATTGAGCACTGCCATGTGGACGAGGTGAGAGACTATCCCTACTGTGACACCAAGGAAAAGCAGGAGGCTTTCGGCTATGAGGATGCGGAGGCCATCGCCAGGTTCTTGGGACTGTCCAGTGAAAGTCTGGGAATCGATTACAGCGGAGAGCCGGAGGACGCTTTTTTACAGAAGGTGTATGCCATGGATACAAATACGGTAGTAGCGTCCACGCTGCAGGATACCACGGCTCCGGAGATCTGCAGCATTGAGCGCATATCGGAGGATTACGGGGGACTGGAAGCCGTGATTCAGGTGTCGGCGGCGGACTATGACAGCCCGTTGATCTACTATGCGTACAGTTTGGATGGCGGCTTGACCTACTCTCCCAGACAGCCCTGGCCGGGCAGCAACACTCTGACCGGGGAGTATCAGGATGTGTTTCAAGTGGCGCTTCAGATTCCGGAGGAGACCATGCCTCGCATTTGTGTCAAGGCATACAATCAGTTCGAGATGACGACAGAGAGCAATGTGCTTGAGGGATACATGATCTTCCGCAGCCCGCAGGAGGAAGTGCCGGAGAGCGTGGAAACGCTGGGAACCGCAGCAGGTGCCTCCGAAGAATCCCCGGAGAGCCAACCGGCGTCCGCCGGTGGATGGCTGGACAGCCGGGGAGAGCCGGAGGCTGAAAGTCCCGAATATGGAGTTCGTATTCAGGATTTCCTTCTGGTGAGCCTGTTGGCTGCCGCCGCCCTGGTAGCGCTGATGCTGGTGATCCAGATACTGCGCTCCGCTGGACAGCACCGGAGACGTCACAGAAGGAAATGATGAGGGAACAGGCATTTCCAGGCTAGATAATAAATGGCGGTCAGTGCGGTCAACAGGAGTTTGTGGACCACATATTCCCCCAGCGGCAGATCGGTGTCGTGAATCATGCTGTAGGTCTGGGCGATACAGGAGAGACCCCCGAAGGGCAGGAGCAGCAGACTGTACAGAGGGCAGCTCTGTCCCAGCCGGTGCAGTCCCCCGGTGATCTCCAGCAGAGGGGAGAGCATGCTGTCCGCACCGCCGGGCAGGAGAAGGTGGGGCGCCAGATTCAACAGATTGAATAGAATCATATAGCCACACAGACTGAGTATACCCTGCAGCCCGGACTGTACCGCATCGTCCAGATGCGTCAGCAACCCGGCGGATAAATTTCCAGCCGGGGCATCGAAAGCCGTGGTGCGGCGGAGTTTTTTGGAGGAGCTTGGAGGCTGGGGCAGCTCCCTGAACAGGGTTCTGCGCAGAACCATTCCGTAGAGCAGCGGTATCCCGTACATTCCCACTACATAGGGCCAGGTCATTCTGCGCCCCAGCAGGGGCAGCACAAAGCTGCAGAGATATACCGGGCCGATATTGTTGCAGAATGCCAGCAGAAAGCGGGCCTCCAGCCGATTGATTTTGCCGTCCCGGTACAGCTGGGCCGCCACCCGCGCCCCCATGGGAAAACCGCAGAGAAATCCCATGATTACCCCATAGTTTACCTCCGACCGACAGCGCAGCAGAGGTTTCAATACAGGCTGTAACCATTTTCCCAGTCTGTGGGACAGCCCCATGCGGATCATCAGTCCGGACAGGATCATAAAAGGCAGCAGAGAGGGGATCATCTTGGAATACCACAAAAGAAAACCTTCCGCAGCGTAGGCGGCGGCCTCCGAGGCATGGGTCAGAATCAGGATGAACAACAGCAGAAAAAGCAAAGTGTATGTCACGATATGGCTTTTCCTTTTTCATGTTTCGATAAAATATATTCCGGAAAGAAGAAATTATGATGATTCGACTGGACAAACTGCTGGCGGACGCCGGGATGGGCACCCGCAGCCAGGTAAAAGAATTTATCCGCAAGGGACTGGTCACGATAGACGGGCAGATCTGCAAAAAGCCGGAGCAGAAGGTCAGCGGCCAGGAGCAGATTTGCTGCCAGGGACAGGCGGTGGACTACGCCCGCTATCGCTATTATATGCTGCACAAGCCTCAGGGTGTGATAACCGCCACGGAGGATATGCGGGAGCGGACTGTGCTGGATCTGCTGACCGGGGTCAATACGACAGATATTTCGCCGGTGGGGCGGCTGGACAAGGATACGGAAGGTCTATTGCTGCTGACCAACGACGGCGAGCTGGCTCACCGCCTGCTGTCTCCCAAGTATCATGTGGATAAATGTTATCTGGTGCGCACAGCCCGGCCGGTGGAGGCGAAGGAGCTGGAGGCTCTGGAGCAGGGAGTGGATATAGGGGATGAAAAGCCCACTCTGCCCGCCAGGGCACAGTTGAATGAACAGGGCGAATTGCTGCTCACAATCCGGGAGGGACGGTATCACCAGATCAAGCGGATGCTTCGGACCGTGGGCAATGAGGTGCTGTACTTGAAGCGCCTCTCCTTTGGCAGTCTGACTCTGCCGGAGGATCTGGAGACGGGAGCCTTTCGTCCCCTGACAGCCGAGGAACAGGAGAAACTGCGACATGATATTTCAAGATAAAAAAGCCTTTCTATTTGATCTGGACGGCACTCTGGTGGACTCCATGTGGATCTGGAAGAAAATCGACATTGAATATCTGGGCCGCTTTAGCCTGGAGCTGCCGGACGATCTGCAGGCCAGCATAGAGGGCATGAGTTTTTCGGAGACAGCGCTGTATTTCAAAGAGCGTTTTTCCATACCGGACTCCCTGGAGGAGATGAAGGCCGACTGGAACCGCATGGCCTGGGAAAAATATACGCAGGAGGTGCCCCTAAAGCCCGGAGTCAGAGATTTTCTGACATATTATCGCGCCAGGGGCGTGAAAATGGCGGTTGCCACCAGCAATTCGCAGGAGCTGGCGGAGGCGGTGCTGGCCGCCCACGGTCTGACGGACTTTTTTGACACAGTTGTCACCGGCTGCGAGGTGGCTCATGGAAAGCCCTGGCCGGACATCTATCTGGAGGCGGCGGGAAGACTGGGGGTGAGCGCCGGGGAATGTCTGGTGTTTGAGGACGTTGTGGCCGGCATCCAGGCGGGCAAGAGCGCAGGTATGAAGGTTGCCGCCGTGGAGGACGCCTACTCTCTGTATCAGAACCGGCAAAAACGGGAGTTGGCAGACTACTATATCACCGACTACAATCTGCTGCTGACAGAAGAGGACGGAGGGGCGTACAATGTGGAGTAAAGCATTTTTACCCATATGTAAACAGGACCTGGAGGACCGCGGGATAGAGCAATTGGATTTTGTCTATGTGATCGGGGACGCCTACGTGGATCACCCCTCCTTTGGACATGCCATTATCAGCAGAGTATTGGAAACCCACGGCTACAGTGTGGGCATTATCTCTCAGCCGGACTGGAAGGACGAGGAAAGCATACGGATACTGGGCAGGCCCCGGCTTGCTTTTCTGATTTCCGCAGGCAATATGGACAGCTGCGTCAATCACTATTCCGTGTCAAAAAAAAGACGCAGTACCGATGCCTATACTCCCGGCGGCGTCATGGGAAAACGCCCTGACCACGCCACGGTGGTCTATGGCAATCTGATACGCAAAAGCTATCGGGACGTGCCTGTGATTATCGGCGGTATCGAGGCCAGTCTGCGGCGCATGGCCCACTATGACTACTGGACGGACAGCTTTAAGCGTTCCGTTCTGCTGGACAGCCAGGCGGACCTGATCTCCTACGGCATGGGGGAAAGATCCATTGTGGAGATAGCGGACGCCTTAAACAGCGGTATTGCGGTAAAGGACATCACCTTTATCCCGGGAACTGTGTATAAGACAAAGGATATCAGCGGTCTGCGGGATTGTATCCGGCTGCCCTCCTATGAGGAGATGAAGGCAGATAAGACGGCCTATGCCCGCAGCTTTGGCATACAGTACCGAAACACGGACTTTATCAACGGCAAAACACTGGCGGAAGCTTATCCCGGGGGGAGCTATGTGGTACAGAATCCGCCCCAGCCGCCTCTGACCATGCAGGAGATGGACGATGTGTATGCGCTGCCCTATGCCCGCACCTATCATCCATCCTACGAGGAGGCCGGTGGCGTCCCCGCCATTGCGGAGATCAAGTTTTCCCTGATAAGCAATCGAGGGTGTTTCGGGGGCTGCAGCTTTTGCGCCCTCACCTTTCACCAGGGCAGGACTATACAGGCCAGGAGCCACGAATCCATTTTGGAGGAGGCCCGGCTGTTGACGCAGGATCCGGACTTCAAGGGCTACATTCATGATGTGGGAGGTCCCACCGCCAATTTCCGGCAGCCTTCCTGTCGAAAACAGCTGACCTGCGGGGTATGCCAGAATAAGCAGTGTCTGTTCCCGAGGCCCTGCGGCAATCTGACCGTGGACCACAGCGACTATCTGGAACTGCTGCGAAAGCTACGCAGTCTGGAGGGAGTAAAAAAGGTCTTTGTGCGCTCCGGTATCCGTTTTGACTATCTGATGGCGGATGCGGACGATACTTTTTTCCGGGAACTGGTGGAGCATCATGTCAGCGGTCAGCTGAAGGTGGCGCCGGAGCATATCTCCGACGCAGTACTGCAGCGGATGGGAAAGCCAGAGAACGCCGTGTATGAGCGCTTTGTGCACAAATATGAAAAACTGAACAGAGAGCTGGGCAGGAACCAGTTTCTGGTGCCATACCTGATGTCCTCCCATCCGGGTTCCACCCTGAAGGAGGCCATAGAGCTGGCGGAGTATCTGCGGGATCTGGGGTATATGCCGGAACAGGTGCAGGATTTTTATCCCACGCCCTCCACCATATCCACAGTGATGTACTACACGGGGCTGGATCTGGATCTAAAACCCGTGTATGTGTGCCGCAATCCCCATGAAAAAGCCATGCAGCGGGCCCTGATCCAATACCGCAACCCCAAGAATTACGACCTGGTCTATGAGGCGCTGACCCGGGCGGGCAGGACGGACCTGATCGGCTATGACAAAAAGTGTTTGATACGCCCGAAGAAAGCAGGGCAGGGAGATAAGCGCAGAAACGTACCTCAGGGCAATGCAGTGCAGGAGAGAGGCAGGTCTTCCAAAGGAAACGGAAAAAGAAAGACGATACGCAATATTCACAAGAAAAAAGGCGGATAATATTAAAAAATTTTCCAATTTCCGCACAGCACATGCCGCATAATCGGGCGACATGTACTGTGCGGAAAGGAAAATCTAATCGTTAGTGAGTATAATATAGAAAGGAAAAACAGATTATGTCCAAAAATATTGTAATTATCACAGGGGCCTCCTCCGGCATTGGTATGGAGTTTGCCCTGCAAATTGACGCCCATCTGCGCAAGACGGACGAGATCTGGCTGATTGCCAGAGACAGGCAGAAACTGAAAACCCTGGCGGAGCAGATGCGCAACAATACCCGTTTGCTGTCCATGGACATCACCATCCCCGCCCAGATCGACAGACTCCGGGATATGCTGCGGGAGCAGCGCTGCCGGATCAGGATGCTGGTAAACAGCGCCGGCTATGGCATTATCGGGGATGTGGCGGAGTTAAAGCTCCAGGAGCAGACAGGCATGGTGCGGCTGAACTGTGAGGCCCTCACCGCCGTCACCCGCTGCTGCCTTCCCTATATGTGCAGAGGCTCCCGAATCATTCAGATGGCCTCCAGCGCCTCCTTTGTTGCCCAGCCGGGATTTGCGGTCTACGCTGCCACCAAGGCCTATGTGGACAGCTTTTCGCTGGCGCTGCGTCAGGAGCTGAGGGGACGGGGAATCTATGTGACCAGCGTATGTCCCGGACCGGTGGATACACCTTTCTTCGATATCGCAGAGCGGCACGGCTCCACCCTTTCCATTAAGAAACTGACGCTGGTAACGCCGGGTCGTGTGGTGAGCCAGGCCCTCCGGGACGCCTGTTTAAAGCGCCCCAGATCCGTGTGCAGCTTGCCCATACAGGCATTTGAAGCAGTCTGCAAGGTTTTGCCCCACACAGTTATTACTGCGGCAATACGGACATTGAAGGGCTGAAATCCTGGCAATGAAGAGATTGGAGATCCGGAATGTTTAGAATAGAAACATATATAGAAAGCCTGACAACAGAACTGAAATCCTTCTTTGGAGACCGACTGCTGTATCTCGGCCTGCAGGGGAGTTATCTTCGGGGCGAGGCGACGGAAAACAGCGATATTGACATTATGGTTATTCTGGAGGATATGACGGCGGCGGATCTGAAAAGCTACCGGGAAATATTGGTCAAGGTAGGTGACTATGACAGATCCTGCGGCTTTATCTGTGGGAAGGAAGAAATGCGGCACTGGAATCCTCTGGAGATATGCCAGCTGCTGCACACCACGAAAGATTATTATGGAAAGTTGGCAGATTATATGCCGCCATACACTGCCGAAGATGAGAAAAATTATGTGAAACTGAGCCTGGGCAATCTGTTTCACGAACTTTGCCACCGCTATATCCACGCCGATCGGGAACGCAATATTTCCGCTTTCCCCTATACCTGTAAATCCGCCTTTTTTATCCTGCAGAATATGCATTATCTGAGCAGCGGCGATTTTCTGCGCACAAAGCAGGAACTGCTTGGTGCGCTGCAGGATGAGGAGGACAAAAAGGTACTGGCCCTCAGCATGGCCTTAAAGGGCGATGGGGATTATGATTTCGACAGCGCATTTTCCACCCTGTTTGAGTGGTGTCAGCATGCGCTGCTGCGGCTGCCGGAATAAATGAGAGGAATGACAAAAATGGGTAAAAAGAACGGTATCAAAAGTATTCTCCGTCTGTTTTCGGGAGAGGACTATAAGGGGAGCAGAGACTATATCCGCACCCAGAGAGTGTATGAGATTCTACGGACGGTGCTGTACTTCGGGATTGCGCTCGCCCTGTTTGCGGCGGGCTATATCGCCACGGGGAATAAGCTGAATCTGCTGACGGTGGCGGCGGTGCTGGGCTGTCTGCCCGCCAGCAAGAGCGCGGTGAGCATGATCATGTTCCTTCGCTACAAGGGACTTGGCCGGGAGACGGCTGCGGAACTCGCGCCCTGCGAGGGGAAGCTTTCCTGCCTGTATGACATGGTATTTACCTCCTACTCCAAGACCTTCGAGGTGGGACATATGGTGGTGAAGGGCAATACGGTCTGTGGCTACAGCGAGAAAAGTGAGTTCCCCGAAAAAGACTTTCAGACCCATCTGGAGCCGATTTTAAAGGCGGACAGCCATAAAAACGTGACGGTCAAAATTTTTACCGATCTGGCAAAATATAAAGAAAGGCTTCGGCAGCTGCAGGCGCTGGAGACGGAGACAGGCAATACGGAGGGCATTGTCCAAACTCTGAAATCGGTGGTGTTGTAAAATGGTAAGCTTGGAAATCGAGACCAATCAGGCAGGGCAGCGGCTGGATAAATTTCTGGGAAAATATCTGCCCGGAGCGCCGCCTGGTTTCTTTTATAAAATGCTCCGCAAAAAGAATATCACGTTGAACGGCAGGAAGGCGGAGGGCAGAGAAATCCTGCAGCTGAAAGATCAGGTGGCTCTGTGGCTGGCGGATGAGACGATCTTAAAATTCGGCGGCTATCTGCCCGGACGGGATGAGAGGGCAGGAGAGACGGCTGCTCAGACAAATGGTATCGGCGCTGATATATCTACGGCACAGACCGCTCAGGTACAGATGAACCGTCCGGGAGACCCGGACAGGGAGGATGTGTATCGCCGGGCGTACAGGCAGCTGCAGGGCGTGTCGGTGCTCTATGAGGACGCTCATGTGCTGATTCTTGACAAGCCCGCGGGTGTGCTGACCCAGCAGGCAAAAGCCGGAGATCTGAGTCTCAATGAGTGGATGATCGGCTATCTGCTGGATGCGGGGGCCATGAGTTCCGGACAGTTTCGGCTGTTCAAACCCTCGGTCTGTAACCGGCTGGACCGCAATACCAGCGGCCTGGTGCTGTGTGGCAAATCCCTGCCCGGCAGTCAGGCCCTCAGTGAGTTGATCCGCAGCCGCGGGGTGCGGAAATTCTACAGAACCGTCTGTGTGGGATTGCCGGGGACAGGAGATATGGGAGAGATT
Source organism: uncultured Acetatifactor sp. (assembly GCA_964383805.1). Classification (GTDB taxonomy): domain Bacteria; phylum Bacillota; class Clostridia; order Lachnospirales; family Lachnospiraceae; genus Acetatifactor. The sequence goes on from CAYLIM010000017.1 coordinate 17,450, forward strand.
CAGGGCTATCTGCAAAAGGACTCCCGCACTAACCGGGTGACTGTCAGCTCCCGAGGACCTGGAGACTATATCCGCACTGTCTGCCGTCCGCTGAGACAATACTGTATTCCTGCAAAGGAGTTGTCTTTTACGGAGCTGGAGGTTGAGCTGATTACCGGCAAGACCCATCAGATACGGGCGCATTTGGCCTCCACGGGACATCCGCTGGTGGGAGACCATAAATACGGCAACGCCCGTGTCAACCGATTATTTCAGCTACAGTTTGATCTGCACTGGCAGCTGCTCCATGCTTATAGGCTGGAATTCCCGGCCCTGGAGGGAGCGCTGGCGCCGCTTGGCGGCAGGAGCATACAGGCGCCGTTGCCCGCATGCTATGAATCCATTCTGGCGGGGCTTGAGGCTTTGGGAGGGGAAAAATAATGGCTACATGGAATTCCCGGGGGCTTAGAGGCTCCACACTGGAGGATATGGTCAACCGCACCAACGAGCGCTATGCGGAGGGGGGACTGGCGCTGATACAGAAGATTCCCACCCCCATCACGCCCATTAAGATGGATCAGCAGACCAGGCATATAACCCTGGCCTATTTTGAACAGAAGAGCACGGTGGATTATATCGGGGCTGTCCAGGGCATTCCGGTCTGCTTTGACGCAAAGGAGTGCGCTGTTGACACCTTTTCCCTGCAGAATATCCACGAACATCAGGTACAGTTCATGGAGCGCTTTGAACAACAGGGCGGCATGGCCTTTTTTCTGATTTTTTACACCCACAGAGATCAGCTGTACTACCTGCCCTTTGCGGATCTGCTGCGGTTCTGGCAGCGCGCCAGGGAGGGCGGCCGCAAGAGCTTTCGCTACGAGGAGTTGGACGAACATTTTTTCCTGCCTAAAAAGCACGGAATACTGGTGCCCTATCTGGATATGCTGCAGCTGGATTTACAGCGGCGGGAAAATGAGGAAACTTAGGGGTTGACAGACCTGCATGTTTTAGGTATACTACAAGAAGTTTAACTCTTTCACATGCTACCCAATTAGCACTGTGAAGTGATAAAGCGCATTGGGTTTACAGGAAAAGAAAGGTCACAGACATATGAGCAAGAGACTGCTGCACACGCCTGAGGGCGTGAGGGATATTTACGGAAAAGAATATGCGGGCAAGCTGTATGTGGAGCAAAAGCTCCACGATACCATAACGGGCTATGGCTACGAGGATATCCAGACGCCCACCTTTGAATATTTTGACGTGTTTTCCCGGGAGATTGGAACCACACCCTCCAAGGAATTGTATAAGTTTTTTGACAAGGAGGGCAATACGCTGGTGCTACGGCCAGATTTCACTCCCTCCATTGCCCGCTGCGCCGCCAAGTATTTCATGGAGGCAACGGAGCCTATCAGGTTTTGTTATCTGGGCAATACATTTACCAATACCTCCAATCTGCAGGGCAAGCTGAAGGAAGTCACACAGATTGGGGCGGAGCTGGTGGGAGAGGACAGTGTGGAGGCGGATGCGGAGATGATCAGCCTGGTCATCGAGGCACTGAAAAACACGGGCCTTGAGCAATTTCAGATCAGTGTGGGACAGGTGGAATATTTTAAGGGAATATGCCAGGAGGCCGGGCTGGATACAGAGACGGAGGAGCAGCTGAGGGAGTATATTTCCGGGAAAAATTATTTTGCGGCCCAGGAACTGCTGGAACAGCGAGGGGTTCCTGAACCCTACCGCAGTACCCTGCTGAAGGCGGCGGATCTGTTCGGTTCCACCGATTCCCTGAAGGCGGCCCGGGAGTCTGTACATAACAGTCGTTCTCTGGCGGCGATACAGCGCCTTGAGTCCATATATGAAATTCTGAAACTCTATGGAGTGGAGGAATATGTGTCCTTTGACCTGGGGATGCTCAGCAAGTATCACTATTACACAGGGATCATTTTCAAGGCCTACACTTACGGCGTGGGTGCGCCCATTGTCAAGGGCGGACGCTATGACACGCTGCTTAAGCAGTTCGGAAAGGACGCCCCGGCCATAGGTTTTGCCATGGTTATCGATGATGTGCTGGAGGCGGCGCAGTACCAGAAGGCTCCTCTGCCCCAGGGCACAGAGAAAAAGGTGCTGACCTACACGGCGGAGGATTACGCGGAAAAGCTCCGGGAGGCCAGAGAGAGCCGCAGGCAGGGAATCCCCACATTGCTGGTGCGGCAATAACATTGATTGAAAGCGTATATCATGGGCTTGCCCATTTATGCGGATAGAGGTAATTATGAGTGACGGAAGATATTTGACATTTGCGTTGGGGAAGGGCCGTCTGGCCAGCAAGACCCTGGAACTGCTGGAGCAGATCGGCATCACCTGTGAGGAGATGAAGGACAAAAGCTCCAGAAAACTGATTTTTGTCAACGAGGAGTTGAAACTGCGCTTTTTCCTGGCGAAGGGACCGGATGTGCCCACCTATGTGGAGTACGGCGCAGCCGATATCGGCGTTGTGGGACGGGACACCATATTGGAGGAGAACCGCAATGTCTACGAGGTGCTGGATCTCGGTTTCGGCAAGTGCCGCATGTGTGTCTGCGGTCCACGGGAGGCCGAGGAGCTGCTGCAGCATCACGAGAGAATCCGCGTGGCCAGCAAGTATCCCAACATTGCCAGGGAGTACTTTTACAACAAAAAACATCAGACGGTAGATATCATAAAGCTGAACGGCTCCGTGGAACTGGGACCGCTGGTACAGCTGTCGGACGTGATTGTAGATATTGTGGAGACCGGGGGCACACTGAAGGAGAACGGTCTGGAAGTGCTGGAGGAAATCTGTCCCCTGTCGGCCCGGATGATTGTGAATCCGGTGAGCATGCAGATGGAGACGGAGCGCATTAAGGATCTGATCTACAGAATGCGGGACAGGCTGTAAAAATACACATTTGGGTTCTGGGCAATCCAGGCAGATAGGGAGAAAAAGACATGAGAATTGTAGAATTGACGGAAGGCACCCGCAAAAATGTGCTGAATGATCTGTTAAAGAGAAGTCCCAACAACTATTCTGAATATGAGGGGACAGTGAATGAGATCTTGACTGCCGTGAAGACAGGCGGCGACAAGGCCTTGTTTGAATACACATTGAAATTTGACAAGTATCAGCTGACGCCGGAAAATATCCGCGTGACGGCGGAGGAGATTCAGGAGGCATACGACCAAATGGACCCTGCGCTGGTGGAGGTCATTCGGAAATCCGCAGCCAACATTCGTGCCTTTCACGAGAAACAGCTGCGCAACAGTTGGTTTGACTCCAAAGAGGACGGCACCATACTGGGCATACGGTTCACTCCCATAGGACGGGTGGGCGTGTATGTGCCCGGCGGCAAGGCGGCCTATCCCTCCAGCGTATTGATGAATGTGGTGCCCGCCACGGTAGCGGGAGTGAGGGATATCATTATGACCACGCCCCCCGGTGCGGACGGCAAGGTGAATCCCGGAACCCTGGTTGCGGCGGATATCGCGGGTGTGGGCACGATCTACAAGGCCGGCGGAGCGCAGGCCATCGCCGCCATGGCCTACGGAACGGAGTCTGTCCCCAAGATGGACAAGATCACCGGTCCCGGCAACATCTTTGTGGCCCTGGCCAAGAAGGCGGTGTATGGACATGTGAGCATTGACTCCATCGCCGGACCCAGCGAAATCTTAGTGCTGGCGGACGAGACCGCCAATCCCCGGTATGTGGCGGCAGACCTTTTAAGCCAGGCAGAGCATGATGAACTGGCCAGCGCCATACTGATCACCACCTCCCGCAAGCTGGCGGAGCGGGTGTCCGAGGAAGTGGACGGTTTTGTAAAACAGTTGTCCCGCCGGGAGATCATTGAGAAATCCTTGGACAACTACGGATATATCCTGTTGGCCAAAAACATGGAGGACGCCATAGACGCCGCCAACGATATCGCCTCCGAGCATCTGGAGATTTTGACCGCAAATCCTTTTGACACCATGACGCGCATCAAAAATGCCGGAGCGATTTTCCTGGGAGAATACAGCTCGGAGCCGCTGGGAGACTATTTTGCGGGCCCCAACCACATTCTGCCCACCAATGGCACGGCCAAATTCTTTTCGCCGGTGAATGTGGATGATTTTGTGAAAAAAACCAGCATCATTTCCTATTCCCGGGAGGCGCTGCAGGCAGTACATAAGGATATTGAACTGTTTGCCGAGAGCGAGGGATTGACCGCCCACGCGGGCAGCATCCGGGTTCGGTTTGAGGAGTGAAAAAATATATTGCAGGGGTGTTGCCGCATCAGATTGCGGTGCCCACGGAAAGGAAGAGTATGGAACGGATCGGCAAGGTAATCCGCAAGACGAAGGAGACAGAGATTGAGATTACATTGAATCTGGACGGCAGCGGAAAAGCGGAGGTACACACCGGCATTGGGTTTTTAGACCATATGCTGGAGGGTTTTGCAAGGCACGGCTTTTTTGATCTGACGTGCAAGGTCAAGGGCGATCTGGAGGTGGATGGACACCACACGGTGGAGGATACCGGAATTGTGCTGGGACAGGCGATCCGGGAGGCTGTGGGGGACAAGGCGGGTATTTGCCGTTACGGTTATTTCATTCTGCCCATGGACGAATCTCTGGCCCTGTGCGCCGTAGATCTGTGCGGCAGGCCTTATCTGCAGTTTGACTGTGATTTTACCGCAGAACGAGTGGGAGAGCTGGAGACGGAGCTGGTGAGGGAGTTTTTCTACGCAGTCTCCTACAGCGCGGGTATGAATCTGCATCTGCGGATGCTGCAGCCAGGCAACAACCATCATATGATTGAGGCCATGTTCAAAGCCTTCGCCAAAGCCCTTGACCAGGCCACCGCCCCGGAGCCGAGGCTCTCCGGAGTGCTCAGCACCAAGGGCAAGCTGTAGGAGGAGACGATACATGCACATGAGATACGCAAATCCCGGACAGAAAATGGACTGGACCGCCTCTCTAGCCTGGGAGGATCTGAAAAAGGATTCCCAGGGACTGGTGCCGGTGGTCATACAGGATGCGGAGAACGGCGAGGTGCTGATGATGGCCTATATGAACAAACAGGCCTACGGCGATACGCTGCGCACGGGCATGATGCACTACTACAGCCGCAGCCGCAGACAGCAGTGGCTGAAAGGGGAGACCAGCGGCCATTATCAGTATGTGCAGTCTCTGACGGCTGACTGCGACAGAGATACCCTGCTGGCCCGGATTCATCAGGTGGGAGCGGCCTGTCATACCGGCTCACGCAGCTGTTTTTTTCAAAAGATTGTGGAAAGAAGCGGTGAAGAGGAAAAATAGTGTTAGGCGCACGATCTTTCTCATACAATGAATTAGCAGGCAAATGGGAAAGGCGGGAGCGATTATGGGCGATTTCTCCACACAGCAGAAACTGCAGCTGACAAGACAGGTCAGGGAGCGGTATCAACAGGACAGGCAGGATCTGGGACAGCGGGAGCAGCTGCTCTACGGCCGGACTCTCAGCTATTTTGAGGAGGAGCCGCCCTATTCCTATAGCGATGAGGCGGATCACAGCGGTATGGGAGACAGATCGGGCACAAGGGGCGGCACTCTGGGGCTGCGGATTCTGCTGGCGGCCATACTGGTGTGCCTGCTGGCTCTGGCCGACCGCAGGGGGGATACCCTGTTTGGGCTGACCAGCCAGCAGATCAGAGAGTATATTCAAATAGACTACACTTCCCAGCCTTAGCCAGGGCAGATCAAAGTCATGTCCGTGATCTGCCCTGCCATTCTACATCTCTTTTTCATATTTGCAGCGGTAATAAACGGCATATCCATGCACAAACAGATAAGCGAAAACCAAAAGCAGGACCGGTATCATATCTACGCCCATAAGAGCAAACGCAATCATCAGCGCCCCAAATACAAAAGTCATTACGTCATAAGCCTTTGCCTTAGCCCGATTGGCAATCATTGCGTTTCGTTCGTCTTTATTCTCAATGTCCATCCGCTTTTGCACATCAGGATATTTTGACATGATTTTGATTGATATAATGTTACCCATGCCGTGTCCAAAAGCGCCACAGCCTACCCCTATACATACATATGGCAATGCCGTCATAAATGCCCCGGATGATACCGTTATTTTCACTAAATACAATCCTGTTATCAGCAAGATGACGCCTATCGCAATAATGACATAATTTTTTATTTTTTTCATTGTGATTCCTCCTCGTAAATAAATATTTCTTCAATTGTCATCCCAAAATAGCGGGCAATTTTAAAGGCCAACATAATTGACGGATTATATCTGCCATTTTCAAGCGACCCGATGGTCTGGCGGGATACTTCAAGCGCCACAGCCAATTCTTCCTGTTTAATTCCTCTCGCTTTGCGAATTTCTTCTAGTCGGTTTTTCAATGTCTCACTCCTTTCTGATTTTCACGGAAAGCATGCTTTACATTCTCAGTATATGTCATTTATTATAAAATGTCAAGTATACTTTCCATAATCTTGTTTTGACTTTTTGTTTGCTTTTATTCACCATATGCCTTATACTGGAAGAAACACATGATTTAACCTGGAAAGGAATATAAGAAATGATGACAGAAAATCTGGCCCTGTCAGATGATATCCTGATGAAAATAGAAAAGCCTGCCAGATATATCGGCAACGAGGTAAATGCGGTGGTAAAGGACAAGTCCCAGGTGGAGGTGCGCTTTGCCATGTGTTTTCCGGACGTGTACGAGATCGGCATGTCCCACCTGGGAATCCAGATCCTGTATGATATGTTCAACAGCTGGGAGGACGTGTGGTGCGAGCGGGTCTATTCCCCCTGGGTGGATCTGGACGCCATCATGAGACAGCAAAAAATCCCCCTCTTTTGCCTTGAATCCCAGGAGCCTGTAAAAAATATGGATTTTCTGGGTATCACCATACAGTATGAGATGTGCTATACCAATATCCTGCAGGTGCTGGATTTATCGGGGATACCGCTGCTGGCAGAACAGAGGGGAGAGGACTGTCCCATTGTCATCGGCGGCGGTCCCTGCGTCTACAATCCGGAGCCTGTTGCGGATTTTTTTGACCTGTTCTATATCGGAGAGGGGGAAACCCAGTACCGCAGTCTGCTGGATCTCTATAAATCCTGCAAAAAAGAGGGCTGCGGGCGGGTTGAATTCCTGCGCCGTGCCGCCGGACTGCCAGGTATATATGTCCCCCGGTTCTACAGAGTGACTTACCATGAGGACGGCACCATCGAGAGCTTTGAGCCCACGGAGGAGGGAGTTCCCCGGACCGTGCTAAAAGAGGTGGAGATGCAGGTGTCGGACACTTACTATCCCATGAAACCGGTGGTGCCCTACATAAAGGTGACGCAGGACCGGGTGGTGCTGGAGATTCAGCGGGGATGTATCCGAGGCTGTCGTTTCTGCCAGGCGGGGCAGCTGTACCGGCCGGTGCGGGAGCGGGATGTGGAGATGCTGAAAAAATATGCTCTGGAGATGCTGAAAAATACCGGACATGAAGAGATTTCCCTGAGTTCCCTGAGCTCCAGCGATTACAGCCGTCTGCCGGAGCTGATCGACTTTCTGATAGAGGAATGCACAGAGAAAAAAATCAATATCTCCCTGCCATCCCTGCGGATTGACGCTTTTTCGCTGGATGTGATGAGCAAGATTCAGGATATACGCAAGTCCTCGCTGACCTTTGCGCCGGAGGCGGGCAGCCAGAGGCTTCGCAACGTGATAAACAAGGGGCTGACCCAGGAGGATATCCTGCAAGGCTGCACTATGGCCTTTCGGGGCGGCTGGTCCCGCGTCAAGCTGTATTTTATGTTGGGACTACCCACGGAGACAGAGGAGGACATGCGGGGGATCGCCGAACTTTCCAACGAAATTGCCGCCGCCTATTATGAGGAGGTGCCCAAGGCGGCCCGCGGAGGCGGGAGGGTGCAGATTGTCACCAGCACCTCCTTCTTTGTGCCAAAGCCCTTTACCCCGTTCCAGTGGGCCAGCCAGTGTACCAAAGAGGAATTCATTGAAAAGGCATATTTTACCCGAAAATGTATCTCTGAGCAGCTGAATCAGAAGAGCATCAAGTACAATTACCATGAGGCGGACACCAGCGTCTGGGAAGGAGTGCTGGCCCGTGGTGACAGACGCCTGTCCCAGGTGATTCTGGGTGTTTATAAGAAGGGGTGCTTTTATGACGCCTGGAGCGAGTATTTCCGGAATGATATCTGGGAGGAAACCATGGCCGAGTGCGGTCTTACCACGGAATTTTACTCTCACAGGGAGAGAGGGTTGGACGAGATATTCCCCTGGGATTTCATCGACTGCGGCGTGACCAAGGAATTTCTGAAACGGGAATGGCTTAAGGCTCAAAGCGAGCAGATTTCGGAAAATTGCAGGGTCAGATGTCAGGGCTGTGGCGTGACGCGGTTCGGCGGCGGCATATGCTTTGAACCCAGAGACGAGATGGCGCAGATGGGAGAGAGCGATATATGAAAGTGCGTGTAAAGTTTCGCAAGTACGGACCGGTTCGTTTTATCGGACATTTGGACGTCATGCGTTTTTTTCAAAAATGTATCCGCAGGGCGGAAATAGATGTGGCTTACACCACGGGGTACAGTCCCCATCAGATCATGACCTTTGCGGCGCCGCTGGGCGTGGGACTGACCAGCGACGGGGAATATATGGATATCGAATGCAACAGCGTCACCGACTCCCGGGATATGATAGAGCGTTTCAACCGTGCCAGTGTGCCGGGAATTGAGATTGTGAGTGTGGTGCTGCTGCCAGAGCGCTCGGGCAATGCCATGGCCAGCGTGGCGGCTGCCAGCTACACGGTCAGATTCCGAGAGGGAAGGGAACCGTCCTTTGACTATCTGGGAAAGCTGGGGGATTTCTATGCCCAGCAGGAGATTCTGATCACCAAGGAGACTAAGAAAAATACCTTGACCATAAATATCAGACCGGGGATCTATGAACTGTTGGCGGACCGGGAGAATGGGGCAATCCAGATGACGGTGGACGCCTCCAGCGGCGGCAATATCAAACCCTCACAGGTTCTGGAGGCATACGCCGCCTGGCAGGGGGAGGAGCTTTTGGAAAATGCCTTTACCGTCCATAGACGAGACACCTATATGAACCTGGCAGCGGATGGAGAACCCCTAAGGCTGGCGCCCATGGATGCCATAGGCAGTCTGATTGTTAAGCCCATGGTGGACGAGGAGCGGATTCGGATCGCCATGGAGGCCCGTCGCCGCAAGGAGGAAACGCTGGCCGAAAACCAGCGAATCCGCAGTGAGGCCATGGCGGCCATGGAAACGGAGCGCCGCAAGTGGCAGGCGAGGGAGAAAGAATGAGCAGAGACATAGGACAGAGCGTTGTCCGGCCTGACAGAGAACAGCAGCAACGAGAGCGGGAGCGTGGAAGACTGTTGATAACGTCCTGTCCGCCGGGACTTATCCGAAACGACCCGGATGGTTCAAATCGGTCCGCCGAGCGCCTGATTGCAGCGCTGCTAAAGCAGGACCGATTGGTTGCGGCCCAGACTTTTTCGGCCCGCAGTCAAAGCCGTATCGGTGCGGTGTATCTGGGCAAGGTCAAAAAAATCGTTAAAAATCTGAATGCCTGCTTTGTGGAAATATCCGATCACGAGCAGTGCTTTTTGCATATGGACGAACTGGAAAAAGCCCCCCCTTTTCTGATTGGCAGAGCTTATGACGGCAGACTGCTGGAGGGGGATGAGTTGCCGGTACAGCTGGAGAAGGAGGCAATCAAGACCAAACAGGCGACTGTGACCACCCGTATCACCCTGCAGGGAGAATACTTTGTGTTCACCGTCGGAACAGTCAGGGTGGGAATCTCCAGAAAGCTGGATCAATCCCGGCATAAGCTCCTGAGAAAACTGCTGGAGGATTGGCAGATCACGGACGAAAGCGGCGCGCTGATGCAGGAGGAGGGCGTGCCGCCTTTTGGGCTGGTGGTGCGGACTCAGGCCGGGCAGTTTTCGGAGCAGGAGCAGTACGGCGAGAGCGTTCTGCTCCGGGAGTATGAGGAGCTTCGCCGCCGTTTTACGACTCTTTTTCAGCAGGGGGCGCATCGCACCTGCTATAGCTGTCTGCTGGAGGCGGGCACGGCGCTGGAGGAGACTCTAAAGTCCTTTCAGCCCGGCGAGTATGAGGAAATAGTGACGGATCTGCCCCAGATGTATGAGGAATTGCTGCAGCTGCAGCTACGCAGACGACTTTCCACAGAAGGTCTGCGTCTGTATCAGGACCCGGATTTTGCCCTGGATAAACTCTATGGATTGGCGGCAAAACTGGAGGAGGCTCTGCGCAGGACGGTATGGCTGAAATCCGGCGCTAATCTGGTGATAGAGCAGACGGAGAGCCTGACAGCCATCGATGTAAATACCGGGAAATGCACAAAACTCACCGGGGACAGAACCCCGGAGGACACCATGCGGCGGGTGAATCTGGAGGCGGCCCGGGAGGTGGTGCGCCAGCTGCGGCTGCGCAATCTCTCCGGTATCATCATTGTGGATTTCATCAACCTTTCCACCCTGGCCCAGGAGGAGGAACTGCTGCAAAAGCTGCGGGAATTGGCCAGGGAGGATCCGGTGACAGTACAGGTGGTTGATATGACGCCGCTGGGCCTGGTGGAAATCACACGCAGGAAAATATTTCCTTCACTGAGGGAACAGTTTGGATTGATAAGCGAGAGGATATAAGAAAATGAAACTTTTGAAAATGGAAAAGGTAGGAGATGGCAGATTTCTCAAAAAATACGAGCTTACCTACCTGAATAAGGCAGGCAGGGAGAAAAAATACGAGATAGTCAGCCGCCGGGAGTTGGCCTCCCCGGAGGATCTGGGGCAGAAACCCAGCGGAGTGTCCATTGTGGCGATCTGTGAGGGGAAAATGCTTCTGCTGCACGAATTCCGCATGGGAGTAAACCGGAACGTATACAATCTATGTGCAGGCATGCTGGAGGAGGGAGAGTCCGTGGAGGACTGTATTCAGCGCGAGCTGTACGAGGAGACGGGGCTTTCCGTCAGAAAGATTCGGGATATACTGCCCGCTTCCTTTGCGGCAGTGGCTTTTTCCGATGTCACCACATACATAGCTATTGTGGAGGCGGAGGGAGAGATGCAGGACCACACCTCGGAAAATGAGCAGATAGATTCCCGTTTTTATACCAGGGAAGAGGTGCGAGAACTGATACAGACAGAGCAGTTCAGTTCCAGGGCACAGCTGGCGGCGTATTTTTTTGCGCAAGGAGCGCTGGTGTAAGAAGAACTTCTAGAGTCGTGCCACATGAGGTGGCACGCCAAGAAGTTCTAATCTTACACCTGAAGAATGCCAAAAAGCGGCATTCTTCCTTGCAAGTGCCAGTGGGCATACACCCGAAAAACGCCAAAAGGGTGGCGTGCAAGAAGTTCTAGAGGGTGTTTCACAAGGTTGAGAAGAAGGGAGTTGAGAGACATTGAAGATTTTTGCGTATTGTCTGCGGGAATTTGATGAAAAACCCATGTTTGACCGACTGGCGAGGGAGTTTGACGCCCAGTATGGCTACAGCACGGAGTACCCATGTCCGGACAATGTATCTCTGGCGGCGGGATATGACGCTGTCAGCTGTACCCCCTGTAATATGGGAGCCGATATGCTGCGGCGGTTTTATGACGTGGGAGTGCGGTATGTGGCCACCCGGTCCATCGGTTTTGACCACATTGATCTGGATAAGGCAAAGCAGCTGGGTATGGGAGTGTGCCGGGTCAGCTATGAACCGGAGACGGTGGCGGACTATGCGATCATGCTGATGCTTATGTGCTGCCGCAATATGCCGCATATTATGAATCGCTCTCTGGTGCAGGATTATAGCTTGCAGGGTAAAATGGGAAGGGATATCAGTGACTGCACTGTGGGAGTGGTGGGCGCCGGTCAGATCGGCAGCACCGTGATCCGGCATCTCAGCGGCTTTGGCTGCAAACTGCTGGCTTATGACCCCTGTGTGAGATCGGGGGAGGAGAGTCCGGCGGAATATGTATCTCTGGAGGAGCTTTATGCCCGAAGCGATATCGTGACGCTGCATACCCCGGCCACGGCTGAGAATTATCATATGATTGATTCCCGTGCGCTGCAACAGATGCGGGACGGTGTGATTCTGATAAACACGGCCAGAGGAGCTCTGGTGGACACAGAGGCGTTGATACAGGGACTGGAGTCCGGCAAGGTGGGGCATGCGGCGCTGGACGTGCTGGAGGATGAGGCCGGACTGTACTATGCCAACCGCATGGGAGATGTGATTGCCAACCGACAGATGGCCGTTCTGCGGTCTTTTCCCAATGTGATTTTGTCTCCCCACACTGCCTTTTACACGGAAAAAGTGGTGTGGAACATGGCATACAAGACCTTTCGGGGAGTGCGGGACATGATGGAACAGTCCGAGAATCCACTGATTATTTTACAAGGGAAAAGGGGATAAGCGATGAAAAAAAATAAACCGCTATTCAATGTCTGTCTGCGGGTGTTTCTGCCTCTTCTCGTAGTGTTGACGATTCTGATAATGTTTCTCACCTATCTTGCGATATGGAGAGGCTGCAATGATGTGTCTGCGGCCGACAAAGAGCTGTCAGAGAGCGATGTTCTGACCGGAGGCATGTTGCTGCAGGCGAAGGACAGCGGCAAATATTATGAAGTGTTTGATCTCAGTGACGGTTCCGAGACCATCGCCTTTTGTGTGCCTGAGGACAAATTGGGAGAGATTCCTCACATGGAGGGCAGCTACTATCCCGAGGCCTATTGGTACGGCCCGTATCAGATTATGGATCTATCTCAGGGATATGAGATACTGGAGGACGGTTTCTACTGGTCTGGAACCGGGAAACTGTCCCAGATGACCCAGGTAAAGGTGTACGATTTCTCCGCCTACAGGGGACATACCCAGACGATGGGAAGAGGACCGGGAATTGCTCTGGCATTTTTATGGATGGCAGAGCTGATGGTGGGGGGAATCCTTATATTCCTGGATTTGATAGCCGGATTTATCATATTTGGAATAAATCGCAGCAGAAAGAGAAATACATAATTTTACAAAAATATTTTATGAAAAATATAGACAAAAACGAAAAATAGTACTATAATTTCATTTGATTGCTGGAGATATGGCAATCGCAAAAATGCTTAAGGAAAGAGGAGAGGAGAAAAGAATTATTATGAAGATCACAAAAAAATTGATAGCTTGTATCGCAGTGATGATGATAGCATGTATGATGCTTACGGCCTGCGGCAACCTTTCAGGAACTGGCCGTACAGGCACTACCGTAAACAATGTTGTTACGGCGGAAGATGGCTACGCAAGTGGAGAGATTGGCACCACTTTCAGAACCGTTTTCTTTGATTACAGTGTTGACTCTGTGGATTTCCCCTATGAATATGAGGGATATATCCCCAACGAGGGTTATCAGTTTCTGGATGTTGTAATTACCATCAAGAACACTTTCGGAGAGGAACTTCCTATGTTCAACAGCGATTTCCAGATTCAGTGGCATGATCTGGGAGATGGTCCGGATGATTATGATTGGGGTCTGGAGAAAGACGATTCCAACACCATCATGCCTTCCAGCTACTACCTTGCCAGCGGAGAAAGCTGTACCTATCATATTCTCTATGAGGTACCTTCGGAGGCCAATGAGTTCTCCGTGTCCTATTTGGAGCTTTTCGATGACGACTCGGAGGGTGATGTGTTCTTCACATACTTTAGCAAATAACATAGAAAGAGCAAAGATATTACGGAGGAATGCAGTCTTTATGGGTGTGTTCCTCTGTTTTTCTGCATATTTAAATGTAGAAGGAATATATCGCTATTGTGAAACACTTTTAATTGATGTATAATAGGTAATACTGTTGAATGCTGTAAATTTTGGAGGAAAAAATACATGTATATTGTCTGTCTGGATTTGGAAGGCGTATTGGTGCCAGAGATATGGATTGCATTTGCGGAGGCCAGCGGTATTCCCGAACTGAAGAGAACCACCCGGGACGAGCCGGACTATGAGAAACTGATGAACTGGCGGCTGGGGATTTTGAAAGAGCATAAACTGGGGTTAAAGGAGATTCAGGAGACTATTGCAAAGATTGATCCCTTGCCCGGAGCGAAGGAATTTTTAGACGAGCTGCGCTCCATAACGCAGGTAATCATTATCAGCGACACTTTTACCCAATTTGCAAGTCCGCTGATGCAAAAGCTGGGATGGCCTACCATATTCTGCAATTCTCTGGAAGTGGCGGAGAGCGGTGAGATCACTGGTTTCAAAATGCGGATTGCCGATTCCAAACTGTCCACTGTCAAGGCATTGCAGTCTATCGGATATGACACCATTGCCAGCGGTGACAGCTATAACGACCTGGGAATGATAAAGGCAGGCAAAGTGGGATTTCTGTTTAAAAGCACAGATAAGATCAAGGCCGATAATCCGCAGCTGCCCGCATATGAGACCTATGAGGAGTTGATGGCTGCAATCAAGCGGGCCATAATGTGATGCACATTTTTCACAGGTGAGGATTAAAATACGAGGTGTTTGAAAATATGAACATAAATCCGATGGCATTGCTGGGATTAAAGAACGATTTTGACAAGTTTAAGAATAACCATCCCAAATTTCTGCAGTTTGCAAAGGCGCTGACCAAATCCGGTATACAGGAAGGAACAATCATGGAATGCAAAGTGATTACCACAGACGGCCAGGAACTGCAGACAAATATAAAGATTACCGCAGATGACCTGGAACTGTTTGACAAACTGAAAAACCTGCGCCAGGAAATGTAGACAATATGTAAAAGAAAAAGCCCTTTGCAGTGTTTACGAGGGGCTTTTAGTTATTAAGAGAGTGGTATTGCCATTTATCCAACTATGCGCAAAAGACAAGTTTAACGAATAGTTGACAGGAGATTTGATGCATGGTATGATAAACATAAGGTCCTGTCAATTATTCGTTAAACTTGTGGTGACTGGATTATTTATATATTGGTCTTTCGTACACGCCCATGTGTGATTTTTATGCCAGGTCAACCGAGTCCAATAGGATGGTAAAGGGTCCGTCGTTCAGCAGAGATACTTTCATGTCAGCACCGAAAATGCCATGTTGGACTTTACCTGAAACGGGAGACAGCTGGCGTTGGCATTCATTGATAATATATTGATAAAGATTCTCAGCCAGGTCAGGAGAGCCTGCATTGATAAAGGAGGGACGGTTGCCCTTGCGGCAGTCAGCGTATAAGGTAAATTGTGATACCAAAAGCAAACTGCCGTCCACGTCCTCAAGAGACAGATTGGTCTTGCCGTTTTGATCTTCAAATATTCTGAGTCCCAACAGTTTTCGGATCATTTTGTCGGCTGTGGCCTGAGTATCTGTCTGGCTTACGCCGATCAGTACCAGAAAACCTTTTCCTATGGAGCCGATTGTCTGCCGGTCAACGGTCACGCTGGCCTCAGTCACTCTCTGTATGACAAATCGCATTATATTTTACTGCTCCTCTCCCGCTGTAATCATACTCACTAACGATTAAAGCATGTTGCCCGATTATGCGGCATGTGCTGTGCGGAAACCCCAAAATTTTAACGTTAGTCAGTATATTTCCCTGTGGCGCCGTCCTCCCCGGATGCGCTGTCTGCCATGGGGACGGAGGACTCCGCCGTCTCGGGCACAGGTTCATCAACAAAAGCTTTCCTCTCAACTGCATTGGCATCGTTCCAACGCACGGGCACTCTTCTCTTCCACTCTTCCACATTGCTGATAAATCTCATGCCCGAAATCAGTTCCTTTTCATGATCCTCATGATTGTGACTGTCGTTCTTTTGTTCTTTCTTTTCCAGATTTCTGGTCTTGATAAGCCTGCGGCGCTCCTGATTATCTATGATGTGAATTCCCGCTTCATCCACACATTCTATATTCTCGTAAATGCCGCTATTTATAGGCATATTCTTTTTAATCAGGGCCGAATTTACATGGGACCTTACCGCTGCGTAGATAATCGCAAAGATAGGCACTCCCACAATCATGCCCAGCACATCGAACAGACCTCCAAACAGAGTGATGGCGAATATTACCCAGAAACCGGACAGCCCCGTGGAATCTCCCAGTATCTTGGGTCCGATTATATTGCCGTCCACCTGCTGTAAAATCAGTATGAAAATCACGAAATATATACAGTTCAGCGGATGCATAGGATCTACTACCAGAATCAGTATGGTGCTGGGAATAGCTCCCAGAAAGGGACCAAAGAAGGGAATAATGTTGGTCACTCCAATAATCACACTGATCAGCACCGCATAGGGAGTCTGCATCAAAGTGGTTCCTATAAAGCACAGCATACCGATAATCAGCGAATCCAAAATCTTACCGCAGATAAATCCGATAAATGTATTGTGGGCAAACCGGAAGTTGTTGATAATCACATTGGCGGAATCGGAGTTGTAACAGGCATAAACCAGCTTTTTGGCCTGCACGGCAAATTTCTCCTTGCTGCCAAGGAGATAAATCGAGATAATGAAACCGATAATAAAGTTCCACAGGGTCTTAAAGATTCCCAGCACACCCAGAGATACAGTCTTAATCAGTTCACTGGACTTACTCAGAACCGTCTCATTCAAAAAACGTTCCAGCTCCACAGAATAACGGTTAATCAAATTGACCGCATAGTCCTTGATATCCGGATTATCGGCCAGCAGCTGATTCATCCATGTCGTGAAGTTTGTCACATAAGTGTCGAAATTTGACACGATATTCTGGATACTGGGGACAATCTGTGACACCAGCATACTCACCAGAAGGTGAATAATCATATAGAATAAAAGGGTTGTTATTAATACGCTCAGCATCCGGATCCTCTTATGGGTTTTAGGCCCATCCTTAAGCTTGAGAGCCTTTCTGAGGGGATACATTATTTTCTGCTCAATAGTGTTTAAAACCGGGGTCAGCAGATAGGCCAGTATGAAACCGAATACCACCGGCATCATAATTCTCACTATGACATTGAAAGCCGATACGATATTGGAGGAATGGAACAACAGATAGTAAAACATTATGCTGCCCATGATCACCAACAGCGCAGTCAGCCCCCATTTGATATACTGATTCTTCCACCTGATTTTCAAGCTTACCTCTTTTCTGCATCGCAGACCAGCCGACGATACTGTCACAAATTCTCAATTTTTTTATTTTTGTGTGAGTGATGCGATGATACTTGACATCTCTTCGCTTACTATTTAATAATACACTTATTCATGATATATAACAAGGGGCTTTTACTGAAAAATTCCAAAAGAGATTCAAAAGAATAAATAAACAAAAAAAACATTGTTTCCGGTCACAAAAAAAGGTAAAATAATCTCATGCGAGGAGGAGACGCGCTCATGAAATTACAGCAGGTACTAAGTTATGTCCGTCGTGCCATAGACGATTATCATATGATTGAGGAAGGCGATAAAATCGCCGTGGGAATCTCCGGCGGCAAGGATTCCCTTACACTGCTCTATGCTCTGCACGGCCTTATGAGATTCTATCCCAAATCCTTTTCGATCCATGCAGTGACAGTGGATCTGGGGTTTGAAAATTTAAAACTGGACAAGATTCAGAGCTTATGTGAAAGTTTGAATGTAGAATATACCATTGTAAAAACCGACATTGCCCAGGTGGTGTTTGAGGAACGCAAGGAGGACAACCCCTGCGCCCTGTGCGCCAAAATGCGCAAGGGGGCGCTGAACAATGCCATAAAGGCGGCGGGCTGCAACAAAGTGGCCTATGCGCATCACAAGGACGATGTGGTGGAGACCATGCTGCTGTCCCTGATCTATGAGGGACGCTTTCACACATTCGCCCCTGTGACCTATTTAGACCGCACGGAGTTGACGGTAATAAGGCCATTAATGTATATGAACGAGGCGGATGTGGTGGGTTTTGTCAACAAATATGACGTTCCGGTGGTGAAAAGCCCCTGTCCCGCGGACGGCAACACCAAACGGGAATATGTGAAAAATCTGCTCCGTAAGCTGAACCAGGAGAATCCCGGTGTGAAGGAGCGTATGTTTACGGCCATACAAAACGGCAATCTGAAAGGATGGGGTGAATATTTTGGCAACTAACAATTCTGTCACCAGCTATCACGAGGAACAAAAAATGCAGAATATCCTGAAAATGCGGGCTGTCCTGGAGGAGCTGCCCCCCTTTTGCAAGGAATTCTTTCGTGGAATCGAGCAGTATACCTCCGCCCGGACCCGGCTGGCCTATGCATATGATCTGCGCATGTTCTTTGAGTTTCTGCACGAGAAAAACAGCGCCTGTGCCAAGCTGAATATCTCTGAGATCCCTCTGGAATATCTGGACATGCTCCACCGTCAGGATATTGAGGAATACCTGGAATACATGTCTCTGTATCAAAAGGACGGAAAAAATGTTATCAATGAGGAGCGGGGAAAAAGCCGAAAACTGGCCTCACTGAGAAGCTTTTACAACTATTTTTTCGAGAATGAAAAAATAGAGAAAAATCCGGCAGCTCTGGTGCCCCTGCCCAAGCAGCACGAAAAGGAAATCATCCGTTTGGAGCCAAACGAGGTTGCCATTCTGCTGGACCAGGTAGAGGATGGCACCAAGCTGACAAAGAAAGAGCTGGAATATCACAAAAAGACCAAGCTGCGCGACGTGGCGCTTATTACATTGCTGCTTGGAACCGGAATTCGTGTGTCCGAATGTGTGGGACTGGACATCAAGGATGTGGACTTTGAAGTATATGGAATCCGGATACTGAGAAAGGGCGGCAAAGAGGCTATTATCTATTTTGGTGAGGAGGTGGGCACTGCTCTGCTGGACTATCTGGAACAGCGCGAACACATGATTCCTGCAGAGGGACATGAAAACGCCCTGTTTCTCTCCCTGCAGAACCGACGCATGGCTGTGCGTTCCGTGGAAAACCTGGTAAAAAAATATGCCTCGCGCGTCACCACACTGAAAAAAATCACTCCCCACAAGCTGCGCAGCACCTATGGCACAGCTCTGTATCAGGAGACGGGGGACATCTATCTGGTGGCGGACGTGCTTGGCCACAGTGATGTCAACACCACCAGAAAGCACTACGCGGCTCAGGAGGATGAGCGCAGACGTCGGGCCGCAAACGCAGTGCGGCTGCGGGAATAAACAGAAACTCTACTGTATGAATTCCGTGGAGTAATATGGCAGAATCAGGTAGTTTCCGGCATAGATATCCTCTCCGTCCAAATGATTCATATTCATGACCTCCGTAATATATTGCTCCTGGCTGGCGTAGTGCTCACAGTCCGCATATCTGTCAGCTAGGTTCCACAAGGTATCTCCCGGCTGTATCTGAACGCTGGTATAATATTTGTAAGAAATATTCTCCAGATCCATATTTGCATGGCTTATCAGAGCATGATAGGAAAGGGCAAAAGCCATCACCAGAACAACGGCAATGCCTGTCAGTATAAACATGCGGCGAATCTCTTTCTGTCTTCTGAGTTTCCGCTGGTAATTTCTCAGCTCTCGCTCTCTAATATATGTGGTCCTGCTCATCTTTCAATCCTCCTGTAATGCGATACTCGAATTTTTGTTCGGAACATTTGTTCTTTTTTGTATTATACCGAACATACATTCTTTTGTCAAGCAAAAATCGAACATATTTTTGCAAAATAAAAAGCCCCCTCGATCACTCCGGGGAGGCTGTAGTTGGTATATTATTATTGAATTGATTCTGCCAAAAGGAACCTGTCCACTCCGTTGGCAATGCCGATTACCAGCTTGTCCTGATATTCTTCCGTCGCCATGAGAGCGTCTTCCGCCTCATTGGTCATATAGCCCATTTCCACAATAGTTACCGGCACCTGACACCAGTTGATGCCGCTCATCGTATCTGTCTCCCAGACTTTTCGTTTGTTGCAGCCTGTCGCCGCCACCAATTCATCCAGAACACATTCGGACAGATCCCTGCAGGACTGATAGATCACTCCATTGTAAGGATTATTCTTTGTCTGGCAGATCGTCATGGCTCCGTTGACGGACGAATCTTCCGAACCGTTGGCATGAATGCGGATAAAAGCGTCCGCACCGGCGTCATTGGCAACAGCTGCCCTTTCGCTGTTACTGATATCCACGTCATGAGTCTCTCTGACCATAATGACCTGATAGCCTCTGTTTTCCAGCTCATCCCGCAGTTTCAGAGACACTGCCAGGTTCAGTTCATATTCGGCCCAGCCGCTGACGCAGCCTGCGGTTCCGCTGGACACCTTGGCTTTCATCTCCGACGCTCCGGGGCCTACAGGCTCCTTCTCCTTGTTCCCCTTGCCCTGATGCCCTGCGTCTATGACTACCAGAAATCCGTTAGGTTCAACTGCCATTTCCGAGCCCTTTGGTGTCTCCTCCGGGAAGAGTTCTGGGGCCTGTTCTACCGCCTCTGTAGGGGGCTCTGCACCCTGCTGCGCCGCCGACTCCTGCTGAGGCTTTTCTTCCGTTTCGAAGGTTTCTGACTCACTGTATAGCCCGCTTTCCTGTTCTGTGGATACTTCTGAAAACTCCTCATGAAAAGAGGATGATTCTTCATTAGAGGGTTCTGTTTCCTGTCTTTCCGAGTCCTCCTCTTCAGTGTGCGGAGTTTGGCTCACCTCCTCGATTGGACGCGACTTTATCTCGGCTGCCTCATCCGGAGCAGACTGCCGCTGACCACAGCCCGCAGTAAGCAATGCCGCTATCATAACAAAAATAACTAAAAATTTTCTGCGTCTAAGTGTCTTCTCTCCCCTATTCATCGATATCCCTGTTCCCTTTCAAATCTGCCGGAGTCTATTTTCCCAAGTTTTTCTCTTCAAGCATACCATCACAGTTCATGAAATGCAAGTCTCTCCCTCTGGAATTGCCGTCGGAGTAACAGACAAGATTCAATCGAACATATTTTTGGAATATATGTTTGCTTTTTTGAATCTTCTATGCTATAATTAAAAAAGCAACAGCTAACCACAATTGAGAAATGGAGGACCATGCAGATGGGCTATGGTAAGATAACTGTCAAACAGCAGGAAATTTTGGACTATATCAAGGATGAGATTTTAAAAAAGGGATATCCGCCCACTGTCAGGGAGATTTGTGAAACGGTGCATTTAAAGTCCACTTCCTCCGTACACTCCCATCTGGAAACTCTGGAAAAGAACGGTTATATCCGCCGAGACCCCACCAAGCCCAGAGCTATTGAGATCTGTGACGACAGCTTTCAGATGGTGCGCACCGAGATGGTGAGCATTCCCGTGGTGGGACAGGTGGCGGCAGGTCAGCCGATTCTGGCTCAGGAGAATATCGAAGACTATTTTCCCGTTCCGGCGGATGTAGTGCCCAGAGGAGAATCTTTTATTTTAAAAGTCAAGGGAGATTCCATGATTAATGCCGGTATTTTCAGCGGAGACCGCATTTTTGTCAACTGCTGCAGCACTGCCTCCAACGGTGATATGGTGGTGGCGCTGGTGGAGGATTCCGCCACAGTCAAGACTTTCTACAAGGAAGACGGACATATCCGCCTGCAGCCGGAAAATGATACCATGGAGCCGATTATCGTTGACGATTGCCAGATTTTGGGAAAAGTGTTTGGCGTTTTTCGTTTTTATCGTTAATTTTGCATATTCCTCATCTATAGGGACACAATAGAATATGGGATTCAGTATCCTGTCGTTGTGACTATATGGAATGGAGGAAATCATATGGGAAACAAATATTTGGACGGAACGGCCTTAACCATTGCAATCATTGGCGCCATCAACTGGGCACTGATCGGTCTGCTCCGGTTTGACCTGGTGGCCTTTATCCTTGGTGATATGTCCTGGTTATCCAGAATTGTCTACGTTCTTGTAGGACTTTGCGGATTATACCTGGTTACTTTCTATATGCATCTTGGGGACGGCCGCGGAGAAACGTCGTAATTCAGTATTTATGCCGCAAGGCAAAAAAGCAGTGGCTATTCTTGCGAATTGTAAGAATAGCCACTGTTTTTCTGTCTTATAAGTCTTCCTTTGCTATCTGTCTGCCGTCACACCAGATGCGCTCCAGATCATACAGCAGACGGTTTTCCTTGTCAAATACATGCACAATCACGTCACCGAAGTCAAGCAGAATCCAGTTGGCGGAATCATATCCCTCCACCTGCTTTTTAAAGTGGCCCGCACGGCCGAGCTTTTCCTCCACATTGTCGCTGAGCGCCTGTATCTGGCTGCGGTTGCTGCCGCCGGCAATGATAAAATAATCTGCTATGACGGAGAGTTCACTGATATCGATAATCTTGATATCCTCCGCCTTTTTATCCTCCAGTGCCTCGATGGCAAGCCTGGCAATTTTCTTGGATATATCCATGTTATTTTCCTCCGTTTTTGTAGTAACAATAGGTCTCCTGGGTCGTCTGATCTATCACGGAACCACTGCTTTGCAGATAGTTCAGCGTATCCTCCAAAATCATCAGCACAGCCCTGTCCAGATCGTCAAACGCTGTCCTGCGTATCTGTTCCAGCCGCGGAGCCTGTCTGCGCCCCGGCTCCATATAGTCGGCCACAAAGATAATCTTCTCCAGCAGCGACATGCCCGGACGGCCGGTAGTGTGACTGCGTATGGCGTTTAAAATGTCCTGGTCCGTCACATGATATTTTTTCCCGGCCAGATGACTGCCCACCTTGGCGTGGAGCAGGGAAGGCTTTTGACGTTCCTCAGAGCTGACCTGTATATGCTGTTTTTCACAGATGGTCAACAGCTTGTCGTCCGAAAGACATTTTGCGCAATCGTGGAGCATGCCCGCAATCAGCGCATGCTCGATCTTCTCTCCGTGGCAGGCCGCCAGATTGGCCGCTGTGTAGGCCACGCTCAGGGTATGCTCGTAGCGCTTGTTGTCCTGAATTTTAGATATTTCTTTTCTCAGTTTGCTCAGTTCATTTGATTTCAATGCCTTGTCCTTTGCATGCCCGGCGGTAACGGTACATGTCATAAAAATCATAAATTTTCGTAATAATGGTTACTCTCAATATATTTTCTCACAGAATCAGGCACCAGATATTGAATACTCCTGCCCTCTCTGCGACGGCGGCGAACATCCGTGGAGGATATCTCTATATTGGGAAAGGCCGTAAGCACGATCTCCGCGCCGTAGGTTTCCTTTAGCTCTTTTTGCTTTTTCTCCAATGTCTCCAGGGGCATGCCGCTGCGGGAGGCCGCCAGCAGAGTACACCGTTTAAAAATTTTTTCCGGGTGATACCAGTTCTCTATGGAGAAAAGACAGTCCGCGCCCACGATAAAATACAGCTGAGCTCCGGGATACATAGTATGCAGGGCCTCCAGCGTCTCATAGGTATAGGTGTCGCCGCCCCGTCTTACCTCCAGGTCCAGACAGCGAAAACATGCTCTGTCCGCAACGGCAAGTTCGGTCATGGCCAATCTCTCCGTACCCGGTAGCATTGCGCTCCTGTCCTTCATATAGGAGTTGCCTGTGGGTATGAAAACCACCCCGTCAAGCGCCGCCTCCTCCATGGCCCATTGTCCCAGCAGCAAATGTCCTATATGTATGGGATTAAATGTGCCTCCCATAATGCCTATTTTTTTCCAGCCCTCTATGTCTGACATGCCTCAGTCCCTCCCATCGCAGCGCAAAATACTCAGGGCAGCTGAATTTTGGGGTTGTCCCGGTCAGGCTTATACAGCACAATCTTTTTGCCGATTACCTGTACCACCTGAGAATGAGTACGCTCCGCTATCATCTCCGCTATCTCTCTGGGATCATCCAGACAGTTTTTCAGCACAGCCACCTTGAGCAGTTCTCTGGTGTTGAAAGCCTCGCCGATGGCCTCCGTCACCTGCGGCGTCAGACTGGATTTGCCCACCTGAAACACAGGGTCCAGACTGCTGGCAAGGCTCTTTAAATACGCTCTCTGTTTACTCGTCATTATAACCGTTCTCCTATTTTGAGTTCCGTAACTGCCCAGCCAACACCATGCCAGCAGAGAAATTTCTGGGCGCTGTCTGGACAGTTACTATTTATAATAGTCAAAAGACAATCCGTACATTCTGACGGTGTCTCCCTCCTGAATTCCCAACTGTTCCAGCTCCTCCAGTATCCCGTTGTCCCGCAGGAAACTCTGGAAAAAAGTGAATCCCTTCTCGCTCTCCAGATTGGTGTAGCCCAGCATTTTCTCGATGCGGGGGCCCTCCACCACATACTCGTCCGCCTCCTGGTCATATACCACCGTGTAGGGCATGTCTCTGTCGGACACTCTCTCCTCCTCCGGAAAATATTCCTGGGCAAAAACAGTGGGTTCCTGATCCAATCCATCCAGCATTTCCCGGACATGATACAACAGTTCCTTCAGACCCTGACCGCTGATGGCGGATATGGGGTACACCGGAATTCCCTTGGGTTCAAATTCCGCTTTCAGAGCCGCCAGGGGATCGCTTTCCTCCACAGAGTAAATGGCGTCAATTTTGTTGGCGGCAATGACCTGGGGACGTTTGCCGATATCCGCATTGTAGCTCTCCAGCTCCTTGTTGATGGCATAGATATCCGCTATGGGATCGCGTCCCTCTGTTCCCGCCGCATCAACGATATGAATGATAACCTTGGTGCGCTCAATATGCCGCAGAAACTCGTGTCCCAGACCGGCGCCCTGGGAAGCTCCCTCGATCAGACCGGGGATATCCGCAATGACAAAGCCTCTGGAATTCTCCAGATCAACAACTCCCAGATTGGGACTTAAGGTGGTGAAATGATAATTGGCTATCTTGGGCTGTGCGTTGGTCACTCTGGACAGCAAGGTGGATTTGCCCACATTGGGAAATCCTACCAGTCCCACATCCGCAATGACTTTAAGCTCCAAAAGCAGCATCAATTCCTGGGCCGGCTGGCCGGGCTGGGCATATTTGGGAGCCTGCATGGTGCTGGTGGC
>CAYLIM010000018.1:0-41177 GCA_964383805.1 uncultured Acetatifactor sp.
ATCCTCATCAGTTGCATAGCCATCAATTTTTGTCTAACTTTTTGGGGTCAGATCACCTCACAAACTGAGCGGTTATTTTTATAACATTTTAGTTTCCGGGTTAACCGTCTATCGGTAGCTCCCATCGGGAGGCATTTGTTGACGCAAATGTCTCTCGTTATTTATAGCATAACACAAGGTATCAGAATATACAAGGATTTTTTCCGTAACCTCCGCTATCGCCTCTACTCTTCCTCCCACAGTGCGTCCGACACCTCGATCTTCCTGTCACGCAGCATTAACTCCTTCACCGCCACATCCGCAGGTTTATCCTCAAAGAGAATTGCATTTACCTGCTCGATGATGGGCAGCTGTACATCGTACTTCTTTGCCAGCTCCATGGCGGCCTTGGCGCTGTACACGCCCTCCACCACCATCTGTACCTCATCCATGGCCTCAGTCATTGTCTTGCCCTGGCCGATCAGGATACCCGCGCGGCGGTTGCGGGAATGCATGCTGGCGCAGGTAACGATCAGATCCCCGATACCTGTGAGACCACAGAATGTCTCGAAACGCCCGCCCATGGCCGTACCCAGCCGGGCGATCTCTGTGATGCCCCGGGTGATCAGCGCCGCCTTGGTGTTGTCTCCGTAGCCCAGTCCGTCCGCAATACCGGCGGCCAGCGCCACCACATTTTTCAGAGAGCCTCCCAGTTCAATGCCCAGCACATCCGGGCTGGTGTAAACCCGAAACACCTCGTTCATAAACAGATTCTGAATATACTCCGCAGTGGAACGCTTTCTGGCCCCCACTACAATAGTCGTGGGAATCCCCCGACCCACCTCCTCGGCGTGGGACGGCCCCGACAACACCGCCACCTGGGCCTGGGGAATCTCCTGCTCCGTGATCTGGGCCTGGGTCATCAAAGTATGCTCCTCGATTCCCTTGGCAACATTGACAATCACCTGGTCCTTTTCCACATAGGGGCAAAACAGCGCCGCCGTCCTGCGGGTAAAGCTGCTTGCCACTGCCATCACCAGCAGGTCAGCCCCCTGCGCGGCCTCCCGCTCATCCAGGGTAAACGCTATATCCTCCGCCAGTTTCACTCCCGGCAGCATCTTGTGTTCATGCCGGGTTCGCAGCATCTCAATCTCCGACTCCAGAGCCGACCAGACCGTAATCGCATGCCCGTTTTTATGAAGCAACACCGCCAGGGCGATTCCCCAGCTGCCTCCGCCAATCACCGTAATCTTTGCCATAGCTGATACTCCTTTCAAAATAGTGTTCAAATCCTTCAATCCGCTTTGCCTCAGTGCCCGGCCTCATGTCCGCTGCCGTCCTCCACCTTATTTTTCTTGGTGAGGTAAGTCTTACGCTCCGTGTCATGGATCAGCCTCACAATATTTTCCCGGTGTTTCCAGAACGCCAACGCCGTCATACAGCCAAACAGAATATACATCTCTATCAGCTGTCCCTGCGTCATCTCCGCAAACAGCCCCAGCTGACCGCTGACCACCAGCTGAATCATCAGCAGCGTGTAGACCAGCAGAGAACCCAGCGACACATAGTGGGTGGTGAAAAAAGTGGCAAAGAACATAATCACGCCCGTCACCACAAACCAGGGATGAAAGGAAAGCACCATTCCCGCCGTGGCGGCAATCCCCTTTCCGCCTTTAAAATGCATGTAAAAGGGATAATTGTGTCCCAGAATAGCTCCCGCTCCCGTATACAGGCACAGCAGATAGATAATGTTGTGGTGGCTGCCGCCAAAGAGAATCCTTACGATCCATACCGCCGCCATGCACTTCAGGCAGTCCCCGGCAAAGACAATCAGCCCCGCCTTGGTGCCCAGCACCCGCAGCGTGTTGGTGGTGCCGGAGTTGCCGCTGCCATGCTCCCGGATATCGATACCGTGAGCCTTTCCATAAAAATATCCGGTCTGAAACAGTCCGAAAACATATCCGATGAGTAAACATACAATCCGTATCATGATTCCTTGTCCTTTCGCTCCCTGATGATAAACCGCAGAGGAGTGCCCCTGAACCCAAAGGTCTCCCGTATCTGGTTTTCAATATATCTGGTGTAGGAGAAATGCATCAGCTCCTTGTCGTTGACAAAAATCACAAAGGTGGGGGGCTTTACCGACACCTGGGTGATATAGTACAGCCGCAGACGTTTTCCCTTGTCCGAGGGGGGCTGCTGCATTGCTACTGCCTCCGCCATAATCTCATTAAGTACGCCTGTAGCCACCCGCATGGCATGGTTCTCGCTGACCATGTCGATGGTCTCAAAGAGCTTGGGCAGCCGCTGTCCGGTCTTTGCGGAGATAAACACCAGCTCCGCATACTGCATAAAGGACAGGGTATCCCGAACCTTTTCCGTAAAACGGTAGATGGTCTTGTCATCCTTTTCCAGCGCGTCCCACTTGTTCACTGCTATAATCACAGCCTTGCCTCTGTCGTGAGCAATTCCGGCGATCTTGGCGTCCTGTTCCGTGACGCCCTCCAGAGCGTCAATCACCAGCACCACCACATCCGCCCGTTCCACCGCTCCCACGGTGCGGACGATCATGTACCGCTCCAAATCCTCCTTGATCTTGTTCTTGCGGCGAAGTCCCGCTGTGTCGATAAACACATATTCCTGCTCTCCGTAAGTGATTTCCGTGTCCACCGCGTCCCTGGTAGTCCCGGCGATATCCGACACGATCAGACGGTTTTCTCCCAGCAGCTTGTTGATGATGGAGGACTTGCCCACATTGGGCTTTCCCACGATAGCCACCCTGGTGCGGTCGTCCTCTTCCTCCTCCCCGGTCTCCTCCGGGAAATAGGATGCCACGACCTCCAGCATGTCCCCCAGCCCCAGCTTGTTGGCTGCAGATATGGCATGGGGTTCCCCGATGCCCAGATTGTAGAATTCATACACATCCGCCATATACTTTTCAAAGCTGTCCACCTTGTTGACCACCAGTACCACAGGCTTGTGGCAGCGGCGCAGCATGTCCGCCACCTTGGAGTCCGCATCCTGCAGCCCCTGACGCACATCCACCAGAAAAATAATCACATCCGCCGTATCCATGGCAATCTGCGCCTGCTCCCTCATCTGGGACAGTATGATATCCTTGCTGTCCGGCTCAATGCCGCCAGTATCGATCAGGGTAAAGTTCCGGTCCAACCAGGTGATATCCGCATATATCCGGTCCCGGGTAATGCCGGGGGTATCTTTTACTATCGCTATATTTCCGCCTGCCAGCGCATTAAACAGCGTGGACTTTCCCACGTTGGGTCTCCCCACCACTGCCACAATGGGCTTGCCTCTTCCGTTTGCCATAGCCTCCTCCGTTTCTCAGTCCACATCGCCGTGTCCATTCTCTCCAAGCACGGCGTCAATAAAATCACATCCGCTTGATTTTACAATATTAATCTCCACTTGTAAAGCCTTTTTCAAATCCTGAACCGTCAAATCGTCCAGAAATACCTCCTCACCGCTGCGCAGCACGTTCTGGGGCAGGAGAAGGCGCCTCCCAAGTGGCTTATCCTTAAGCTGCGCCAGAATGTCCTGCCCGGTCAACAGACCGGACACTGTAATCATCTCCCCAAAGAAATCATTTCGTATGGCGTACACATGGATACGCAGTCCCGGAAAATCCTCTGTCAGCGTCTCCGCCATATGACGGATATAGGGATAGGCCAGTCTGCCTGTGGCTATGGAAAGCTCCTCCTGAAGGGACGCATCCGGGAGTTCTCTGCTGCGGCGCAGCTTGACCCTGCTATTCTCAAATTCATTCAAAAGAAGGCGCATCATACCCACCCCATTCTCAAGCTGAAGATAGCCGTCATAACGCTCCTCCTCCGGCAGCTCCCATCCTGCCAGCATGTACCATTCATCGCTGGCATGGACAAAATGTATTCCCCTCTCTCCGTATAT
Organism: uncultured Acetatifactor sp.; assembly: GCA_964383805.1. GTDB lineage: Bacteria > Bacillota > Clostridia > Lachnospirales > Lachnospiraceae > Acetatifactor. The sequence continues at coordinate 3,904 of CAYLIM010000018.1, forward strand.
TTTGTCCTGCCACCCGTGAATGAGCCGCAGCACCTCCTCTGCGTCCTGCGGAGAAAACGGCTCCAGAGGATACAAGCCCTCCCTGTATTTGGACAGTCCTACCGGCACCACGGACACGCTCTCCAGACAGGGCAGATACCGGGTCAGCTGGGATATGCTGTACTCCAGCTCCGCCCCGTCGTTGACCCCCTTGCACAGCACAATCTGCCCATTCATCGTGATTCCTGCCTCGAAGAGCCTGTCCACCTTTTTCAGCGCCTCCCCCGCAAAACGGTTGTTTAACATTTTGCAGCGCAGCTCCGGGTTCATGGTCTGAAAGGATATGTTGATGGGAGATAAATGATATCGGATGATCCGGTCGATATCATGCTCCGACATATTGGTCAGCGTCACATAATTGCCCTGCAGAAAAGACAGCCTGGAGTCGTCATCCTTAAAGTACAGGGTCTCCCGCATGCCCTTCGGCATCTGGTCTATAAAACAGAAAATGCATTTGTTGTGACAGCTGCGGTACTCGTCCATCAGTCCGTTCTCAAACTCAACGCCCAGATCCTCGTCAAATTCCTTATCCACCTCCAGCAGCCACTGCTCCCCGTCCGGTTTCTCAATCAAAACCTCAATATAGGTATCCTGAATCAAAAACTGATAGTCAAAAATATCCTCAATCTCCGTATTGTCTATGGCCAGCAGCCTGTCTCCCGGCTCAATCTCCAGCTCCTGCGCGATACTTCCGGGCAAAACCCTGCCGACAATATGCCCTTTTTCTTTTTCCATAGTCCCAAAGTTCTCCTCTATATACATACTTTATTTCCAGTTTACTAGAAAATTCTTGACGTGTCCACTCCCTTAATGTTATAAATTAAGTATTGAAAAGTTGTAATACACTTTTGGAGGAAATCTAATGCCCAATTTACGAGAGCTGGAAAATGCCATGCCTGTAGCGCCTCTAAAGCTGATCGCCCTGCCCTCGGCAGAGACAATGGGCCGCAGGATCAATGATTATCTGGTGGAGTTCCGCCGCAGCGTCAACAACGAAAAAGTCAAAAACGATCCTGCCTTTCACGGATATATTGAGAACAATTATCTCATCACCGCCGACTGCCCCCGATTTGGCACAGGCGAGGCCAAGGGCGTATTCCACGAGTCCATTCGAGGCAAGGACCTGTTTCTGCTGGTGGATGTCTGCAATCACAGCATCACCTATAAAATGAACGGCTACATCAACCATATGTCGCCCGACGATCACTATCAGGATTTGAAACGCGTTATCTCCGCATGCGCCGGTAAAGCCCGCCGTATCAACGTAATCATGCCCTTTTTGTACGAGGGCAGACAACATAAGCGAAACGGCCGGGAATCTTTGGACTGCGCCTACGCGCTGAAGGAGCTGCGGAATATGGGAGTGGCTAACTTTTTGACCTTTGACGCCCATGATCCCCGGGTGCAGAACTCCACTCCTCTAAGCGGTTTTGACAATTTCCAGCCACCCTACCAGTTCCTGCAGGCGCTGCTTAACGCTGAGGAGGATCTGCTGGTGGACAAGGAGCATCTGCTGGTTATCAGCCCTGACGAGGGAGCTTTGGACCGTGCCATTTATTTCGCCACCGTGCTGGGAGTGGATACCGGCATGTTCTATAAACGCCGGGATTACTCCACCATTGAGAACGGCAAGAATCCCATCGTGGCACATGAATTTCTGGGTGACAATATAGACGGCAAGGACATCATCATTATCGACGATATGATTTCCTCCGGCAACAGCATGCTGGACACCGCCAGACAGCTGAAACAGATGAATGCCAGAAGGGTGTATATCTGCTGTACCTTCGGTCTGTTTACCGAGGGGCTTAAGGCTTTTGACCACGCCTATGAACAGGGATATTTTGACAAGGTCATCACCACCAATCTGGCCTATCTGCCACCTGAGCTTTACACCCGACCCTACTTTGTGGAGGCGGATATGAGCAAATTCGCAGCCTCCATTATCGATTTCATGAACCATGACGTGTCTCTGACCAACACTATGGCCACCACGGAAAAGATTCATGATTTTGTGGACGCCTACAACAGCCGCAGGGATTTCATAATAAACGATTGACAAAGAACCAGAGGTTCACGCCTCTGGTTCTCCTTTATTTTCATCTGAGTTCTTCTCCCGCTCCTGATATTCCTGAAAGCGCAGGAGCACTTTGAACAGATCCCCGTCAAGAATTATCTTAAACTCTCCGCTTTGCAATTCAGTCAGGTTTTTGGCGATGGAAAGGCCCAGTCCGCTCCCCTCGCTGCTGCGGGAAATATCTCCTCTGACAAAGCGCTCTGTCAGTTCATCCGGGCTGAAATTGAGGGAGGTCTCCGAGATATTTTTCACGGAAAGCATAATCATGCCCTCCTCCTTTTCCAAATCCACGTAGACGCGTGTTCCCTCCATGGCATATTTGCAGATATTGTTGAACAGATTTTCCACCACTCGCCACATGCGGCGGCTGTCCGCATAGATATATGCCGGGCCGCTGGGCTCCGTTATCATGACCTGAAGCTTTTTGGCCTCCAGTTTTTCCGAGAACTCTCCCACCGACTGACGGACCAGCTCCATCAGATCCAGCCTGCTGTTTTCCAGTGTGATATTGCCGGAGGATATCTTTGAGGCCTCCAGCAGATCGTCCGTAAGCTGTTTCAGCCTCTGGGCCTTGGCGTCCAGCACCTCAATATAACCGCATACCGGCTCCTGGGTGATCTTTTCCCTCTTCAGCAGATTCACATAGTTGATAATGGATGTCAGCGGCGTCTTGATGTCATGAGACACATTGGTAATCAGGTCGGCCTGCATCCGCTCATCCTTCATGCTGGTAGCCACCGCCTTGCGGATTCCGTCTCCCATATTGTTCACCGATACCGCCAGCTCCCTGTTATCTCCGTGCAAATGCTCGCTGTCCAGCACATAGCCGATGTCGCCGTCCCTGATTCTGGAGATCCCGCTGATGATCTCACTGCGCTCGGCACTTCTGCGGAATACATAGATTCCCACGCCCCCATCCAGAATAACAATCAGCAGTATCGGAACCAGCAACAGCCTGTTGGGAGCATCCCTGAGTTCATACATAGCCAGCACACAGAGCAGATTGGCCAGCAGAAAAATATTGTAGGGCATAAATGTCCGTATCACCGCGTTGGAGTGCTCCAGCATACGCCCTAATCCTCTGGCAATCCCTCTGCAAATATAATAAATAATACTGTTTTTACACAGGTTTCCGCACTGGAGCCGTCTCACCAGGCTATACCAGAACAGGCAGCACATCAGACTCGCCAGCAGTCCAAACCCGCCGATCATAACCAGCACATACTGTTTGGCTGCAGCCAGCTGCTGCACAGTGGCCCGATTGGTGCGATAAAAAATCGAGTCGTATATGTTTCCGTAGATAAGTTTATAGAGCAGCCACAGCCCCAGGCCCGCCGCCAGCAAAAGCGCCATGACAAATTCGGTGGGCAGTCTGTCAAAGAGATACAGTCTGGATACCGACTCTCCATCCTTCTCCACCTTGCCTGTGGTATAGGTGATGTATCCAGCAATTCCTGCCCAGACCAGCGCAAAAGCACCAAGCAGAATCAGAATCAGCCATATGCGTGGAATAATACTGTTGTAGGTGTCCTGGGCGAGATAAAACTGGTCATACTGAACCGGAAAATCCGTGTTCACACCGATCCACAGCTTTGTGTTCTCCGGAAAGGCGTACTCATAGTCGCTGACATTGTCAAACATCTCATCCTCTGTGATATTAGCATTGGTCTCCAGCCGCATGGCATCCGGAAAATACACCACATACTTACCCAGATTGCGGAAAAACTCTATTTTCTCGCTATCCGTAAATGCGAAAAAATAATCCTCCATATTGGTGTAGTATTCCTGACCTTCTCGGGTGGTAGTGCTGATAAAAAACTGCAGGTTGGTCTTGCCCTGAGCATACAGGTCATTCTGATTCTGATACAGAGTATAATTGTAGGCAAGAGTTTCCACCGTCTCCATCACGTTGGTTTCCAGCATACAGTACTCCGGCCAGTTGGCGCAGCTGGCAGCGATGGACTGGTCTGCAACGGTATTATATCTGGGTTTCAGCATCTCCATGCTGATTATTTCCTGACCGCCCCTCTCAAGCACTGTCACTTCTTTCCCAAGCAGCGCCATCTCCGCAGTAATACGCTCAAACAGCGCGTCGATACCCCAGAAACTCTCCACACCTGTTCGCGCGGTCTCATAGGCGTCCCGCTGTTCCATAAACTCAAAGTCTGCCGTGGATGATGTATTGTCTTCGTCCTCCGACTGTTCCTCACTTACGGGAACACTCAGCTCATTCTTCATATCCCACGCAACCATATCGGAAACTGTGCCATCGGGAAATCCAAATTTCTCCAATTCATCACCGTAGCCGTAGCTGATAAATATGTTCTCATATCCGAAATAGGCGATAAAATCAAATTTGCTCTGAAAGGTTACAGTCTGGAGCTCCAGCCCATATTTGCCCCAGCGGATCAGTTCATCCAGCTGATAACTGGCAGTTACCTCACAGTCACTCCTGTGGGAGCTTCGGTTCACAAATGAGGTCACGTCGATAATCTTGGCGCCGTCAAATTCCCCGTCCGTCTCCAACTGCCCCTTGATTACCGCCAGCCGGGTGATGTCATTGATGGCGTTTCGGAATACATCCGTAAATATACGGGAATCCTTAAATTCCCCCACATTGTCCATCAGCCTCACACGGTAACCGATCTGGTCGCCGTACATATTGTCCACCACGATGTTGGAGTTGACGGCAATGATTCCTAACATCACCGCCATGCCAATGGCGGCCAGATGCTGCAGGGTATGCAGCATTAGCCGCTTAGTTAGTTTGCTTTTCTTCATCGACTTCTCCCTGTTTTTCTATTTTATAGCCCACACCCCATACCACCTTCAGATACCTGGGGTCCCGGGGATTGATCTCTATCTTTTCCCGGATATGCCGGATATGTACCGCCACCGTATTGTCCGCGCCGATGGCGTCCTCATTCCATATATTTTCATAAATCTGATTGATCGAGAAAACCCTGCCCTGATTCTTGACCAGCAAAAGCAGAATATTGAATTCGATAGGCGTCAGTCTCACCGATTCTCCGTCCACAGAGACCTCCTTCGTCTCATCGTCTATCACAAGCCCTCCCGCCCGATAGATATGGCTGCTCTCCTGCTCCAGACTCCCCAGAGAGGTATAGCGGCGCAGATTGGACTTCACCCTTGCCATCAGCTCCAGCGGGTTAAAGGGCTTAGTCACATAGTCGTCCGCCCCGATATTCAGGCCCAAAATCTTGTCCGTGTCCTCGGATTTGGCGGACAGAATGATAATCGGAATGGAACTGTTCTTCCGTATCTTCAGCGTGGCCTCAATGCCATCCATCCTGGGCATCATCACATCCATGATGAGCAGATGTATCTGCTGCCGGGAGAGCAGTTCTATGGCCTGTTCCCCGTCATATGCCTTGTACACCTGATATCCCTCCTCGCGCAGATAGATGTCAATAGCCTCCACGATTTCCTTGTCGTCGTCACACACCAATATATTTGCCATGAGTAGTCCTTTCTAATCCATCATCAAAAACGCCGCCAGATTGCCCCGCTTTCCCTGGCTGGCCCTGTGAGAAAACAAGTAGCTGCTGTTGCAGCAGGTACACACGTCCGTCACCTGCAGTCTGGAGAGGGGTATCCCCGCTCCCCGCAAAACCAGGAGATTGGCCAGCCACAGATCCAGCTGATACTTTCCCTCCACCCTGCCCGGCCGCAGAATCTGCCTGTGAGGGTAGACGCCCTGCTCTGCCATCTCTGCCAGCAGTTTGTCACTCTCAGGGATGGATGCCCGTAGCTGCTCAAACTGCTCTGCCACCTCCTCACTGACCTCGTAGCAGTCCTGGCAGATGGAAGGTCCGACGGCGGCCACCAGATCCTCAGGCTTTGTACCGAATTCCTGGGTCATACGCCTGACCATGCATTCCCCCATACCGGCCACGGTCCCGCGCCAGCCGGAGTGCGCCAGCCCTATAGCACCGTGTTTTGGGTCCACAAAATACAGCGGAACACAGTCTGCGAAAAAGCATACGAGACACAAATTTCTGTCGTTCGTCACCAGACCGTCCACGTCAGTATACTCCCGCTCACGGACAATTCCCCTCCCGCCGTCAGTCTTTCCGACTCTGCGGATGTTGGTGGTATGGGTCTGATAGGTACACACCATATGCTCCACATCCGTGTGCAGCGCCGCAGCCATACGGCGAAAATTCTCCTGCACCCGATCCTCCTCATCCCCTCTGGTAAAGGACAGATTCATGGTGGCATATATCCCCTGACTGACACCGCCCCTCCTGGTAGAGAACGCATGCGTGATTCCCGGCTGAGCCGAGAGCAGCGGAAAAGTAAGATATTCCACCTCTCCCGCCCTCTGCCTGCAAATCACCTGCTCTCTGCCTGCCGCTCTGTTAAGCTGCTCCATATACACCTCTTCCTGTCGCTATCTATAGTTATCATCTATAATGATGGGGAAAAGCGTTTTTCACCCATCTGATTTGTTCTCCCTCAACGGCAATCACATCATACCGCACTGCCGTCTGCAGCGGCAGATTTTTGACCATACGATAACAGTCCGCCACCCGGCAGATTTGTCTCTGCTTTGCAATGCCCACCGCCTCCTCGGGATATCCCATATCGGCGCCCCGTCTGTATTTTACTTCAAAAAACACCAGATACTCCCCGTCTCTGCCAATCAGATCGATCTCCCCTTTTCGGCTGCGGTAATTGCGCTCCAATATGGAAACGCCCTGCTTTTTTAAATAGGCGGCGGCCAGATTTTCTCCGTCCGCCCCCACCTTGCACCTGTTTATCGGCATCCGCTTTGTCTCCTAACTCTTTACCTTTCCCTTCAGCTTATCCATGGAGTCCACGAAGACAAGAATCTCCGCCACCACCTCGTAAAGCTCCGGCGGTATCATGTCACCGATCTCCAGTCTCGACAGCGTATCCGCCAGCTTGTCGTCCCGGTGTATCGGCACATCGCTCTCTTTTGCCTTCTCTATGATACGCTCCGCCAGCTTTCCCCGGCCGGACGCTATGACCTTAGGGGCATCCTCCTCCGGGTTATATTCCAGCGCAATAGCCTGTTTTGGTTTGTTCTTCTCTGCCATGCCAACTCCCATCCGTCCGACGCGGCGGACATATACTGACTAACGTTCTGTTCAGGCAAATGCGTCAAAGGAATAGTCCGCCGTCATGGGCCGGTTGCTATTCTCCTCTATCAGTTCCTGCATCACCGTGTTTTCTCCGCCCAGCTCTCTTGTCTGGAACGTGCAGTTCATGTGATATCCTCTTTTCTCCAGTCTGCTGTTCAGCAGATCAATATGTTCCTCAATAAAATCCAGCATCTCCTCATCCGGCAGATAGAACCGGGTTCCCACATGATTGTCCCTGAGCTGCACATAGATATCCATGGGACCCAGATTTGCCATATCCAGATGGAGCAGCGCGCTTACCTCCCCCTCACGCACGGCCTTTTTCTGCTTGTTGGCATATACATACAGTTCCCCGTGGGCGTCCTGGTCCATCATTTTCAGCGGCAGCTGCACATAGGAATACATATCGTTCAACTGGTTCAAAAAATTCAAGTTCTGATTCAGATTCTGCACCGTCCTGCCCAGAGCGCTGTTCTCCTGGCCCGCGCTGCTCAAAGCCTCCGACAGAGACCCCAGATGCCTGTTCAGCTTATTGTACATCTCATCCAGCTTTTCTCTGCTGGCGTCCTGGGGGCGCAGAGACAGCTCCCGTTTCACATACTCCTGCAGCTGTCTTTGAAATTCGGGGGTTTTCACCAGCTCTCTAAGCGGCGGCGTTCTCCCCTCAGACAGCGCCTGTGCCGTCTGCCGCAGCAAATTGGCCGCCGCTGTCTGCCCCGGCTGCTGTGTCTGCTCACCCACTGAGGTCTCCTGCCCCTTGGGGGATTCGGCGGCGTTCTCCGGGTTTTCCCCGTTCTGAAGGGGCTTTGGCTGCGTCTCCACGTTGTCCTCCGCAATCACAATTTTTGCCTGCCCCTGCTGTACCTCCGGCTCCTGTGTCTGCAGAGCTGCGGTTTCCTGGGCCGCAGCCGCCCCTGGCTCCCTAGGCTGGGATTCGGCCGAACCCAGCTCCCCGGGCTGCTGGGAAACTGTTGTCTCCTCCAGCTCCGCAGCGGGCTTTCCGTCCGCCCCCAGCAGCAGAGTTTCCAACAATTTACCTATCTCCCGATCCATTCCCTTGGCAGCCATGTCCTGCAGCAGCTGCGGCAGCTGCTCGCTGAGCTCATTGATACCTCCCATGAGCTGGTGCGTCATATTTTTATAAGAACTGATCTGCTCCAGATTCTCTGCGTTTACCGGGAGTCCCAGCTTATGCAGGTCTATGATATCCATAATCTCCGCATCCGCGAAGGTGGTCACCTCATGATAAAAATTCTGTAGGGCCTCCTTGTCGATGGGCATACCCTCTCTCATCAGCTGTCCCGCCAGCTGCATGGTGGTGTCGTTCACCGGCAGGGACGCCATCTCCACCGCTTTCTGGGCATTGGCTTCCATCCCCATGTTTTCAAAGAGCGGACTCAGGGACAAGCTGCTGCCGTTGTTTTTCACCTGAAACAGTATGTTTCTTCCCATGGAAAGGGCCATATTCTGTTCCAGCCTGGCCTGGAGCTCCAATTCGCTGCCCTGAAAATTCACCAGCAGTTTCAACTCTTCCCCGCTCTTTTCCAGTATCTGTCCGGAGAGAATCTGTCCGGGAGCCAGCGCCCGTATCTCCTTCTGCAGCAGGGCGGCGGACTGCTCCCTGCCCGTGGCCTGTGTGCCCTGGGCATTCTGCGCGCTCTGTACGTTCTGGGTATTTCCTGTCTGTTTTCCTGCCTGCAGCAAATCCATAATCCACATAGTATAGCAGCCTCTCTCTGTCACGACATATACTCACTAGCGATTAGAGTTGGTCAGTATAATTTCCCCGTCCATCGCCATCTTCGCCCAATCGGCTGGTGTTTCACACAAAATTGTGTATAAAACTCTTTCGATGTATAGGGGTGGGACCATACTTTTTCAGCGCCTCGATATGGGCGGCGCATCCGTACCCTTTATTTCCCGCAAAATCATAACCCGGAAACACCTGATCGTACTCCTTCATCAGTCTGTCCCTGGTGACCTTGGCGATAATGCTGGCAGCTCCGATGGAAATGCTCTTGGCATCCCCCTTGATAATGGGAATCTGCCGAATGGAAACTTGAGGAATCGTCACGGCGTCATTCAGCAGCAGATCCGGCTGCGGCGTCAGCTTGCCTATGGCCTCCCGCATGGCCTCATAGGTGGCCTGCAGGATATTGATCTCGTCTATGCGCTGAGGGGAGGCATAGCCTACCGCACAGCACACGGCCTTTTCCATGATCGCCGTATAAAGCTCCTCTCTCTTTTTTTCGGACAGTTGCTTGGAATCATTAATATACAGGAGGTCACAATCCTTGGGCAATATGACCGCTCCCGCCACCACCGGACCTGCGAGAGGGCCTCTGCCCACCTCATCGATGCCGCAGATATAGGCGTAGCTGTCGTAGCTGCGCTCGTACTCCCACAGCTTTTCCGTGCGTTTCCTCTCTTTTTCCAGCGAATCCATACGCTTTCTGGCCGTCTCCACACATTTTTGGACGCCGCTCCTGGCATCCCCTTCATACCGGGCAACAAAAGCAGGCAGCTCATTTTCACAAGCTGCCTGCAACTGTGCCTTCACTTCTCCGATACTGACTGCCATACTCCAACTCCTTTACTGGTGCTTTAATATGCCGAAACTGTCAAAAGGCCATATGCGGAGCCATGCTCTGCCGATAATATCGTCCCGCTTGATATTTCCCACCTGCGCCACCCGGCTGTCGGTGCTGTTGTTGCGGTTGTCTCCCAGCACAAAGTATTCGTCCTCCCCAAGCGTGATCGGCTCGATAGCCAGACCGATATGATTCGGCTGAATCACCTCTCTGCCGTAGGTCTCGTATAAAACCTCCCCGTTGATATAGATTCTTCCTTCCTCATCAATCTGCACGGTCTCCCCGGGCATGCCAATGATCCGCTTGATATAGTAGGTCTTCTCCTCGTATTTAAAGGGAAAGACAATAATATCAAAGCGCTCCGGGTCATGGAAACGATATGTAAGCTTATCCACGATCAGATTGTCCTTATCGCTCAGAGTCGGCTCCATACTGGCGCCGTTCACCTCGGTTCTCTGCCCCACAAACGCGATAACCAGATAGGTCAGACACAACACAATCAACAGATAAAGTCCCGTGCTAAAAATCTCTCTAAATATTTTTTTCATTCCGATCAACCAACCTTCACATATTTTCTTTCTTTATATTCCTGGTCGCTCCAACGTGAGCCTTCCCAGTCTGCCGCTGCGGAAATCCTCCATAAGCAGTCCGGCCGCCCTCTCCAGCTCCAGCTCCTGGCCCCTGCCATAGCAGCCCCGTCTCTCTGCGATCTGCGCCAGAACCTGGGGTGGCTCCCCCGTCCCGTCGATATCATAGCGTTTTGACAGCGCCTGCGGGTAGAGCTGCTGCAGACATCGGATCAGATCACATGCCAACTCGTCCACAAGGATTACCTCGTCATTCATGGAGCCGATAAACGCCAGTCTCATTCCCACCTGTTGGTCCTCAAACTTGGGCCACAGAATTCCGGGAGTATCCAGCAGCTCCAGCCCCTTGTTCAGGCGAATCCACTGTTTTCCCTTTGTCACTCCGGGCTTATTGCCGGTCTTGGTGCATGCCTTTCCCGCAAAAGAATTGATAAACGTGGATTTCCCCACATTGGGAATGCCCACCACCATGGCCCGCACCGGCCGGTTTACGATTCCCCGCCTGCGGTCCCGCTCAATCTTTTCCTTACACGCCTCCTGAACCAGACCCTGTATGGCCTTGACGCCGCTGCCCGCCTTGGAATTGACCTCCAGCACATGTATCTGCTGCTGCTCAAAGTATTGAACCCACTGCCTGTTGCAGGCCGGGTCCGCCAGGTCAGACTTGTTAAGCAGCACAATACGAAATTTGCCCGCCGCCAGCCTGTCGATATCCGGGTTACGGCTGCTGAGTGGTATTCTTGCGTCCACCAGCTCTATAACCAGATCAATCAGCTTAATATTTTCCTGCATCATCCGTATGGCTTTCGTCATATGCCCCGGATACCATTGATAGTTCATTTGTTCTACAACCTCATCTCCATGGGGAACAGCCCGTCAGTGTACTAGACCTATGCCCCCCTCTTCACCACCTATGTGCAGCCACGCCTCCCCAATTATATCCTGCTCATCTATGGGGCCTATATTGGCGGAACGGCTGTCCTCGCTGCTGCCGGGATTATCCCCCATACAGAAATACTGTCCCAGCTCCAGTGTGAGCTCCATATTTGCTATTCCCGGGTCCAGAACCTTGACATCCACCCATGGACTTGCGGAGCCGTTGACATACACTACGCCGTTCTGAATCAGCACCGTATCCCCCGGACAGGCCACCACTCGTTTCACATAATAGTGACTGTTGGTGTTGCCATTGGGCAGAAACACCACCACATCTCCCACCTTGGGAGTTGACAGGATATAGCTGAAACGGTTGACATAAATCCTCTGCCCATTGTACAGATCCGGCTCCATGGACGCTCCCACCATATTTGTGTAGGTTCCAAAGAAATAGGTGAGCACCACTGCGATAAACACAGCTGTCACCATGCCAAACAGCACCACAAAGGCTTCCCTGACTGCCAGCGGGCTGATCTTCTTTTTCCGCTTATAAAAGCTTAACCCCTTGTTGCGCGAAGATTTCCGCATATTCCCTCCTTGCGGTGTCATTGAACATCTTAAATATCAGTATAACACATTCTGGTAAAATAGAAAAGGACAACTACAAAAAAGTAATTGTCCCGTTTCGGCAAATTATCTTACCAGCTCTTTTACCTTGGCCTTCTTGCCAACCCGATCTCTTAAGTAGTTCAGCTTGGCCCGTCTTACCTTACCTCTTCTGACCACCTCGATCTTTTCAACATTGGGAGAATGCAGCGGCCATGTCTTCTCAACGCCGATACCGTTGGAAGTCTTTCTCACGGTAAAGGTCTCACGGTTGCTGCCGCCCTGTCTCTTAAGGACCACGCCCTCAAACACCTGGATTCTCTCACGGTTGCCCTCCTTGATCTTGCCGTATACCTTAACGGTATCGCCCACTGCAAAATCGTCCACGGCAGCCTTCATCTGTTCTGCCTCAATCTCTCTGATAATATCGCTCATTGTAAACCTCCTGAAATATACTTGATGTTCTTAATACATTCTGTAACAGAGGACCATCTCATTTTCGCAACGTTAAGATTTTATCACAATATCTCAAAATATGCAATATCTTTTTACAAAAAGTTTTGTTTTTGTTATTTTTCCAGCCACCACATGGGTTCGCCGCACAGACACAGGCCCAGTTTTCCCTGCAGACACATGGCGGCCGGGTTTCCCTCCTCGACACGGCAGTAGGGAATCTCCCCCCGTTTCAGATGCCGGTTGACCAACCAGCCCTCCAGAGAGGACGCCAGCCCCTGCCTGCGGTATGTCTCGTCCACGTACAGCATCCCCATGCTGCCGTCCTCGTGAATACCGATAAAACCCGCAGGTGACGTCTCCCCGCCGCTCATATAGACTCCATACATTGCTCCCGCCATAAGACGCTGCCGCAGATACACTCTCTCACATGCCTGATATCGCCCGGCCACATGGTCCAGATCGTCCACGGTCAGGAGCCGGATATCCCTGTGCTGCACCCGCAGAGACTCCCTGCGGGTATAACAGGCCTGACGGCAGACGCCGCCTACGGCCAGGCCATATCGCTCTGTCAGAAAATCTCTGACGTCCTCCTGACAGACCAGGATGCTAATGTGTTTTTGATCCCACAGTCGGTCTGTTCCACACTGTTTTAACAGTTGTCCCGCCTCCTGGGAAGATTCCACATACAGCGCATATATCTGCGTATTTTCCACATTCAGCAGCAGACTTTTTCCCTCTCGGCACACCTCCCACGCCATGTCTCTAGACAGCATCTCCATCAGGTGAATATACTTGCGTTTGTGCTTTGCCAGCTCCCGGATAAAGTCCTGTCGCGTCTGATATCGCTCATACAGATCCGGTCTGCGCTGCCGGGTGCGCTCCAGAGAGCGCTCCAGCCGCCATGCCTGAATATTTCTGTGGTTGCCGGACAAAAGCACCTCCGGCACGGGCTTGCCGCGCCACACTTCCGGCCGGGAATACTGCGGATATTCCAGCAGATCGTTGTGGAAGGATTCGTCCTCGGCGGATTCCCCGTTGTGCAGCACTCCGGGCACCAGCCGGGCAATGGCGTCAATCATCACCATGGCGGGCAGTTCCCCGCCGGTCAACACATAGTCTCCCAGAGAGACATAGTCCGTGACAATCTCCTCCAACACGCGCTCGTCAACGCCCTCATAATGCCCGCAGAGAAACACCAATTCCTCCTCCTGGGCCAGTTCCCGGGCCAGCCGCTGCGTGAAGGTTCTGCCCTGGGGAGTCACGTAGATCGTGCGGACTCTCCCGCCGGGCCGTATTTCTCCGGCCCCTTGGCGACTGTCCCCTGCGGCAATCTCCGCCGCCACGGACAGATAGGCGTCATAGACCGGCTGAGCCTGCATCAGCATGCCCGCGCCGCCCCCGTAGGGATAATCGTCTACCTTCCCATGCTTATCCTCGGTGTAGTCCCGAATGTCCACCATATGAAAGGACAACTGTCCTCTCTGAACCGCCCTGCCCAGAATACTCTGACAAAGACCCTGCTCCAGCATCTCCGGAAAGAGCGTCAACACATGGAATCTCATAGCAGACCCTCCAGCACATGCACCTTCATCCGTCCCTGCTCCACATCCACATCCAGAATACACTGCCTGATGGCAGGCAATAACAGCTCCCGCCCGTCAGTCATGCGGATCACATACACATCGTTGGCTCCCGTCGCCATCACATCCTCCAGGCCGCCGAGCAGCTGATCGGCCTCGTCATAGACGCTCACGCCGATCAGGTCTGCGATAAAATACTCGTCTTTTTGAAGTTTCACCGCATTTTCCCTGGTCACATACAGTCCCGCCTGACGATACCCAGCCGCGTCATCCAGAGTGTCGATTCCCTTAAATTTCAGAATCACCATCTGTTTGAAGAATTTTACTCCCTCGATCTCCAGGCGAACCTTCTCCTTGCCGATGTCCAAAAAGACCTCTTTCAATTTTTTGAAACGGTTCACGTCATCGGTTGTGGGAAAAACCTTTACCTCTCCCCTCACCCCGTGGGTGGTCGTAACCACGCCTACCTGTAACATCTCTTCCATGAACGGTTCTCTCCTTGTTTCTGTACGGCGCAGGCGTTGTCCGCCACCTGCAAGTCAATACCCCCGCCGCAAGCAGCGGGGTATTGACCCTCGCGGCATTCGCAAGTCAGCTTGCTGGCTTTATGTCCGTGCAAGCACGGCCGCTTGGCTCATTGCTCGCGGGAATAAACATGGCGAAACATACAAAAAATGCATGCTCCGCCAGTCAGCAGTCATTTTGCTTCACTCTCCAGACCGGATATCTACACGATCTCCACATCCACAATCTTGTTTTCTCTGGAAGACGCCGCCTTTACGACAGATCGTATCGCCTTTGCAATTCTGCCCTGTTTCCCGATCACTTTTCCCATATCGGAGGACGCGACATGAAGCTCCACTACAACATTCCTGCCCTCGGTCTTCTCTGTCACTACCACCTCTTCCGGGTGATCCACCAGAGCCTTTGCAATCACTTCAACCAATTCCTTCATACTACCTCTTTCCCGCATAGCACAGGTTTTTGCCTGTGTTATCGCGCCAATGCACTTTACCTTCAGCAGCAGAAATTACTTATTATTTCTCAATGCCTGCAGCCTTGAAAAGCTTGCCGACCACCTCTGTGGGCTGAGCGCCATTGGCCAGCCACTTCTTGGCCAGCTCCTCATTGATCTTGAAAGTGCTGGGATCGGTGGAGGGATCATAAGTACCGATCTCCTCGATAAATCTGCCATCTCTGGGGGAACGGGAATCCGCCACAATGATTCTATAGAAAGGCGCCTTCTTCTGTCCCATTCTTCTCAATCTGATCTTAACTGCCATTTTTCTTTACCTCCGTAATATACTTTGTTTTTTTATATGATAAGTACTTAAAAAGTACAAATCCGTCCTCGTCTCCGCCTTGCGCTAGAAAGGGAATCTGCCGCCTCCCATGCCCGGAAAGCCCCCCATCATGCCGCGCCGTTTGCCGCCGCCAAACTGTTTCATCATTTTCTGGCTCTGTTCAAACTGCTTGATAAAGCGGTTGACCACGCTGATATCCACGCCTGCCCCCTTGGCAATACGGTGTTTTCTCCTGGGGTTAAGCAGCTTGGGATTGCGCCTCTCCTGCGGCGTCATGGACAGCACAATGGCCTCCATATGTGCCAGCTGCTTTTCGTCCACCATGGACTCCAGATCTCCGCCCTTGATTCCCATGCCGGGCAGCATGCTCAAAATGCTGCTGAGACCGCCCAACTTCCGCATCTGTTTCATGCTCTCCAGATAGTCCTCAAAGTCGAACTTTCCCTTCTTCATGCGGCCGGCCATCTCGCGGCCCTTGTCCTCATCCAGATCCAAATTGGCCTGGGCCTTGTCAATCAGGGACAGCACATCCCCCATGCCCAGTATCCGGCTGGCCATGCGGTCCGGGTAAAACTGCTCCATGTCGGAGAGTTTTTCTCCCATGCCTACATACAGAATCGGCTTTCCGGTCACAGCCTTAATAGACAGGGCCGCGCCGCCTCTGGTGTCGCCGTCCATCTTAGTCAGCACCACGCCGTCAATGCCCACCTTCTCGTCAAATTCCCTGGCTACATTCACTGCGTCCTGACCGGTCATGGCGTCCACAACCAGCAAGGTCTGGTGCACTGCGATCTGTTCCTTGATCTCCTGCAGCTCGCCCATCATTTCCTCGTCCACATGCAGACGGCCCGCAGTATCCAAAATCACTACATTATGCCCATTCTTCTGGGCATAGTTCACGGCCTCCCTGGCAATTTCCACTGGCTTGTGGTCGCAGCCCATGGAAAAGACCTCTACCTCCTGTTTCTGTCCGTTGATCTGCAGCTGCTCAACGGCTGCGGGTCTGTAGACGTCACAGGCGACCAGCAGAGATTTTTTTCCCTTCAGTTTAAGCTTGCCGGCAATCTTGGCTGTGGCTGTGGTTTTACCTGCACCCTGTAGTCCTGCCATCATAATGACGGTGACTGCCTTTCCCGGCTGCATGGCGATCTCCGTGGTCTCGCTGCCCATCAGGGCGACCATTTCCTCGTTTACGATCTTAATCACCATCTGTCCGGGATTCAGACCGTTCATCACATCCTGCCCAACGGCTCTCTCCTCCACGGCCTTGACAAACTGCTTTACCACCCGGAAGTTCACATCGGCCTCCAAAAGGGCCATCTTCACTTCCTTCAGAGCGCTCCGCACATCCTCCTCGGTGAGACGTCCCTTGCTCCGCAGGTTCTTAAAAACATTCTGAAGTTTATCGGTCAGACTTTCAAATGCCATGCTAATCCCCTTGCCCTTTTACAGTTCCTGCTGCAGTTCCCTTGCCAGACGATGAATCTCCTTCAGTCTGTCCGCAGATTGCCCTGACTCCTGTGTCAGGTCAATGATTTTCGCCACCTTTTCTCTGGCGTTCATAAACTTTTCCACCAGTCGAAGCTTGGACTCATACTCCTGTAGAATCTTGTCACAGCGGCGAATCAGATCATGCACACCCTGTCTGCTTATGCCTCTGTCCTGGGCGATCTCCCCCAGCGACAGATCGTTGCACACGGCGTCCTCATAGACGCTGCGCTGGTGCTCTGTCAGCAATTCCCCATAGAAATCATACAAAAGCGCCTGCTGATATATTTTCTCCATGTGATTACGCCTCCGATTCCGCTCTGTACGCTCACCTTTGTCATAATACAACAGTTCTCATGGCCTGTCAAGTGTTTTTTCTTTACACCGTAAAAAAAACAATAAAACTGCCGCAAAACTGCGGCAGCCCTGTTTCAGACGGGAGATCCCGTTTTTGGGAAAAACGTCTTGAGTTCCCGTATCAGATTTATGTTGTGAACAACTTTAAAAAAGTAAGGCAGGAGAAGAATGAAAAAAATCACCCAGAGCAACAGGAATTGGAATGCCGCCTCCCGAATAATGATCGGTCTCATCTCCATCAGCCGCGCGTTGACGATTGCCGCCGGTTCCTCGGGATATTCCCCTATCTCAAGGCTTTTGATCCTGGCGATCGCAGGAAACCAGCGGAGGGTCGCCACCGTAAATGCGCTGCATATGGTCTGGACAATAGTCCTACGATACTGAGAGGCCGCATTTTTTAACAACTGGATTTTTTGTCTCATTTTGCTCCTCCTTAAGAATCGAAAACACCGCTGTTTGGAATCCTTTTTGTACGTTTATTATATCGTCCCTGTTGGCCCCTGTCAACGGACGTTTCCCAAAGTCATGCGCTTTTCGCAGACACTTTCACAGTTTCTCGCTGAAATAACTCTTGTACCCTTCCCCGTAGATCTCCGTTGCGCTGGTGATAATCATGAACGCCTGGGGGTCCTCCTCCTTGACGATCACCTCCGTCTTGGGCGCCGTGGCCTTTTTGGTGGCACACAGGATTACCTGTTTGTCCTTGCCGCTGAAGGCACCGGCTCCCTGCATGTAGGTCACGCCGATGTCCAGCTCCTCCAGCAGGCGCTTGGTAATCTGCTCCGATCGGTCGCTGATGATAAAGATCAGCTTGGCCTCATCCCTGCCGTAGAGCACCAAATCCAGGACCAGAGATACCACAATGACCGTCAGCCCCGCATACAGAGCCACGTCAATATCCTTGAACACAAAGGCGGAGATGGTCACAATGACCGCATCCATAGCCAGGAACAGGCCGCCTGTCTTGAGGTGGGGCATTTTAATCCTCAAAATCTTGATGATAATATCTGTACCTCCGGTGGTCGCTCCCGTCTTGAACACCCAGCCGATTCCCACCGCCGCCAGGCTGCCGCCCATCAGCGCGGCCAGCAGCGGGTCCGTGGTGACCGCCTGCACACCGGAGAGCAGATTGGTAAACAGGGAGATCAGCGCTGTGGAGTAAATAGTGGACAGAATGAAACGCAGGCCAAACTTCCAGGCTCCCAGAATCAGAATGGGGATATTGATCAGAAAAATCAGCGTACCGGTCTCCACCGGGATCACACGGTTGAGAATGATGGAGATACCGGTCACGCCGCCGGGCGCAAGGGAATTGGGGTCAAGAAACAGACTGACCGCCGATGAGTATATGGCGCAGGCTACGGTGATACGCAGATAGTTCAACACTGTTTTGCCTATACTTTTTTTCTGGTTATTTTCTACCATATGCAAAACCTCCTTATTATAAGTTCCGTAAGAGCCGGAACAGTACCATAACCGGTGGAATAAATCCTGTCCTAAATACGGCCAGGATTTATTCCAGGCACTGTACAGGCTCTTACTGATTTAAGTTCCGTAAGAGCCGGAACAGTGATAAAAAATCCGCATATTCTCATATGCGGATTCATAATCAGTATACAGCATTCTCGCTCTATTATACTTCTTTTCCTGGCAGATCCCGAACCTGGGACTGGGGCGCAGCGAACCGCGCTAAATATTTGTACGGACCAGCTTGGGTTTGTACCCGCCTCTCTCCAGCGCCTCTATGATCTGGTGCTTGTGCTCCGTGCCGAAAGCCTCCATAGTGATTCTCAGCTCCACGGCAGCGTTGCGGTTGGTGGAGACAAACTGGTTGTGTTCCAGCTTGATCACATTGCCGTTCTCGCCCGCGATCACACCGGATACCCGGCACAGCTCTCCCGGCTTGTCAGGCAACAGCACAGATACCGTGAATATCCTGTCTCGGAAAATCAATCCCTGCTGCACTACAGAAGACATGGTAATCACGTCCATATTGCCGCCGCTCAGAATCGCCACCACTTTTTTATCCTTCACATCCAAATGCTTAACTGCCGCCACGGACAAAAGACCGGAATTTTCCACCACCATCTTGTGATTTTCCACCATGTCCAGAAACGCCACCACCAGCTCCTCATCCTCTATGGTGATAATATCGTCCAGATTCTGCTGAATATAAGGGAAAAGCTTGCTGCCTGGCGTCTTCACCGCCGTGCCGTCCGCAATGGTGTTGACCTGCGGCAGGGTGGTCACTTTTCCCGCCCTCAAGGATTCCTGCATACAGTTGGCCCCCGCAGGTTCCACACCTATGACCTGTATCTTGGGATTCAAAAGCTTTGCAAGAGTGGACACGCCTGTGGCCAGTCCGCCGCCGCCGATCGGCACCAAAATATAGTCCACCAGCGGGAGCTCCTTCACGATCTCCATAGCTATGGTTCCCTGACCGGTAGCAACGGTCAAGTCGTCAAAGGGGTGAATGAATGTGTATCCGTGCTCCTCGGCCAGCTCGTATGCCCTGGCGCACGCCTCGTCATACACATCCCCGTGCAGCACTACCTCCGCCCCGTAGCTCTTGGTGCGGTTCACCTTCATCAGCGGCGTGGTGGTGGGCATGACAATAGTTGCCTTGGCCCCGTAACACTGTGCCGCATAAGCCACTCCCTGGGCGTGATTTCCGGCGGAGGCAGTAATCAGCCCTTTGGCTCTCTCCTCCTCCGTCAGCGTACTCATTTTATAGTAGGCGCCCCTCACCTTGTAAGCTCCCGTAAACTGCATATTTTCCGGTTTCAGATACACCTTGTTGCCCGTCTGGCGGCTCAGGAAATCGCTGTATACCAGCTTGGTCTCCTGAGTAACGCGTTTCACCACCTCACAGGCTCCCTCAAATTGATCCAATGTCAGCATATTACTTCTCCTTATCCTCTTTGTCCTCACTGCTCCGCGTCCAGATCCTCCGACGGCTCCACGTCAAACAGCGCATTCACAAATTCGTCAGAGTTGAATTTCTGCAGGTCTTCTATAGTCTCTCCCACACCGATGTATTTTACCGGTACCCGCAGCTGGGACTGAATCGCCACGGCGATACCGCCTTTGGCGGTGCCGTCCATCTTAGTCAGGATAATACCTGTAAGATTTGCCACCTCTCCGAACTCCCTGGCCTGCACCATGGCGTTCTGTCCGGTGGTTCCGTCCAGCACGATCAGATTTTCCCTGTGGGCGTCGGGAAACTCCCTGTCGATGATCCGATTCATTTTCCGCAGCTCCTCCATCAGGTTCTTTTTGTTGTGGAGCCGTCCCGCCGTATCGATCAGCAGCACATCCGCATGGCGGGCCTTGGCCGCATTCACAGCGTCAAACACTACGCTGGCCGGGTCCGTGCCTTCTCTTCCTCCGATCATATCCACATCCGCTCTCCTGGCCCACTCCGCCAGCTGCTCTCCAGCCGCCGCGCGAAAAGTATCCGCCGCCGCAATCAGCACCTTCAGGCCGTTGTCCTTAAGCTTGCCAGCCAGCTTTCCCACAGAGGTAGTCTTTCCCACGCCGTTGACGCCTATCACCATAATCACGGATTTCTGGTATTCAAAATCATAGGCGGTATCATCCACCCGCATCTGTTCCCGTATACTCTCGATCAACAGCTGCTTGCAGGCCGCGGGTTCCTTGATATGCTGCTCCTTCACCTGGCGTTTCAAACGCTCCACGATCTCCCCTGTAGCGTTGACGCCGATATCTCCCATGATCAGGATTTCTTCCAACTCCTCGTAAAAATCCTCGTCAATGGCGGAAAAACCGCTGAAGACATTGTCGATTCCCCGCACAATATTGTTCCGGGTCTTGCTCAGGCCTTCCTTTAAACGGCTGAAAAATCCCTTTTTCTCATCGCTCATACACCGTCTCCTATTCCGCTCTTCCTGTCGGCAGAGCATTATACTGACATACGCTTACGATTTTCCGAAAATCTAATCATTAGTGAGTATCAAAATTTATGTCAGATCCTTGTCTACCAGATTTACGCTCACCAGCGTGGACACTCCCTTTTCCTGCATGGTGATTCCATACAGCCGGTCCGCGCGTTCCATGGTGCCACGCCGATGCGTGATCACGATAAACTGGGTGTGCTTTGTCAGCTTATGTAAATACTTGGCATATCGGGACACATTGGATTCGTCCAATGCCGCCTCAATCTCGTCCAACAGACAGAAAGGGGATGGCTTAAGGTTCTGTATGGCAAACAGCAGGGAGATAGCCGTCAGCGCCTTCTCTCCTCCTGAGAGCTGCATCATGTTCTGCAGTTTCTTTCCCGGCGGCTGGGCAATGATACGGATGCCTGCCTCCAGGATATCCTCATCCTCCATCAGCTCCAGCGTTGCCTTTCCCCCGCCGAAAAGCTCCTTGAACACCTTGTCAAATTCCCGGCTGATTTCCGCAAACTTTTCATTGAACTGTTTTCTCATGGCAACGTCCAGTTCCTGGATTATGCCCTCCAGGGTCTTCTCGGCCTCCACCAGATCGTCGTGCTGGGTTTTCATGAAGGTGTAGCGCTCCATCAGATTCCTGAAATCCTCGATGGCATTCACGTTCACGTCTCCCAGTTTCCTGATCTGATCTTTCAGGTTTCCGATCTCACGTTTCATGGATGACAGATCCGTCATTTCCTCGTCACGGATAGACATGGCATCGCTCAGAGTAATCTCATATTCATCCCACATGTAATTGATCTGCGACTCTATGGTCTCCTCCAGACGTTCCTTCTGGGAGGAGAGCCTGTAGACCTCCTTGTCCAGCGCCGTCATCCGCTCCGCCAGTTCCTCTCTGGAGGCAAAGAAATTCTTCTGTCTGCCGCTCAGAATCTCCTTCTTTTCCAGGTCCTCCTTCAGCTTGCTCTCCGACTGGGTCTGCGCGTCGTGGGACGCCACAATGGTCTGCTGTATCTCCAGAATATGACGACTCTTCTCCTCCGCGTCCTGCTCATTTTGGAGCAGCGCCTCCTCTATCTCGCGCAGCTCCCCCTGAGAGTGTTCGATCTCCCCGTTGATACGGTCCACATTGGTCTGGTGGAACTCCTGGGTCTGCATCATTTTCTCCACCTTCAGATCCCACTCTGCCACATGGGCCGAGGATTCAGATTCCTCCCGGCGGCTCTCCTCGAGCTGTCCCTGCCATTTCAGTATCTGCTCCTGCGTACTGTTCTCCAGCTCCTCGCTGGCAGCCAGCTCTTTCTGTATCTCCTCCTTGCCGCTGATAATCTCCTGAATCTGGCTCTCGATCTCCCTCTCCTCTCTCTTCATGGAGTCGAAACCCTCTTCTTCCTCCGCCATACGCTCCCTGGCCTGGGAAATGCTGATGCGGACGGTATTCTGCTCTATGGAACATCTCTGCATGTCTGCCTTCATGCTCTCTATCTCCATGCGCAGCTTATTCCGGTGATTCTTGGTATCCTCAATGGCCGCGTTGGTATCCTCCACGGCCTGAGCAAGTTTCTTGATTTGCTTTTCCAGCTCCTCCATTTCCCGGCGCCGCCCCAGCAGATTGCTGCTGTTCTTAAATGCGCCGCCGCTGATGGCGCCGCCGGGCACCAGCAGTTCGCCCTCCACAGTCACCATTCTGATACCGTAGTCATATTTTCTGGCGATTTTTACCGCATTATCCACATTGTCAACCACGACGATGCGTCCCAGCATGGCCTTCGCGACATTGCGGTATTTTTTGTCCGTGGACACCAGTTCATCCGCCATGCCGATAGCGCCTTTCTCTTTCAATACCTCCGGGGTCTTGAACTCCTGGGGATGGATAATACTGGTCAGTGGCAGGAATGTGGCCCGGCCCGCCTTGTGTTCCTTCAGATAGGCAATCATTTTCTTAGCCGTATCCTCGTCGTCCGTGACAATGTTCTGTATATTGCCGCCCAACGCGGTCTCAATGGCGGTCTCATACTTTTTCTCCACCTGGATAATGTCCGCCACCACGCCGATAATACCCTTTACCTGCTCCTTCTGCTCCATGACCTTTTTCACGCTGCCGCCGTAGCCCTCATACCGTTCGGTAAGACCAGCCAGCGCCTCCAGCCGGGACTTTTCCTGATGGTAACTTTGCTGGGTATCCCGCAGCTTTTTGTCATGGTCTGCCAGAGTCTGCCGAATTGTGCCCAGCTCCTGCTCTCTTGCGGCAATATCCTCGTTCATCACGCGCAGCTTTTCCGTTATCTGCTCAAAGCGCTCCTCCAGCTGCCTGAGACCTTCCTCCCTGGCCTCCTCATCGGATTTGGCCCGCAGAATCCGGGAATTCAGCTCCGCCTTGCGTATATTGATCTGCTCTGTCATGGTGTCGTAGCGCCCCAGCCGGGATTTGATGGTAGCTCGCTGATTCAGCTCCCCAATAATGGCATTTTTGCCCGCCTCGATCTGACTGTTCAACTCCTCGATTCTGCTCTGCACCGCCTCCAGCTGGCCGCGGACCTCATCCCTGATACCGGTGAGTTCCTGCACCTGCAGGTCTATCTGGGCTTTCTCCGCCAGAATCTCCTCCTTGTCCCGGTCTTTGACAGCGATTTCCGCCTCCACGGTCTCCTTGCGGTTTCTCAAATGTGTCCGGGTGCCTTGGGCAGAGTTGATCTGCTCCTTCAACACCGCAATCTCGCCCTCCAGACGCCCCTGCATCAGCCCCGTGTCATTCAGCGTGGTTCTCGCCTCCTCAATGGCCTCGTCCAGCGCCTCGATCTGGGACTGTATCTGCTCATACTCCTCCTTGATATGTTCGTACTTATCTCTGGTCTCCTGCAATTCTCCGCCGGCAATCCGATGCTTTTCTCCTATTTCCTCCAGCTGCTTTTTCAGCCGGTCGTTCTCCAGCAGAAACACATTCACATCCAGTGTCTTCAATTCCTCTTTTTTCTTTAGATAAACCTTCGCCACCTCGGACTGCCGCTCCAGAGGGCCGATCTGTTTCTCAAGTTCCGACAGGATATCCGTCACTCTCACCAGATTCAGTTTCTCGCTCTCCAGCTTGTGCTGCGCCGCCGCCTTGCGCCTCTTGAACTTGACTATGCCCGCCGCCTCGTCAAACAGCTCCCTTCTCTCCTCCGGCTTGCCGCTGAGGATCTTGTCGATCTGGCCCTGGCCGATGATGGAATAGCCCTCCTTGCCAATGCCGGTATCATAGAAAAGCTCATTCACATCCTTCAGTCGGCTGGGAGTCCCGTTGATCAGATATTCACTTTCTCCGGAACGGTATATTCTCCTGGCCACAGTGACCTCGTCAAAATCGATGGCCAGCTGATGGTCGGAATTGTCCAGTGTAATCGCCACATAGGCGTAGCTCAAAGGTTTTCTGGTCTCTGTGCCCGAGAAAATGACATCCTGCATGCTGGCTCCCCGCAGCTGTTTGATGCGCTGTTCGCCCAGCACCCATCTGACAGCGTCCGCCACATTGCTCTTGCCGCTGCCGTTGGGTCCCACAATGCCGGTGATTCCGTTGTGGAACTGAAAATTTATCTTGTTGGCAAAGGACTTGAATCCGTGTATCTCTATACTTTTTAAATACATTCCGCTTATCGTACCTTTCTATGCTTATTTATACTCACTAACGATTAGATTTTTCTTTCCGCACAGTGCATGTTGCCCGATCATGCGGCATGTGCTGTGCGGAAACTTAATAATCTTAACGTTAGTCAGTATAAGGCTCCGCAGCCGCATTTTCGGCAACATTGTCTCCGCCCTGCAACAGTAGAAGCGCCTTGTACGCCGCCTGCTGTTCCGCGGCCTTCTTGGTGTGTCCTTCCCCGACTCCCAGTACCTCCTCGCCCATGCGCACCTGCACGCGGAAAGTCTGGTTGTGTTCCGGTCCCTGTATGTCCAAAAGTTCATACTCCATATCCTTTTTCAGTTTTCCCTGAACCATCTCCTGCAGCTTGCTCTTACTGTCGTAAAACAATCTCTTGTGCTCCAGATCCGAAAGAATAAAGCGATCAATGTAAGTCTTGGCCGGCGTCATGCCTCCGTCCAGATATATGGCGCCGATCACCGCCTCCATCACATCTGAAGTAATGGAATCCCTTCCCCGGCCACCGGTACATTCCTCGCCCTTACCCAGCAGAATAAATTCCTCCAGCCGGATATCTCTGGCGCAGAACGCCAGCGCAGGCTCACATACCATGGACGCCCGCTGTTTGGTCAGATCTCCCTCCGAGAGCTGGGGATGTCTCTGGAACAGAAACTCACTGCTCACCAGCTCCAGCACGGCGTCCCCCAGAAACTCCAGCCGCTCATAATTATTAATCTTGTTGATACGTCTCTCATTTGCATAGGAACTGTGGGTGAGCGCCTGCTTTAGCAAATCCCGGTTTTCAAACCTGTACCCTATCCTCTCCTCCAAAAGAGACAAATCCTGTCCTTCTCTCATTTGCTCTATTCCCTGTCTTTCATGAAAAAGAATCCTGGCTGGCAGGATTCTCTAAGGTCAATTTGCGGCGTTGCGAACCAGCTCCACTGTTTCTCCCACCGTGCTGATCCGTTCCGCATCCTCCGGAGATATCTCAATATCAAATTCTTCCTCAATGCCCATGACGATCTGAAATACATCCAGCGAATCTGCCCCCAGGTCTTCAATGAACGTGCTGTCGGTGCTTATCCCATCTGGATCAACGTTTAAAATCCCGGCAATAATCCCTCTGATCTTCTCAAATTCCATCTCCGTCTCCCTCGTTTCACTCTCCCTTAATCCTGAATCCCGATTTTCTCTTTGATCTTCTCATTAATCTGCTGGTTCTTAAATTCCAGACACTGTAAAATCGTATTCTTTATCTCCACCGCGGTGGCGCTGCCATGGGTTTTAACCACCAGACCGCTCAGACCCAGCAGGGGAGCGCCCCCATACTCCTGCACATCAAAACTCTTCAGCGTGGCTTTCAGCGCGGGTTTCACCAAAAGTGCGCCCAGCTTGCTGCGCAGGGACGTCATCATTCCGCTCTTCACCTTTCTGATGAGAGTGGCACCCACTCCCTCATAGAGTTTCAGAATCACATTGCCCACAAAGGCCTCACAGACCACCACGTCCGCCACGCCTGCGGGAATATCCCTGGCCTCCACGCTGCCGATAAAATTGATATCTGCGCACTCCTTCAGCAGAGGGAAAGTCTCCTTGACCAGGGCGTTGCCCTTCTCCTCCTCCGCACCGTTGTTCACAATACCTACACGGGGATTCTTTATCCCCATGATACTCTCCATGTAAATGGAACCCATTCTGGCGAACTGTACAAGATGAGAGGGTCTGGCGTCCACATTTGCGCCGCAGTCGATCAGCAGACTCACCCCGTTCTCCGTGGGAATCAACGGCGCCAGAGGGGGTCTCTCCACGCCCTTGATCCGGCCCACGATTACCTGTCCGCCCACCAGTACCGCACCGGTGCTGCCGGAGGACACAAATGCGTCGCAGGTGCCGTCCTTCACCATGTACAAAGCCTTTACAATGGAGGAATCCTTTTTTTTGCGGATAGCCATGACAGGTGGTTCCGCCGTCTCGATTACCTCCGACGCATGCACCACCTCCACCTGCGTCATATCATAAGTATATTTCGCAAGTTCTTCCTTGATGACAGGCTCTTTTCCCACCAAAAAAACCTTTATTTCCTTATTTGCGTTCACCGCCTCGACGGCGCCCTTAACGATCTGAACCGGGGCATTATCCCCGCCCATTGCGTCCACTGCCACATTGACCATCTGTTTACTTCCTCCTATTAAGAGTTCCGTATACTCGTTTTATTATCTATTTGTTTTGCACAAAAAATCCCATATACTACTATACTAAAACAGCCTGTAAAAATCAAGCATGAACTTATCAAAACGGAAAAAAAAGACTCCTCCGCAAGCGGAGAAGTCTCAGGTTTCACAGGGGATTCCACTACTGAACATCCACAACCTGTTTCTTGTTGTAAGAACCACAAGCCTTACATACTCTGTGGGGCATCATCAGTGCGCCGCACTTGCTGCATTTTACCAGAGCGGGAGCGCTCATCTTCCAATTCGCTCTTCTCTTATCTCTCCTACCTCTGGAAGATTTATTCTTAGGACAAATAGACATCGTTACACCTCCTTTTAAAGTTCCGCATTCGCATTAAATATATCCTGTATCACTGCCATCCGTGGGTCCGGGACAAAAGTGTCGCATCCACAGTCCCTCAAATTCCGATTCTGTCCGCATACCGGGCATATGCCCTGACAGTCTTCTCTGCACAGAATCTTTGCAGGCCAGTTACCGATGATCATATCATGCGCCAAAGCCTCCACATCCAGTTCATATCCATCCACAAAGCTCTGCTCGTCTGCTTCCTCCGCCTTCTCCACTGTTTCCGGGGAGTACACAACCCTCTCGGCATGCAGCATGAGCGGCACCGACACTTCCGTCAGACACCTGTCACAGGCTGCCTGCAGCACAAGCTGCAAATCGGCTTTCAGCAGAGCCTTACCCGCCTCAAGGTGAACAACACTCACCGAAACCGGAGACTTCTCCACAATCTCAAAGCGCTCCAGCCCGTTGTCAAAGCATGTCATCTCAAGCTCCGCCTCTGCATTCAGACGCTTGCCCTCTGACGTAAATACATCGGATAAATGAATGAACATAGCGACTCCTATGCATAATATTCGTGTGATTCTTTTCACACACTGATTCATTATACATAAGTGTTTCCTGTTTGTCAACAGATTTTTACCCGCAATAATGATTTTTCTTGTACAGGATACATGCGGCTGCCACCGCCGCTATAGCACACAAAGTCAGCAGCACACACCACAGAGGAATCTCTCTCACGTCCAGGCATCGGATATTAATCCACATCTGATTGATATTGCGAGTCTGTTCTTCGTCAAAATACCCCATGACAGCCGCCCGGTATATGACCTCCTGGGACGGGTACTGGGTGAACAGCTGTCTGCCCACCTGCTCCGGAGAAGTATAGACGATATAGTCCTCATCCTCGTTATCTCCGTTGAAAAAATATCCCACGGGATAAGCCACCGTATCCTCCTCGTCCTCCTCCGCGCCATAGCACCAGTTCAGATAGGAGAAAACCGTGTCGTCCTCCCCGCCGGAGATGGCTGAAGTATAGCCGATATAGTACATATTCCGCACCGCATTTTCCGGTCTGGACAAAAAGTTGACAAAGGCCTCCGCCGCCTGCTTTTTCTCCGTGTCAGCTCCGATGCCGCTCTTAAGCATGACCCAGCCGTCAAACCAGAGGTTGGTGCATTCCCTGGGCACCGCAAACTGCAGATACACGTCCTCCTCCTCTGCCTGGTCCATGGCATATACCGCATCTCCGGACCACTGATAGTTGGCGACGATCTTGCCCGTCACCATATCCGCCTTGCCGCTGTCCGTCTCCAGGGCATAGATATTCCCCATGATACGCCCCAGCAATTCCTCCACCGCCTGGATGGTCTCAGGGGATACATCATTCATCATAGCGCCCAGTTTCTCCCGGTAGTCCGCATCCGCCAAAAACGCCTCATCCGTCAGCTGGTCCTGCAGCAGATAGCCCAATGTGGAAAAATAGGTGTCACGCACATTGTCCTTCAGCGTGATCTGCCGATAGAAATCGGGATTGTCGAACACCGCCCATGTGGAGGCCTCCTCCTCGGTCATCAGCTCCGGGTTGTACAAGACTCCCGTCACACCCCACATATAGCAGGCGGCATAGCGCTCCCAGCTCTCACCGTTTATCTCGTTTTCCGCAAAAACCCCCGCGATATAGGGCGACACACACCGGGAATAGTAATTCTCCGCATTGTCCCGGTCAAAAAAGGACTCCGAGTAGGGTTCCAGCGCCCCCTCCGCCATCAGTTTCATAATCATATAGTCGGAGGGACAGACCAGATCGTAAGTATCTCCCAGCGTCAGTTGATTATACAGATCTTCATTGGTGCCGAAACAGGAATATTCCACCCGCACCCGTTTTCCGTAAGTCTCGTAATACCACTCCTCGAACTCATTGTACAGAGCCTTCTCGCCCATGATCTCCACGCCGTTGTCCAGCTCTATACGCTCCTCTTCGTCCCAGCCGCCCAGATCTATATACTCCTCCCAGTTGCAGACGCGAAGCGTGATTGTCTCCTCCCTGGCCTGCACCTGATCTCCACAAAGCCACGGCAGTCCCCCCAGGGCGGCCACCGCCAGAGGCATGGTCAGACACAGCGCCCGAATTCGCACTCTCTTGTCAGCCTTCAAATTTTTCACGCTCCTTTCCCCCTGACAGATTCATCAGTACAACCACCAGCACCACAATCAGGAAAATCAGTGTGGACAGCGCCCACAGCGCCGTCTTTATCTCCGTCTGGGAACCCTTTGTGGCATTCACCACATAGGTGCTGATGGTGTCAAAGGTAGCCGGTTTGGTATAGCTGGCAATAAAGTAATCATCCAGGGACAGCGTCACAGCCAGCGCAAAGCCGGACACGATACCCGGCTGGATCTGAGGCAGCACCACCTTGGTGAGCGCCTGTCTGGGCGTAGCCCCCAGGTCCATGGCCGCCTCATACAGACTGGCGTCCATCTGCTTGAGCCTGGGTACCACCGACAGATAAACAAAAGGGGCGGACAATACCACATGGCCGATCACCAGCGGCACGTAGGTGCTTTTGTCAATACCCAGCACCACCACCAGCATAATACATACGGAAAAGCCCGTCACCACATCGGCGTTGATCACCGGCACCTCATTCATAACTCCGACAAAATTCTTGGTCACTTTTTTTGCATAGAATGCACCAATAGCCCCTAAAGTGCCCAGCACCGCAGCCAGAAAGGATGATCCGAAGGCGAGAAACACCGTGCCCAGTATCATGCTCCGCAGCTCCTCGTTGGAGAACAGATTGATATAATTGTCCATGGTAAAGCCGTGGACAGAACCTATATTGGCGGAGGTGGTAAAGCTGTAAAAGGCCAGCACCAAAATGGGCAAATACAGCAAAAGCAACATAACTCCGACAAAAATTTTTCCAGGCAAATCCTTGCCCATCCGATCCTTTCTCATAGCAGGGCACCTCCTCTGTTACCGGTATCCTCCTCCGTGTAGCGATCCGTGATAAGGGTAAAGACCAGAATGATCAGCAGCAGAATCAAGGCGATCATGGAACCGCCATGCCAGTCGTAAGCGCTGAAAAAGCTGCCGATCAGGCTGCCCATAATATAAGTGCTGTTGTACAGCATATCCAACACCACATAGTTGGTCATAGAGGGCAGAAATACCATAACCACGCCACTGATGATCCCCGGCACGGACAGCGGCAGCGTCACCTTGCAGAATACCTGTACCGGACCCGCTCCCAGATCAGCAGCCGCCTCCAACAGACTTTTGTCCAGCTTCAACAGCGTAGTGTACATGGGCAGAATCATAAAGGGTAAAAAATCATAGGTCATGCCGATGATCGTGTTCAGAAACGGATGAAACGCCAGATTCCCCTCGATCACGGTAAGAATCTCTTTCAGGGCCGTTATTCTCAGGGTAAAATTAATCCACATGGGCATAACGAACATCACCACGATAACGGATTTCTGCCTCCACTGGCTCCTGGCCAGAATATAGGCGATGGGATATGCCAGCAGCAGACATACACAGGTAGTCACCACGGCAATGGCGAAACTGTAGGCCAGTGTGCCTATGGTATAGGGACTGGTAAAAAAACCTGTCAAATTACCCAGGGTAAACCTGCCTTCTCCATTGGTAAACGCGTAATATATAATGACCAGAAGCGGCGCAGCCACAAAGCAGAGCAAAAACACTGCATATGGAATGCAGAGCTGCTTTCTGGAAAAACGAAACACTCCCATGTATCTACCTCCGTTATTTCTTCAGAGCATACTGCAGTTTGTCCCTGGGAATAATGAGACTTACATAGTCATCCATATTCCACAGGTATTCATCGCGCACAATAAAGTCCTCGTCCTCATCAGTTCGGACTATGTAGCGGTAATGGTCGCCCTTGTAGATCAGGTTGATAATGTGCCCCTTCACCACGCCAGCCTCCTCGTCGTCGCTCATGGAGATATCCTCCGGCTTGATGGATACGACGATGCGCAGAGCCGAAGTCTCCACCTCATCCCCGTGGGCATCCACCAGCGTATCTCCCTCTGCTATACGGGATCCGGGAATCAGTGTTGTGATGTCAAAATCGAATTCCCCATCCAGGAAATCCAGTTGATAGCCGCTGCTTACGCCCACTTCGAACTTGTTCACCGTATTCTCGGCAATCATGATATGAATGCCTTCCGGATCGACGGTAAGCCCCACCCGGCTCCCCACCTGAGCCTTGCGGGTAGACTGAATCACAATCTCATTCTTGCCGGACTGCACGGTGATCTCATAATGTACTCCCTTGAACACCACGGAGGTCACTTCCCCCTGGATAATCCCCTCCTCGGACGATGTGATCTGAATATCCTCCGGCCGCAGCACCGCGTCAATCATGGTGCCGTTCTCCACGTCATCCACACAGGTGAATTCCGCACCGCAAAAACGCACCTTATACTTGCCGGTCATAATGCCGTTAAAAATGTTACTCTCCCCGATAAAATCCGCCACGAAAGCATTCTTCGGCTCGTTGTAGATATCCTCCGGCGCTCCGATCTGCTGTATCTTACCCTCTGACATAACCACGATCTTGTCGGACATGGTCAGGGCTTCCTCCTGATCGTGAGTCACATAGATAAAGGTGATGCCCAGCTTGTCATGCATGCTCTTTAACTCCAGCTGCATCTCCTTGCGCATTTTCAAATCCAGTGCGCCCAGAGGTTCGTCCAGCAGCAGGATCTGAGGCTCGTTGACAATGGCTCTGGCGATAGCGATACGCTGCTGCTGTCCGCCGGAGAGAGTCTGGACAGTCCTGGCCTCAAAGCCCTCCAGGTCCACCATCTCCAGCGCCTTTTTCACCTTTTTTACCACCTCTGCCCGGGGCAGTTTTTTCAGTTTCAGCCCAAAGGCAATATTGTCAAAAATATTCAGATGGGGAAACAGGGCGTAACGCTGGAACACCGTGTTAATGGGCCGTTCGTTGGGCGGCAATTTCGTGATATCCCTGCCGTTCAACAGAATCTCCCCACTGCTGGGCAGATCAAAGCCGGCCAACATCCGCAGCGTCGTGGTCTTGCCACAGCCGGAAGGCCCCAGAAAAGTCACAAACTCGCCCTGTTTTATGGTCAGATTGAAATCGTTCACTGCCACAAAGCCGTCCTCAAAGGTACGGCACAGGGACTTAAATTCCAGAAAATGTTCAGATTGTGCGCTTTTGCTCACCGCAGTCTCCTCCTTATTTAAAGTTCCGTAACTGTTTTTACTTTTTTAATATATGTAAAAATACATTGGATACAAGTCTATCATAAAACACTTTAAATTTCTACAATTTTCTTATATTTTTCATGACAAATTTATTGGCAGTATTTTCTATCCGTCATATCCCTTGCCGACATACGCAGACAGGCAGCCGCCACACCTGGCGACCGCCTGCCGAATTGGGGCTGTTTTCCCCGCACAAAGCCTGAAACAATCAATAGGAATTCCATATTCTGAATTCCCATTCGTATGCCAACGGATTATCCACAAAGAGCCTTAAATCACTTTCATTGGGAATATATTCTTTATATAAAGACCAATAGCCCGATGTGTCATTATCATATTTTATTTTTTCAAGCATATAAATCAAGCCAAACAGTTTGTCCGCATTCGTCAGATTCGCCCTTTCATATGTTCTTCTTTCATCCCATTTATATATTTCATAATATTCTATATCATAGGGCAGGTCTCCAAAGGGTTCATCATCCGGAAGATAACAGCGTTTTACAATATACGCATATATATCACGCAGTGCCGATGGCGGAATGGGAATCTTAAAATCTGAATTCGTATAACCTGTTCCCGCATGGCTGTTGCATATCTCAATCATTTTATCTCTTATATCGCAGCAATCCCAGCCACACCACCAGCATACCTCAAAAAAACCTCTAGCCTCCTCCTCAACATACGGATCATCACTACCATGAGAGATAACCCGCCCTGTTTTCTTTTCTTTGATTCTTGCCTCAATATATAAATCAAGTCCCATCGCTATCTCCTCCCTGTCATTTTGCAAATCTGATCAGCGACTCCAATGTCAGCCGGAAAAGTCTCTCCCTCGCCGATACATTATAATTCCAGTCTCTGTTATCATACTCCTTAGTTCCGACCAGAATGTCCCCGCTGTAAAGCAGCTGACCAAATATCTTTTTACGGAACTGCGCTATGGCCGCCATGGTAGCGCACTCCATCTCGACAGTCTTACAGCCCTGTCCGATCCTATGCTCCACCATATCCCTTGTCTCCCGGTAATAGCCGTCCGTTGACCATGTCGTGCATTCAATAAATGGTATCCGATATTCTTCCAACACCTGCCTGAATATTTCCACCGGCTCCCTATGTAATTCAATATATCTGCTGGGCGGCAAATATTTGTAGGACGCCCCCTCATCTCTCAGCGCCCGAACCGGAATGATGACATCCCCCGCCGGAATATCGGCAAGTACGCCGCAGCCCCCACAGCACAGCAACACCTCCACGCCCCTTCCATACAGCCAGTCTGTCATCATCGCTATGGAGCCGGATGCCACCACTGCCTGTATCAGGCAGACCTCCGTCTCTTTATATCTAATCCTGTAAGCGGGAAAATGTCTCATCTCGGAAATATATGTTCCGATGATCTCGCCGGGATATTCGCTTAAGAAAGTGTCCATCACGTCTTTGAAAAAGGTCATGATACAGAGGCGCGGAAACGGTACCTCTCCTTTCATAGGGTCTATGACCGCGTTATACTCGGTGCTGTACTCTAAAATTGGGAATTCATTTTCGATAATCATATAAGCTCTCCTCCTATTGGTTTTCCAGTCATTCCTCTACAATCTCTCCATGTACACTTACTCTGCATTCATCCGGACATTTTGCATCAAACTTTTTGGCCCGGTCATTACCATAATCTAACGTCGCTCCATTCTGCAAAGCATAAACAAGCGGATATATATTATTCCACAATTCATGACATATTGGCGGACACAGGTCTTCGACAATATACTCATCCCCTCTTTTACAATAACCGCCTCTGCACTTGCTCTCGGTAACGGTCAGTTTCACCTTTGCCATTATGATTCACCCCTTTAACAGCTCCTGAAATAATTTCTAATATCGTTAACTATACAACTCGATATCCACCTGATACTCTTCATCAATCAAAATATACTCCGCTCCATGCTTAAGGCACTGCTCCAGCATCCGGGCGTTGTCCCTGCGCACCATCTCCGGCGTGCAGTCCTCGTCATCCAGGCGCTCCTCAATGACACTTGCATATTTTTTGATATCCTCAAAATGATTCTCAATGTATTTGTCGCTCATCACCAGACAATAAAACCGGATTTCGTCCAGATATTCCTGCTCAAAATCCTCCGCCCAGGTGAATGGGATATAGCAGCCCTCCACAACGAGATTTTGCGTATTTTCAATGGCTGTCTTTATCATTTCACGCACAACTGGCCACAGATATTCCGTGAGCGCCTCATCCTCGTCCACGGGCGTAAGCGTTGTATAGCCGCTGCGAATAAGCCCCATCTTCAAATGATCTATGGAAAGATAGGGGAATTTGTACTTTTCCAGCAGTCTCTGGGAGAGCGCTGTCTTACCTGTATGAGATGCACCTGTTATCAAAATAACCATTTTCTACCTCCTGTCACTTTAAAACCGAATTAACAACACCAATGTCATCCGGTTTTCTACAATGCAAACCGGAAAATGCATTTTTCAATTTCTCCGTCTTCACGCATATCGTTGTCTTCCGGCAGCTCCACAATTTCCAAAAGCTCACCGCCCGCGTACTCGCAGGTCTTTCTCGACGCATAGTTATCCGGATTACAGGTTATAATCAGATACCCCAAATCATGTTTTCTCGCCAGTTCAAACAACAGCAGGCAGGCCTTTCCCGCATAGTGGTGCCCCCTGTATTCCTCCGCCACCCGGTATCCGATATTTCCGCCATAGTACAGCTTGTCATTGTGTCCGATGCGCAAGTCGCAGGTGCCCATCTTTATCCCCTGCTTGTTGTGAATGGCAAAGTGATACGCCGGAACCCAGTCTTTCTCTGCATCTCCGTCCACCGTCTTTTCCAGAACCAATTTTATTTCTTCATTCTCCAAAAAATCAGTATCTAAAAACATATATGCCTTCCTTTCATCGATTCATCTATTTTACCGCAACAACCATATCTAAATTGGATATTCCAAAGAGATTTCTCTTCTTTATCTTATATCCTTGTTTTTTTAATTCTTTGATAATAGTTCTCATAAAAAAGCCATGCGTAACCAGATAACAATCCTGCTGATGTTCTTCCAGCAGTTTTATCATTTTTTCTGCCCGAAGTACGGTATCCTTTTTCGTCTCAACCTGACGCTCGCTTTGCAATAGCCATTGAACTCTTCCTGCCAAATTCCATAGCCACAAGGGATACATTTTATCTGTATCCTTAAATGATTTCAGCGGAACCTCATTTAAAAATGCCGTTTTACAGAACTCTGTCTTTTTAAATATTCTGCAGGCGGTTTCATATGTTCTGGACAATTCGCTTATATAAACTGGTTTGGTTTCATCTGTTTCAAAATATTCCCTTTGAGAAAATACAATAGGGCACCTGTCATACTTGTCACATGCCAAATCGTATGTGACCGAATTATATTTCTTGCTCCACTGCATATCGACTTTTTCATGTCTGACCATCATTATTTTCATGATTGCTTTCACCTGACAGATCGCGTCTTATTTTTCAGATTTTATCACAAATCAATATTCGGTTCAAGGCGGCATGGCAAAACTCTCTTTTACCTTTCGTGTTGATAAATGTCTATAAAATTTCCTCTTCGTCGAAATGACGGAATGGGCAGATCTCCATAATGAATATCTGCCCACAAATTGGAATTAAAAAGTATACGTTATTTTTGAGCAACAATGGAAATCCATGCTGGCAACGCTGCCAAAGGATTGTGTTGCCAGCTATTTATATTTGTGAGTTCTTCTTTCTCCTGCTTGATCAATTCCTCATACGAAAACCAGAATGAAGCATTTGCCGCCTGTAATTCTTCCATTTCCCTTATAGATAGCTGCGCCCATATCATCGCATTTACTAAATCCTGCACACGCCAATGACAATGTGGCATGATTTCTCCATATGGCTTTATAATTTTAGGTTCTTTCCATGGTTCACCTGTAAAAGGACGATTAAACGGATGGATATCAAACATAATGGAAAATCCAGCTGGTTTTAATACCCGATATATGTTTTTATACATCGCCTCTATATCCGCAATCCAGGTATGTGTACCGTTCGACGTATAAACCAAGTCAAAGCCATTATCGTCAATGTTTGAAAGCTGTGTTGTATCATCACAGATAAAACAAATACTCAGGTTTAGTTTGTTTGCAATTTCCTGTGCATGCTCCAATTGTTTCTCGCTTATATCAGCCGACGTAACCTCCGCGCCCAATAGCGCAAACGCGAAAGCGGCATGATTATCTCCACTTGAAGGTAATAACACTTTCTTCCCGTGTAAATCTGGCACATATTTATTTATCAACTGATACACTGAAGGATGAAAGGCGTGAGCTGGCTCTTTCATCAATTCTTCAATTTTCTCATCTGTTCGGAGAGATCGATACCAGTCAGAGTCTGCTGTTTCATTCCAACTATCTTTGATCTGCTTTAACCATTCATTCATCGCAAGACCTCCTCATTATCGTAGTAGATACCGATTTATCGCTTTGATTATACCACAGCCAATTTTCAATCTCAAGCCGCCATTCGAGAAATTACCGGTGCTGAGATCCATCAACACGAAAGATAAAAGGGATTGGCAAAATCTAAGTTAAAAACACAGCCTTTCAGGAAATACTCCTCAAAGACTGTGTTTTATACTTTCTGTACTCTCTCGTCCGTTAGGCCCGGGCCACGGCCTCCTTCATACTCCGCACATACTCATATATGGCGGGGCCTGCCTGCTCGCCGTCACGGGCGATGATCTTTACGATGGCGCTGCCAACGATAGCGCCGTCGGATACCTGGGCCATATGCAGGGCCTGCTTAGGCGTGCTGATGCCAAAACCGATGGCACAGGGCACATCCGTCACCTCCCGGATGT
>CAYLIM010000019.1:0-40989 GCA_964383805.1 uncultured Acetatifactor sp.
GCGGTGATGGAGGATGGATTCACTATCGTGTTACTTGCAAGGAACACCTTGACGACATAAAGGTATTGTTGTCAGTTAAATGTTCAAAATAGCCATGTCATTGCCCTTTGGTTGAGCGTGGGAATTGAAATTCCAGTTTCCCCCCGATTTTACTGGTGAGTAATCAAAGGGCGACAGCTTAAAGTGCTGCCGCCCTTCTAAATTATTGAAAATAGAAGTCTCTTCCTTAAGTCTTGCCTACATACCTTTTGTGGTCTCCGACAGTATCAACTGCTCCGAAAGGAATCTAGAGATATTAAAGGTTCTGACTCCGTTTCGGGCATTTCTCGTCTTCAGGCGTTCCAGATAATAATAGCCGAACCCCTCCTGCTGATAAGACCTTAATCCCTCCTCATAAGCCTTCGCAGACGGATCGTCCAGATAGTATGCGTTCAGATCATATCCCGTCTCTTCCATCAGACTAATCAGCACAGGAGCTGCATCCGCATTTAAACGGGAGAGGAAACGGTAGTCGTCA
Source organism: uncultured Acetatifactor sp. (assembly GCA_964383805.1). GTDB lineage: Bacteria > Bacillota > Clostridia > Lachnospirales > Lachnospiraceae > Acetatifactor. Next base: position 518 of record CAYLIM010000019.1, read on the forward strand.
TAGGGCTCTCCCTCAAAAAAGGCGCTGCGCGTCGCCAGATCCGTGCTGGCCACATTGACTCTGGCAATCCAATAGTCCGGGTGGCTGAAGGACAACACCATGTAGCACAGCGTCACAATCACCATGCTGTAGCGGAAAAGCGGAAAGCTCTCCTTTATAACGGATATGATAATGCCGGTAAAGATCAGGAACAGCACCGCCAAACTCCATAGTACGAAAATCCGCAGGAAAGTCAGATAATACCATCGGATATAGATAATCATACGCATGGCGCTGGAGGCAATCATAATATAGGTGCAGAGTGACATAACTGTCAGTATGCCTTTCAACACCTTGCTCTCTCTGAAACAGCCCAGGCCGATCAGCACAAAGATCAGATTCAGTACGCTGACTGCCAGCAGCTGAAAGAACCCTTCTCTGGCATATTCCGCATAGGTGTATCCCGACGGCAACGTCATATTTCCAACAAACAGGTAGACAATCTGTATCACGCTGAACACCAGGTACACCAGAGTCAGCAGCGCGGCAATGGTGATTGCAATGACAGGCTCTCCCCTACGGCCATCCTTAACCTCCGGCTTGATGGTCTTTTTACACAGATAGCTTATAATACAGTAGGAGGCCAGGAACATGAAAGTCCACATGAACAACACCAGCAGTATATTTCCCAGGCGCAAATACTCCAGAAATTTCTCCGTCATATTCCGAAACACCGCGTCCGCGCTGATCAGCAGCGGCAGCACTACCATGAAAATGGGAAAGGCTATCACCATACCCAGTATCACATACATCACCTTACTGTTCTTGCGTTTCATCTTGTTTTTAGTATACCAATGGGCGTCCCTAAAGGGCCGGTCCAACTCACCCACAGCCATGAATACAGTTTGACAGATCGCACCCAAATATTTGCCCAGGTTCCATTTTCTGGTGTCATACAGAGTGGACAGCAGAAAACTGATAGTCAGCAAGAATATTCCCAGCTTATTCAGGGCGATGATTCTTCCGTCGTCGGTGCAGAAGGTGGACACTGCCAACAGCATCATACTGACCATATAGAACGCGCCGCCTTTTTTTAAGGAAATCTCCAGTTTTGCAAAGCAAAAGCAAATATAGCAGAGACTTCCTGCCACGAAAAAAGGGTAAGTCACCCCGCTGCTGTTGCGGTACATGCAAAAGGCATACAGACAGGCATACAGGAAAGAGGCCACTCCGAATATCTGGAAATTTTCCTTCATTTTCCTGGTCTCCGGGGTATCCGGCTTTTTAACCGGCTGGGACACAGGGACGGGGCCGCCCGTAGGCATATACGTGGGCATTGGTCTGGGCACCGGGCCTGCTCCCTCCACCGCCGTCCAAAATGCATCCTCTCTCCGGTCGACATTCGCATTCGGCGCAGGACCAGCCCCTGTTGCAGGCATGGGAGCCGGACCCGGACTCGGCATACCTGTATTTACACTTTGTTGTGGCATTCCGCCGTTTGACGGCTCCTGCCAGATACTGTTTTGACTATTTTCCATCTTCTTCCTCCACATACTCCAGGATGTCCCCCGGCTGACAGTTCAGTGCCTTACAGATGGCGTCCAGTGTGGACAGGCGCACCGCCTTGGCCTTATTGTTTTTCAAAATGGACAGATTGGCCAGGGTGATATCCACCTCACCCGCCAGCTCTGTCAAACCTTTTTTTCGTTTTGCCATCATGACATCCAAATTGATTACAATTGACATAGTTCCCTCACTTATCTTATTCCTGCATATTGTCTTAACTCTCTATCTCAAGCAACCCGGGCGTCCCCAGCGCTGCGGTTTCTTCTATATCGTCAGATCATTTTCTTCCTTATAGTTGATGGCCTCGTCAAAAATCTGGGCCAGCACCTGACAGAACAGCCCTGCTATGACAAACACCAGGATAATTACCAGCATGGCGACCGTGGTGTAGACAATGCTGCGCACAATGGACATTAGTACGATCAGTCCACTGTAATAGCTCATATGTTTCAGGCTGGCAACATTCGCCCTCACAAAACAGTCCTTTGCCAGAACGGTCTTAAACATTTTTCGCAGCTCCCATACAATAGCCAGGGCCAGAATTCCCAGCACAAAATATATCGTGACGATCTCCCCGTAGTTCTCCACAAGCCGTTCCAGATATCTGCCAACCCACTTTATACTCCACGGCAGCGTCATCGTCACCAGAATGCCTGCGCCGAACATAAAATCCACCAGATATTTTGTGATCTTGATTATCGTGTCTCTGTTCATCTCCCTGTATTCCTTTCATTTACCTCTTTCCCGCACGTCGGTCAAATGGGCGTGCCGGAGTTTCTCATATCCATAAAATACCACTCATCAAATTGAATGTCAATATGTTTTTATTGATTTTCGATAAATTTATATTGAAATGCGTCATATATGCATAAAGGTATCAAAAAGGCAGCAAATCCGCTGCGGATAAGCTGCCTCCCTCTTAACCTCTATTCATGACGTCCACATCTATAGCCGTCCGCCGCCCATTTATACATGCAGAACATACCGACAGAAACTCCAATTCCTATACTCAGCCATATACTGTTTCGTATGGGAGGATTTATATCCAACATATCCAATATCCACCCAAACACAGGTATCGGCGCCCCGGCAGTCAATGCCCAATAGAGCACATATCCGTACAGGGCAAACATTGGATGACGATTCTTCGGCATCTTGTACCAGAACCATCTCGGCTTATACCCCTCTCCATACATAAGTTTCATAAAATAATCAAATACACCCGTCGCCTCCAGATGAATATGTTCATACCGGCAAAAACACCATGTACAGAGAACAACCAATCCAAAGCCAAGCAGATTTGCCAGAAACAGCGCGCCCCAACCAAATCCCAGCTTACTCACCAGCGGATTGCCTTCCCGTTCCAGCCCCGGTGTATTGACATAAGTGATAAATCCGTCTGCCAGATGAATCATTAGATTGCCCGCCGCCAGTCTGATGAAACGATACCGGCTCTTCTTCCCAGGTCTCCAAAAAATAAGGATTGCGGCAAGAATCAAAATCATAATCGTAATGACAATACTTCCCAAATACATTTTCATCTCCCGTCCTCCTACCTGGCAAACTGCCACGGAACCACCACATAATAATTCCCAAACTGCCTTCGGGCAAAGCGCTCCGGAGCATAGTCCCCGATTCGGTCCGCTCGGACTACATAGACAATGTTCGCGTTGTCCTGAATCAGGTATCCCTCGGCGTTGCTGAAATGATAGCGGTCCGCATAGGAGATTTCCGCCCCCCTGAATACATCGGTCTTACCCTGAAAATACTCCGCATCCATCTTCAGCGCATACATAGTCATGATCTGGCTGACCCACCAGGAGCCGTCAGACTGGGAATCCGGCGTTATGTAGTAATAGTCCGCCTCCAGTTCTCCGGCATACTCCACCGCATCTATAAAATCCGCAAAAAAGCGCGTCTCTATCCGCTCTGCCCAATCTGTAAAATACTGATTCAGAAACAGTAACAACAGCAGTCCATATACCGCCGCAAGTCCTGCCGCCAGACGTTTCCACTCTTTCAGAATGGTGTACACCGCTATGCCCGCAAAGGCTATGTGGCAGTAAAAAATGATATTGATGCGATTGATATTCACATAGTTGATAAAAAGCCCTGTCATTATGGATGTCGCCCAGTACACCAGCAACAGCACACAGGGTATTCTTCTGCTCTTTTCCCCCTTTATGGCATGGTGGACCGTAATTCCCGCCCCCACCAGCACAAGCGGCATGGAGCATTGATACAGCGTCCCGAAATCGTCTATGGCGTTCCAGAGCAGATCCGGCTTTTGCAAAAAGACCTGCCGCCACAGCGTCCTGGCGTTATACCACAGCTGCGTCAGGGGTTTCTCGGAAAAAAAAATAATATCGCTGGACCGTGTGCTCCCCGGAAAATACGCCATGGTGGTAAAGGGCAGACGCACTGTCTCCCAGCCCATAAAGTTAATCAGCATCGTCCCATAGATCGGCCAGGACAGACCAAAGTACACCGCCACCGCCAGCAGCACCTGTCTCCAGCTTACTTTCCTCCACATGATCAGCAGGACACAGGACACCAGCAAAAATACCGGCACCATATAGAACGACACGCCATAGGCGTACATGCACAGGGCGAAAAACACCATGGACACATACAGATACCGGCTCTTTTGCAGTCCCCTGTTCAGAAAGAACAGGCCCAGTATGAACATGTGGGGAAACATATTGCAGTCCAGCGCCCATCGGCTCTGCATAAAATGCCATGGCGCAACGGCCACACACAGAAAAGTCAACACACCCGCCCGTGAGCCGAAAATGTCCTTGACCAGACCGTACAGCGCCCCGGCCCCGGCAATGCTGGCCAGCAGCATGGGCAGTCTGGCCGTGACACTGTTAAGCCCCCACAGCTTGATAAACGGAACCGACATATAGGACAGCAGCACACTCATCTGTCCATATCCCCACGCCTGAAAATGCGCCGGGAGCCAGTTGCCGAAACGGTCGGTTCCATAGGTAGCCAACGCCAGCGCATCCACCGCTCCCATGGCGCCGTCCTGGTTAAATCCGCCCGGTATGCTGCCAAAGCCAATGCTGCGGATAGCCACCAGTCCATATAAGATCAGCAACAGCGTCAGACGCAGTCCCCGAGGGGTGGCTGTGAGATCACCGGAGACTCCCTCCGCCCGCTCTGCACTGCTCTGGCATTGCTTTTTCAGCCAGACAGCCCCCGGCAGCTTGTCCGATATCAGCATCGGATACCTGCCAATCAGCCAATGTATTCCCGCCGCCGCCGTAATTCCTATTACGATCCACAGGCATATCCTGTTGAGTATGTCCATTCCCTACCTCTTTCCGCAAAGTGCCAAAACTCTGTTGAGTCACTGGCAGAAACTGCCCGAACTGTAAAGAATACAAGATTCATAGATAACTCATATTTGAAGCATACCACAGAATATACGAGGTGTCAAGTATTTTCAGTCCCACGTTGCATTTCCCCTGAAATACGCTTATAATATGAACCATCCAATATCGAGGAGCTGCTGCCATGCATATATTCATAATCGAAGACGAACAGCTTATAAGATGTGAACTGAAAATCTTGTTGGAAAATGCCCTGTACCGGGTGACGGCGCCGGATTCCTTTGACTCCATCGTCTCCCAGGTGCTTGCGGCCCGGCCGGACCTAGTGCTGTTGGACATAAATCTGCCGGGACTCTCCGGCTTTGATGTCTGTACACAGCTCAGGCAGCAGACAGAGACGCCGATCATCTTTCTGACCAGCCGCACCGGCCCCATGGACGAGTTAAGCGGTCTGCTGAAGGGCGGCGACGACTATATCGCCAAGCCCTATCAGGCTCCGGTCTTGCTGGCCAGAATCGCCGCTGTGCTGAAACGCTCCGGGAACATGCCAAAGGAAACCACCCTGTTTACCTCGGACGGTGTGACGCTGGATATCGCCAAATGCTGTCTCTCCTGCCGAGGTCAGAGTGTGGACTTAACCAAAAACGAAATGAAGATACTGCATCGGCTGTTTCAAAATCCAGGGATCTTTGTGTCCAGAATGGACATGATTGAATATCTCTGGGAGAACCGGATATACATAGACGACAATACCCTGAGCGTCCATGTGGCCAAGCTCCGTGAAAAGCTGAAATCCATGGGGATACAGGACTTTATCGAAACCCGGAGAGGAGTGGGATACCGCATATGAGATTGACAGACTTTATCAGGGACAGAGGAATGCTCCTGCTCCTCCATCTGGTATGCATGTGTACGACCGCGGCATTTTTCAGAATGACCGGCTACAGCGGGACAAACACTTTTCTTTTTCTGACTGTCTGGCTGTTTCTGCTGGCAGCCTGGCTGCTCGTCACCTTCCTGCAGAGGAGAAGATTTTTTCTGGAGACACAGCAGATTCTGGAAAGTATCGACCAGAGATACCTTCTGGGCGAACTGCTGCCGGACTCCTTTCGCCTGGAGGACCGTCTGTATAAAGAAATGATTTGCCGCTCCAACAAAGCCTGTATCGAGCGCATTCGGCAGGTGGAGGACGAGCAGCGGGACTACAGGGAGTATATGGAGAGCTGGGTGCATGAGATCAAAGCCCCCATCACCGGCATAGCTCTGCTCTGTGACAACCGGAGAAATATAGCGGCTAAAGCTGTGTTTCCCTCCGAAAAGTCTCCGGGAGACGGAGAGGATTATCTCACCATAGGTCTGGAAAACCAGAAGATCGAAAACTACGTGGACATGGTGCTGTACTATGCCCGCTCGGACCAGGTCTACAAGGACTACCTGATACAGGAGACCTGCCTGGAGACGGTCGTCTGCCAGGTGCTGGATAAAAATCATCTTTTGCTCATACAAAATAAGGTGCAGGCCCATGTGGACTGCAAGAACAGCGTTTGTACCGACGAAAAATGGATCGTTTTCATCCTGAATCAGATCCTGCTCAACAGCGTAAAATACCGCAGCGAACACCCCCTGTTCAACATTTATACCACCCGGACCGAAGACGGCGTGATTCTGGTGTTTGAAGACAATGGAATCGGCATCCGCCGGGAGGAGCTGTCCCGCATTTTTGAAAAGGGCTTTACCGGCAGCAACGGACGGGACAACAGGCGCTCCACCGGCATGGGACTGTATCTGTGCCGTAAGCTGTGCGACAGACTGGGAATCAGTCTCCGCGCCGAGTCGAAATACGGCGCGGGCACAAAGCTATATCTTGAATTCCCTGTAAACAAATACATATGCAGAGACTGATCCCCCAGCTTGAAGTTATCTTACGAAATCTTAAGATAACTTCAAGCTTTTTTTATAGAAAAACATATGGGGAACGGATACAATTATACCGTAGGCTGGATTTCGCAAAATAAAGAAAGAGGTGTATCAGGTGCAGGATTATATCCGAATATGTGATGTAGAAAAATACTATGGCAACAAATCCAACGTGACCAAAGCTGTGGACAGAGTCAGTTTCTGTGTGGACAGAGGAGAATTTGTAGGGGTCATGGGACCCTCCGGCTCCGGAAAGACCACGCTGCTGAACATGCTGGCCACCATTGACCGAGTGACCTCCGGACATATCTATTATGGGAACACGGACATTACCGAACTGTCGGAGGATGCCCTGTCCGATTTTCGCAAGAACAATCTGGGATTTGTGTTCCAGGACTACAATCTGCTGGACACCCTGACTATCGAGGAAAATATCATACTGGCTCTGACTCTGCAGGACAATCTAAAGGGCTCCGGGCAGACAACGACCAGTGGATTAAGCCGAAAAAAAGCGATTTTGAGCTGCTGCGATGAGATTCTGCAGCTGCTGGGCATCGAGGACATACGAAACAAATTTCCCTACCAGGTATCCGGCGGACAGAAACAGCGCTGCGCCTGCGCCAGAGCGCTGGTGAACCGCCCCAAGCTCCTGCTGGCCGACGAGCCCACCGGAGCGCTGGACTCCAAAGCGGCCCAGACCCTGTTGGAGACATTCTCGGATCTGAACCGCACGATGAAAGCCACGATCCTCATGGTGACGCACGATGCTTTTTCGGCCAGCTACTGCGGGCGAATTCTGTTTCTCAAAGACGGAAAAATATTTCACGAACTGGTACGGGGCGACAAGAGCCGCAAGGTGTTCCTGCAGGAAATTCTGGATGTATTATCCCTGACAGGAAACATTCCTCATCAATAAGTCTGGGAGGTAAGTATGTTAAATAAACTTGCATTTCGCAATATGAAACGTTCCGCCAGAGACTATCTGGTATACATTCTCACTATGACTATGGTCACGGCGCTGATGTATGCTTTTAACAGCCTGTTTTTCCAAAATGACCTGGCGGTGAATTTCAGCACAGAAGACGTAGACATGATGGCGATGATGATCGGCCTTTGCACTGTGTTCATTGTGCTGATTGTGGCTTGGCTGATAGGCTATATGGTCCGTTTCATGCTGGAGAGAAGGAGTACGGAATTCGGCATTTATCTGCTGTTGGGTATGAAAAAGAAAACTGTCTCCAGGCTGTATATCCGTGAAAATATCCTGCTGGGCTGCGCCTCCTTTTTGCTGGGGTGCCTGCTGGGCGTGCTGCTGCAGCAATTTCTGCTCACCATCCTATTTTCCATGGTGAGAATGGAATACCATCTGCATATTTCCTTCAGCCGGGGAACCATTGTCACGACGGTGCTGTGCTACAGCGGCTGTTACCTGCTGGCCCTGTTCAGATGCAGGCGCAAATTTCGGAAAATGAATATTCAGGCGCTGATGAACGCCAGGCGTCAGAACGAGGAAATCCGTGAGAAACACGAGGGGGCTAAGCAGCTGATTCTCCCCCTGTCCGTTCTCTTTATCTTCCTGTTTTGGACCGTCTTCGGCATGCTGCGGGACGCTGGAGAAATCCTGCTGTTTCTGATCGGACTGGTGCTTACCATTTATCTCTTTTACACCGGGCTGTCCGCATGGATTATCTGCTATGTACGCAGGAAGGGCAGCGTCATTTACCGGGGCCAGAATCTGTTCCTGCTGCGGCAGTTTGCCTCTAAGATTCGCACCATGCAGTTTACTCTGGGAACGCTGACCTCGCTGTTTACCCTGGCGCTGATGGGGGCCTCCATTGCTCTTATGTTCAGCGACTATGAAAATACGGTGCTGGAAGACAAATTTCCCTTTGACATTCAGATGTTCAGCGACGACCCGGAATATGATTTCGGGAAGGAACGGGCCGTGATAGACTCCCTGGGAATCGAGGCAGAGTACTATACCTATCACATTTATACAGACGGGGAAGCCCAGGTTAACACCTGGATTCTCACCCATCTCAGCGCCTATGAATCCATGTACCACAGGGAGGACGGAACCCCCGATCTGTCAAAAATTCAGGAGGCACTTTGGCAGGAAAGCATCTATTATCCCTACGATACCTATATGGGACTGTCAGACTACAACCGCCTGCGAAACATGCTGGGCTATGATGAAATCCCCCTGGCGGCGGAAGAATATCTGGTACAGATCAAACCCCGGCTTTATAAGGAAGTGCGGGAAATCGGCTCAGATCTGCAGATTGCGGATGCCACCGGACAGGGACTTCTGGTCTGCGCCGGGGTTGTCAGCGATCCCTTTTCTCAGGACGGGCACAATGGGGCGGATTACCTGGTGGTAGTGCCGGATGCCGTTTTAGATCGGATGACGCCCTATTACTCCGAGCTGACAGCAGACGTTCAGGGGCAGCCCCCGGTGGAGCTGCAGCGCATGTTGAATGCCTTTGAGCCAGACTCCTATATGGATTTTTTCATTGAATCCGACAAATCCGCATCAGATTTTTCCATAGGCTCAGACAACATTGTCTCCTACGCCGGAATCTATCTGGTAAAAAGCGCACTGATTCCCGAGCTGAAATATATACTTGGCTCCCTGATTTTCCCCCTGTTCTACATGGGGATGGTATTCGTCTGCGTAGCCATGACCGTCCTTTCCGTGCAGCAGCTGAGTGACTCCGCAAAGTACAAATTCCGTTACGACGTGCTGACCAAGCTGGGAATGAACCGCAGACAGCTGCGGGGACTGATTCTGCGGCAGATGGCCGCATACTACCTCTGTCCGGCCATACTGGCTATAATCATCAGCGGGAAAATGATTCTGGCTGTCAGCAATGGTTTTGTTGACATGACCGGCGTCCCCACAACGCCGGGCGGATTCTTTTTGAAAAGTATTGCTCTGTTTTTCGGAATTTACCTGGTGTACTTTACAGTGACCTATGTGGGCTTTCAGAGAAACGTGGAGGAAAAGATCCGATAGGGCGCCCACGGCACATTATCGGCCTCCAACGTGCGCCTTTCTGTTGTTGTGAGTCCAAATACTTTATTGTATAATACATGTAACAACAAAACACAATCGGTCATTGCAAAAGAGACTGCAGTGACACAACAGAAAGGAAGTATGACATATGAAAGATTCCCGCCGCAACAGACAAAACGGATTCCAGACCATGGGACCGGACGGAAACTGGCAGAGAAACAGTGCAGGCATGCAAAATCCCTTGCGGTCCACCGGTAAGATTCTGGGCGTACTCGCCTTGATCGCTGTGGTGTTGATACTGGTATTTGGCTCTACCTACCAGATTCGCGAGCAGGAGCAGGCGGTGCTGATTACTTTGGGACAAGCCACGGCAGTGACAGAGCCTGGATTACATTTTAAGATTCCCTTTATCCAGCATGTGAGAAAAGTCAACACAACGATTCAGGGCTTTTCCATCGGCTATGACATCGATGACTACAACAATACCACTGCCAATGAATCTCTGATGATTACTTCGGACTACAATTTTGTAAACGTGGACTTTTTCGTGGAATATCGCTACAGCGATCCCGTCAAGGCGCTCTACGCCTCCCGGGAGCCGGTGAATATCCTGAAAAACATATCCCAGAGCTGTATCCGAACCGTGATCAGCAGCTACACGGTGGATGATGTTCTGACTACCGGAAAGAATGAGATTCAGGCGGCAATTAAGTCCAGGATTATCGATCAGCTGGATCAGCAGGATCTGGGAATCCAACTGGTCAACATCACCATACAGGATTCCGAGCCGCCCACCGTGGAGGTCATGGAAGCCTTCAAAGCGGTGGAGACCGCCAAGCAGGGCAAGGAAACCGCATTGAATAACGCCAACAAATACCGCAACGAACAGCTCCCTCAGGCACAGGCCAGAGTGGATGGAATCATCAAGGACGCGGAGGCCAGAAAGACTGAGCGTATCAACGAGGCGACTGCCCAGGTAGCCCGGTTCAACGCCATGTATGAGGAGTATGTGAAGAATCCCACGATCACCCGGCAGCGTATGTTCTTTGAGGCCATGGAAGAGGTGCTGCCGGACCTTAAGGTCATTATCGAGAGTCCCAGCGGCGATATGCAGACCATCTATCCCATTGACTCCTTTGTGCAGCCGGAATAACGGATAAACAGAAATAAGTTTGAATGATACATGCAGGAAAGAGGTAAGTTTGAAAATGAATTTTCAAATATTGATTGGTATGTGCGCTAAAGCGCACAGGGGGGTATAAATATGAAAAAAATAATGAACGCATCTATAATTATTATCGTGCTGGCCCTGCTGATTGTGGGCGCCAACAGTCTGGTCATCACCAATGAAAATCAATACAGCCTGATACGTCAGTTCGGCAAGGTAGACCATGTGGTAGATCACGCGGGCGTCAGTTTCAAAATTCCCTTTATACAGAGCGTGGATACCCTGCCAAAGGAGACACTGTTATACGATCTGTCCTCCTCGGATGTAATCACCAGTGACAAAAAGACCATGATTTGCAACAGCTATGTGCTGTGGCATATTACCGATCCCCTGCTTTTTGCCCAGACTCTGAACTCTTCCATAGGAAGTGCGGAGGGGCGTCTGGATACCGTGGTCTACAACTCCACTAAGAATGTGATTTCCAGCACCACTCAGGACGATGTGATCTCCGGGCGGGACGGTGCTCTCTCCGATGCCATTGTTGCCAATATCGGAAACACACTGGACCAATATGGAATTGAACTTTTATCCTTTGAGATCAAGCAGCTGGATCTGCCCAGCGACAACAAGGCGGCTGTGTACGAGCGCATGATCTCCGAGCGCGACAATATCGCCGCCACCTATATCGCAGAGGGCAGTTCCGAAGCCCAGATCATTCGCAACACCACGGACAAGGAGGTAACGGTAATGCTGTCCGAGGCGGAGAAAGAGGCCGAAATCCTTATCGCTGAGGGCGAGGCCGAGTATATGCGGATTCTGTCCGAGGCATACGCCGACGAGTCCAAAACCGAGTTTTATTCCTTTGTGCGCAGCCTGGACGCTCTGAAAGCCTCCATGGTGGGCGGCAACAAAACTGTGATTTTATCTCCCGATTCCCCCATTGCGGAAATCTTTTATGGCAGATAGGCATATCACGAGCACAGTACAGCCCCGGATGGTTTACGCCATCCGGGGCTGCTTTGTCTGTATCAGATTACTCCACATCCTGCAGAGCGTCAAAGCCCTCCTCGCCCGTGCGGACCTTCACCACACGTTCCACGCCGTACACAAATATCTTACCGTCTCCGATATGTCCGGTATACAGCGCCTTCTTGGCGGCCTCCACCACGTCTCCCACAGGAATCTTACTCACCACTACCTCCACCTTGATCTTGGGCAGCAGTGTGGCATCCATCTCTACGCCGCGGTACTTCTCGCCTGCGCCTCTCTGCACGCCGCAGCCCATCACATTGGTGACGGTCATGCCTGTGACGCCGAGATCGTTCATGGCTTTCCTCAGGGCATCGTACCTGGTCATCTTGGCGATCACCACCACCTTGTGGATGCCGGTGCTCACCGCTGTGGAAGCGTCCACAACGGGGACGGAAGCATTTTTCTGAGCCTCTGAGGCCGTCACATAATTGTCATTGCCCAGATCCGTGTTTTCATTGACACTCATGTTCATGGTGTTGGAAATATCCATGATGGCAAATCCTGCATAAGCGGAAGCCAGGCCATGCTCCTTGGCATCCAGGCCCACAATTTCCTCTTCCTCTGTAACCCGCAGACCGAAAATGGCCTTTATAGCTAGGAATACGATGGTCATGGTCACTGCCGTCCATGCCGCCACGGAGGCAAAGCCCAGCAGCTGCAGCCCCAGCAGTTTAAAGCCGCCGCCATAGAACAGACCCACCAGCTCATTGCCTGCTGCGTCCGCAACGCTGTAGCCGGGAGCCGTGTTGGTGGCGAACAATCCTGTGGCGATAGTGCCCCAGATACCATTCATCATATGCACTGCCACAGCGCCCACGGGATCGTCAATATGTAGTTTATAGTCCAGCAGCCACACACCGAATACCACCAGCAGGCCGGCCACCGCACCGATCACAATAGCGCCGAAGGCATCCGTCACATCGCAGGAGGCCGTGATAGCCACCAGCCCGGCCAGAGAGGCGTTCAGGCACATGGACACATCCGGCTTGCCATATTTAACCCATGTGAAAATCATACATACCACCGTGGCAATGGCAGGGGCTATAGTGGTGGTTACAAAGATTGAGCTCAGTTGCGCCATGGAGGTAGCCGCCGCACCGTTAAAGCCGTACCACCCCAACCAGAGGATGAACACTCCCAGGGCGCCCATAGCCAGGTTATGTCCGGGAAATGCATTTACTTTAGTAACCTTGCCGTTTTTATCTCTGTTGAACTTGCCAATACGGGGCCCCAACAGCTTGGCGCCGATAATGGCGGAAATACCGCCCACCATATGGATGGCACAGGAGCCGGCAAAATCGTGGAAACCCAGCTGTGCCAGCCAGCCGCCGCCCCAGATCCAATGTGCCTCGATGGGATAGATCAGAGCGGAAATCACCGCCGAGTACACACAGTAGGACAGGAATTTTGTCCTCTCCGCCATGGCGCCGGACACGATGGTCGCCGTGGTGGCGCAGAACACCAGATTGAACACAAAGCTGGACCAGTCAAAGCTCTCATAGGCCGTAAAAATATCAAACCCGGGTTTCCCGATAAAGCCCAGCAGATCTTCTCCCAGCAGCAGACCAAAACCAATCAGGATAAACACTACCGTACCGATACAGAAGTCCATCAGGTTTTTCATAATGATATTGCCGGTATTTTTCGCCCTGGTAAAGCCCGCCTCCACCATGGCAAAACCTGCCTGCATCCAGAACACCAGCGCAGCGCCGATCAGAAACCAGACGCCGAACACTTCACTGCTTACCGCACTCATAATCTCATCTGTCATAATATTTCCTCCTCATATTAGAGTTACACATAAAAAAAGATGCCGGGACTTTCGTTTCATGGATGCCCCATTGCATCGTAACTCTTTGATGTGCCATATTCCGGCCGTGCGCACAGTTAATCCGCCGGAATATGGAAAAAGCGCCTTGGATCTCTCCAAAGCGCCTTTGCTTTACGAAAGTGAGTATAGCACCGGATAAACCGGGTGTCAAGCACTAAATTTATTTTGCATCGTGTTCCTGAAGATACAGCTGTACCCTGCTCTGAATGATACCGCATACCGTATCCGCATCCTTCTGGCCCTCAAAAAACGGCCCCAGCTCCTCCCATATCAGCTCCTCCAAGTCCTTCCGGCTATAATCCCTTAACACCGCGTACTGAATAAAATCCGTAACCTCATCCAGCTGCCTCTCCGAAAAAGTATAGGGCGCTCCCATATCCGGGTCCGCCAAAAGGAGTGCCTCCCTGTTCTGCTCCAGATACCGTTCCACCGTCCACAGGCCGCCAATCTTATCCATGATCTGCGCAATGGTATCGTTCATATACAGGACGTAGAACTCCAGAAATTCATACGCCCCCTCCTTGACCTCACTGGTACTCATAATGCTCAGGGCAGGCGAGTTGATGTATGCCAGCGGCTGCCCATCCGCACTGGGGTATCCCTTAATGACCAGTTCCCTTCCCTGGGTACTTTCTTCCCTGCCAATTGTGGTGAGATTGATTTGATCACTCAGGTAATAAGCGCTCCCCTCCATCTCCTCCATCATCTGTATGGCCTCCTCGCGGGTGTAGGAATCCTTTCTGTTAAGCACCTTTAATTTGGTTATGAAAGACCGGAACGCCTCCCCGTCAAAAGAGGCCTGCCCGTTTTCCTGGTCAATGCACATGTCAAGAACCGTTGGTATACAGGCGTTATAGATATCCTTCCGGGTACCCACCTGCGGCGCGCCCGCATTGGGGTCCTCCGCCAGCCAGTCCAGGAATTCATCCACCGTCCATCCGGCCTCGCCCAACTGTTCATGATCCCCCCAGAATGCGCCCAGACTATAATTGTTCGGGAGGGCAAAAAGCCTGCCTTGGTCCGTATAAGCAGCTACTATACTCTCCGACAGATCTTCCAGAGACAGATTCTCAGAGCCGTCGATATAGGGGGTGAGATCCTCCAGAACGCCCTTTTCCTGAAGTGACGCAATCAGCAAATTGTATGTGGAAAAAATCAAATCAGGATAGTCGCCTGATGCCACTATTTTGGCCACATCATACCCATAGGCGTCACCATATTGGTAATCCTTAAGCACCACCTGATAGCGGTCGCTCTGTTCATTGAAAGCGTCGATGGGATTGGTGCTGTCCTTGGGCCAATTTCCTGAAAAATCATACAGATATATATATCGGCGCCCATAGGCGTCATATTTTTCCGGGTCCGGCAATAAGCCTTCCTCCCCGCTGACTGACTCGTCTCCCGCTTCCGCTGAATAGGTGATATATTTGGCCGCATTCATATCCGTGCTGTAGCCAAACAGATGGAAAGCGTTTCCGGAGGTACGCATGTCCACGATCTGATAGGTGTCTATATTGCGCCCCTCCAGGCTGACCACCCGGCTTGTGGCGGCTGTTGTCAGGTCATACTGGCAGATAGCCGTCTCGTCCACATAGACGACGGTTCCCTGACCCAGACACAGATGGTTACCGTCTCCGGTGATGGGGACCTTCCCCGATATGGTTCCGGCGCTGCAATCCACGATCGCAAAGTTGACATTTCTGTCATCTTCCTCTGCATAGGACACTCCCACCTCATTTTCCGAAATCTCCACCAGCCCCCGGAACTGCGCGCCGGGACAGGGCAGGGAAAACTGTGTCTCTCCCTTAGAGTCCGCCACAAAGAAATATTTTTGGGTAATCACGGCAAAACTGCCGTCCTGCAGTTTCAGAAAGGACTCGGGATAATCCCCCGCTGTCTTTGAATCCTGCAGGGTAACCTCCTCCAAAAATCTGCCCTCCGCGTCATAACCTGCCAGAGAATAGCTGAGCTTTCCGTCCTTCTCCTCCCCCAGCAGCAGATAGATGCTGTCCTGTCCCTCCGAGTCCGTGAAAATACGGGAACTGCGCAGCAGAAGATTTTCTGACGGCAGCTCCATGCGGATCGGTTCGCTCCCTCTTTCCAGCGCCTGTCTGTAAAAGACAATATTCTCCGAATACTCCTCCCCACTTTCCACAAGCTCCCTGTGCCAGTAGTAGAAATGGGTATCGCTGACCCCTACCAAAGTAAAGGGGCAGTGCTTATCCGGCAGCCTAAAAACCAGCGAATTCTCATAGTATTCCAACCGCTCACCACTCTCCTGCGGCTCCGTCTCACGGCCACAGCCGAACAACACCAACAGAAAAGCACACAGAATTATTGGCACAAACCTCTTTCTCATATTGATCTTCGTCCTCCTTTTTAGAGTTATACTCACTAACGACCACGTCGTATCTTGCTAAAAAAGCAGTAGTATATACCAAAGAGAATCGTAGTAATCACCCATGTCAGCGGATAACTGAAAATAATGGAGCGAATGCCGGGGAACCTGGGCACAGCCGCCACAATCCAGACCACGCGGATCAGGCACACTCCCGTCAGGCAGATCAACGTGGGTATCCAGCAATCCCCCACTCCCCGCAGAGCGCCGGAGAGAATCTCAATGCAGATATAGGTGATATAGGTAGGCACCAGAAAACGGGTCATCTCAACCCCGATACGCAGCACCTCAGCGTCATCGGTAAACAGGGTATAGATTTCGCCGCAGGTCAGATACAGCAGACTGGATACCACCACTGTTGACATCATAGTCATACCCAGACAGCTACGTATCCCTTTTTGGACCCGGTCAATCTTTCCGGCGCCGTAATTCTGTCCCACAAAAGTGGTAATGGCAATGCCAAAAGCGCTGACAATCATCCAGAACACCACGTCTATCTTGCCATATACAGTCCATGCCGCCACAGTATCCGTACCCTGACCGTTTATAGCCGTCTGAATAATGATATTGGACAGGCTGTACATGACGGACTGCAGTCCCGCCGGAAAGCCAATCCGAATAATACGCCTGAACATGCGCCTGTCAAAACCGATCTTTCTAAGCTCCAGCCGATGCATATCTCCGGTGCGCATCAGCACCCAGATCACCAGTACCGCACTGAGCAGCTGGGACAGTATTGTGGCCAGAGCTGCCCCTGCCACCCCCATTTGCAGCGCCACCACCAGCAGAATGTCCAGCACAATATTGGTCAGGCAGCTGACGATCAGAAAATACAATGGGCGGCGGGAATCCCCTACAGCCCGCAGAATGCCCGATCCCACATTGTAGACCAGGTTGCCCGTCATTCCCAGAAAATAAATCCGTATATAAAGTGTGGCCGGTTCCAGCACGTCCGCCGGCGTATCCATGACTTGCAGAATCCAGGGTGCCGCCAACAGGCCGCCGGCCATCATGACCAGGCCGCCAATTAGACTGAAAGCCAGGGCGGTATGTACCGCATAACTCACCATCTCTCCTCTCTTTGCCCCGTAATACTGAGAGATAATCACTGTGGCGCCGCTGGCCAATCCAACGAAAAAGCCCACCAGCAGATTAATCACCGTGCCAGTGCCTCCGCCCACTGCGGACAGGGCCTCTTTGCCCACGAAACGCCCCACGATCAGAGCATCCGCCGCATTGTATAGCTGCTGAAAAAAAGTCCCGAACAAAATTGGGAAGAAAAAGAGCAGGATCTGTTTCCAGATCACGCCCTCTGTAATGGCATTTTCTTTTTGAAAATTTATACTATCTTGCTGTGTGTTCATATATTCGTATTTATATTACCGCAATACTGTAAATTATTTTTGGCTATCCTAATTGTAAACTATACTACAAAATTAAATACAAGTCTACTCCTTTCTAAATAAAAATGATATATTTTTCTCAGCCCGGGAAAACAGTTAATCAACAGAAGGAGGTTGTCATGATCAGATTGAAATGAAATGCAGCAAATGAGATTTGTGTGGTCGTATATTCGTATTTGTGTTGCCGCAATACTGGAAATTATTTTTGACCGTTCTAATTACATACTATACTACAAAATCAAATACAAGTCTACTCTTTTCTCAAAAAAGATGATATATTTTTTTCAGCCCGGGAAAACAATCAATCTACAGAAGGAGGTTGTCATGATCGAATTTCAACATATAGACAAGACATACCGCATAGCCAAAAGGCAGGCGGGCATGGGAAATGCGCTGAAGGCTTTTTTTCACAGGGAATATGAGACCATCCACGCCTTAAGCGATGTGAATTTTACAATCGGAGACGGAGAGATGGTGGGATACATCGGTCCCAACGGGGCAGGAAAAAGCACCACCATCAAGATTATGTGCGGGATACTGACGCCGGACAGCGGACAGTGCGTGATTGACGGCAGGATTCCCTATCAGGAGCGGGTTGCCCATGTGCGGAATATCGGCGTTGTATTTGGCCAGAGGGGACAGCTCTGGTGGGATGTGCCGGTTATTGACAGCTTTGAGCTGATCCGGGATATCTACCGGGTGGACGAGAGCGTCTATCGCAAGAATGTCCATGAACTAAGCGAACTGCTGGACCTGGGAGAAATCCTGAAGACACCCGCCAGAAACCTGAGTCTGGGCCAGAAAATGCGGTGTGAGATAGCCGCCTCCCTGCTGCATAATCCCAAGCTGTTGTTTCTGGACGAACCCACTATCGGCCTGGACGCGGTATCCAAAATCGCAGTGCGGAAATTTATCAAGAAACTTAACCAGGAAAGAGGCACTACCATTGTGCTGACCACCCATGATATGCAGGATATCGAGGCGTTGACAGAGAGGGTTTTGCTGATCGGCAAGGGACGGATTCTGCTGGACGGAAACCTTGCCCAGCTCAAGAAACATACCTCCGACGCCAAGACCATGGCAATACAATACCGAGGAACCGCACCGGCTCTGCGGGGGGATATGGAGCGAGTTCAGTCGGGGGAGGGACATATGACTGTTCGGTTCAGGCCCTCCCAAATCCCCGTATCGGAGGCAATCGCTTATTTCGCCGCCGCTACAGAGCTAGTGGATGTATCTGTCACCGACATCTCCACAGAGGAGATGGTGGCGCAGCTGTATAAGGAGTATAGACTATGAGAGCAAACATTAAGGTATATTTTTCCCTGTTTCGCATTCGTTTCAACCTGAATCTGCAGTACCGTATGGCGGTGCTGGGAGCGATCGCCAAGGGGTTCATGTGGGCTGTGATGGAGATATTGGCCTACAAAGCTCTCTATCGCACAGGCTTTGCCAATTTTCCCATGGAATTCTCCCAGATGGTGTCCTATATATGGGTATATCAATCCTGTATCGTCCTGTTTCATGTAGTGTTTGCGGACGGTGAGATTTACAGCACTATCCAGTCGGGAGCGGTGGCCTATGATCTGGTGCGTCCTATAAGTCTCTACGGGAAGTGGTTCTGTCAGTCGGCATCCAATCGGCTGTCCTTCGCCCTGATAAACTGTCTGCCGGTGCTGGTACTGGGGCTGGCTATGCCCGCGCCCTTCCGGCTGACACTGCCCCGGTCGGCAGCACAATTCTCTCTCTTTTTGCTGTCGGCCCTGCTGGCCTTTGGAGTGACAGTTGCGTTTGCCATGCTGATGTATATTTCCCTCTTTTATATGATCTCTCAGAGAGGGATACGGATCATTGTGACGGCGGTGACTGACTTTCTTTCCGGAGGGGTGATACCGCTGCCCTTCTTTCCTGCAAGGGTGCTGAAACTGGTACAGCTGCTGCCCTTTGCCGCCATGCAAAATATGCCGCTGCGGATTTTCTGCGGCAATATCGCGGGAATGGATGCCGTCAGGGGAATCGCCTTCCAGATATTCTGGCTGGCCGCGCTGGTCATCCTGGGGCGGGCGGCCATGGGACAGGCCACAAAAAAAGTTGTCGTACAGGGAGGTTAATTATGGTTTACTGGAAATACATTATGATGGAATTGAAGAGCCAGATGCAGTACAAGGTTTCCTTTCTGCTTACTGCTCTGGGACAGTTTTTGACAGCCTTTACCATGTTTTTCGGAATCAAGTTTCTGTTTGAGCGGATTGACGGGGTAGATGATTTTTCTTACGGACAGGTACTGCTTTGCTTTTCCGTGATTATGATGTCCTTCAGCATCGGGGAACTGGTGGGCGGAGGACTGGCGGTTTTTCCCGGAATGCTGCGGCAGGGAGAACTGGACCGGATTCTGGTCAGACCCAGGAGCGTGATCGGCCAGGTCATTGTGCCTAACATGGATCTGTCCCGTGTGGGGCTGCTGGCTCAGGCCGTGGTGGTACTGTGCATTGCCATTCCCGCCAGCGGAGTGTCATGGACCTGGCAAAAAGTATTGGTTCTGGGCATGATGACCGCCTGCGGCAGCGTGGTGTTCTTCTGCCTGTTCCTGATTATTGCCGCACTTTCCTTTTTTACCCTGCAGTCCCTGGACTGCCTGAATATACTGACATACGGCATGCGGCAGTTCGGGAAATACCCCTTCTCCGTGTACGGCAAAACGGTTCTGCGGCTGCTGACCTTTGTGGTCCCTCTGGCGCTGGTTCAGTACTATCCCCTGCTCTACCTGCTGGACCGGGAGGACAGCCTCCTGTATGGACTTGCGCCGCTTTTATCTCTGTTGTTTCTGATACCCGCCTGTGTGCTTTACCGGCTGGGACGGCGAAATTATCAGTCCACAGGCTCATAAGAAACCATATAGACAAACCTTTCCCGCTGTCCGTTCTGTTCCATCTCCACTAGCGGAATCCGAGATTCTTCCCCCGCCTGCTGCCCGGAGCAAACATCCGCCGCAGCAGGCGGTTTCTGTTCCCGAAATCCCAGCTCCCGGCACAAATGCAGGGACACGGCATTTTCCTCATGCACCAGCGCCTGTATCCGCTCAAATCCCAGCTGCTGTCGGGCATAGGACAGAATCCCCCTGCACACCTCACCGGCCAGTCCCCGGCCCTGCCACTCGCGGCCGATGACAAAGCCCAGCTCCGGCAGATCGTATCCCTCTCGGACACTCAGGCCCGCCCGGCCCACTATGGCGCCGCTGCGGCGATCCAGCACCGTCCACACCCCATACTCATAAAAAGAGTAGACCAGCCTGCGGTAGTCCCGCACATAGCCCCGCTCTGCCTCCGGGGTGGGGTAAAGCCGCTCCGTGTACCGGGTCAGCTGCGGGGCCTGGTACATTTCCCAGAAACTGTCCACGTCCTCCTCCACCGTCTCTCTCAGCCAGCAGCGCTCTGTGACGAGAATCTCCCACGGCAGATCGCGGCAGCGCCTGTAGACCCGTTCCAGATACTCGGGCTCCGTCTCCTCCGGCTCCTCCAGCGCATACCGGGCGTCGCCAAAATCCTGATTTTCATTGTCGGAGTGAAGGTATATCAGCACCGGCGGCTCCCGGTCGGTCTCCGAGGCCAGGTCCGCATATACCTGGGGATCATCTGTCAGGTACAATATTTCCTGCTCCTCCTTGGAGGGAAAACCGGACTCTCTTCTGAACTGCGGCAGCTCCTCGGACAACATCACCCGGCAGTCGATCCCCGCCTCCACCATCCGTTCACACAGCGGCGTCAGCGCCGCCAGTCTCTCCACCCACCGCAGCGCCACCACACATTTTTTTAGATAAAGGACGCCCTGCGCAATCTCCTGTCCCATTGTCTCCTCCGCTTGGCCCGAACGGTAAGCTTTTGCAAAAAGGGCTTTACGTCCGGGAATTTTTAGGCTATCATTATTTCTGGAATCATTATAACAAAATTTCATTCAGAAAGGTAGAAAATTATGGCACAGAATCCTATTGTAACCATTACCATGGAGGACGGCGGCGTGATTAAGGCCGAGCTGTACCCCGAGATTGCCCCCACCTCCGTGAACAACTTTATCAGCCTGATTCAGAAACATTTTTACGACGGCCTGATTTTTCACAGAGTTATCAAGGGCTTTATGATCCAGGGCGGTTGTCCCGAGGGCAGCGGTATGGGCGGTCCCGGCTACAGCATCAAGGGCGAGTTTGCTCAGAATGGTTTCCAGAATGACTTAAAACATACGCCGGGCGTACTGTCCATGGCCCGGAGCATGATGCCTGACTCCGCAGGCTCTCAGTTTTTCATTATGCACAAGAGTGCTCCCCACCTGGACGGCGGCTATGCTGCTTTCGGAAAAGTGATCGATGGCATGGACGTGGTGAACCGCATCGCCGAAGTCTCCACCGACAGCGCATCCGACAGACCCTATGAAAATCAGGTGATGAAGAGCGTAACCGTCGATACCTTCGGCGTGGAATATCCGGAACCGGATAAGCTCTAAGTTTTATTTGTTGTGTCGGTGTTGTTCATATTTTGTTTACAAAACCTTTAATTTTTTTTCAAATCCTCATAATGATTTGGACATTTCTATCCCATATACTATAATCAAACAAAGGAAAAACACCGCTAAATACAGTTATCTGTTTAACAATAAAACTTTTTCATAATAATGCCAAGGGAAGCAATTCCCTTGGCATCCTCCCTTTTATGGGGTAATTTTTCTATCGGGCCTTCTCCACCTGTCCGTTCACCGCAAACCCGGCTGTTTTTCAGGCCGCCTCTGAAACGGTTGTCTCTTCTTATACATGTTCCCCTTCCTGCCTGCCGCAGGAGGCCAGATCTTCTTAAAAAAGATTCCTTTAAATTTTTTTGTTGTTAATTGTCTTTCACACGCATGGTAATGGCCTTATGGCAGTTTCGGATAACGACCTGTTCATGGCTGCCGCCATATTCCCCGTCCAGAGTCCATGCAATAGGCTCCTTGCTTTCAATACTCAGCCGGCTCGTGCGAAAATAGAGCATACACTCCGCATTGATATCCCTGTTCAGCAGAGCCGCCATCACTGCGTTGAGTTCTATGGGATTTTCCGGTCTGCGGATCAGCGTCACCTCAAAGACCCCGTCGTCCAGCACCACATTTTTGCCGGTGATCTGCTTGAATCCACCCACAGACACTGAGTTGGTAATCATGCCGAAGATAAATTCATCCTCCACCACCTGGTCCTCATAGCTCACCTTCAGCGGATAACTGCGTATGGAAGACAGACGCTTGACCCCTTCCAGCAGATAGGCCATGTGTCCCAGCACATTTTTTACGTCCTGGGCAGTCTCGTATGAAACCTCCGTAAAAAGACCGAAGGCCGCGATATATACGAACACGTCCTCATTGAAAGCGCCCACATCACAGGGAAAATCCCGGCCGGTCACGACAATCTCCGCCGCCCGCAGCATATTCTTGGGCAGCCGCAGGCTGATACCGAAATCGTTGGTGCTGCCCGCCGGAATATAGCCTATGGGAATATTTCTGCCGTTGGACAACATACCGGTGACCACCTCGTCCAAAGTGCCGTCCCCACCGCTGCAGACCACCAGCTCTGTCTCCGGAGCACAGTCCCTCACATAGTCGCAGGCGTCACCCCTTTTGGTGGTGGGGCGCACCAGGGTCTCATAGCCCCCCTGCTCCAGCAGTTCCAATATGTCCGACAATTTGGTGCGTATCATAGCTTTACCCGCCTTGGGATTATATACAAATAAAGCCCTCTTCTTCACACAAACTCCCCTCTGCCCGCTTCAGCGGGCATTCAAATCAGGATGAGAAATGCCTATTTTTTTGGCATTTCTCAAGTGTGAGATTAGAAGTTCTTTGCGAAACAGCCTTTGCTGTGAGCAATTAGAACTTCTTCTCACACAAACTCCCCTCCGCCCGCTTCAGCGGGCACGTATCGCTTTCCCGCAAACAGAAAACGTCTGACCGGCTCTCAGCAGTTTCTCTGCCGGTTGTACCAATCAGACGTGTTCCCATTGCCAGGAAAATTGTTCCGCATTCTCTACTCGGCGCCGCACAGATATTTCTCGATGGCGTCCACAGCTTCGTCCTCGTCCGTGCCCTCCGCTGTCACGGTCACCTGATCACCGTTGTCCAACCCCAGGCTCATCATACCCATGATGCTCTTGGCGTTGACCTTCTTGCCTGTGGATTCCAGATAAATCCTGCTCTCGTACTTGCTTGCCACCTGCACCAGCATCGCCACAGGTCTGGCCTCCAGGCCATTCTGTAATTTGATCTCCACTGTTGATTTCTTCATACTTCTCCTCCTATTTTCTCACCTTCTCCGCAAGTTCGCTGAGCTTGCGGAGCCTGTGATTTACTCCCGATTTGCCTACCGGCGGTTTAAGCTGCTCCCCCAGCTCCTTCAGGGGTGCATCCGGATATTCCAGCCTCACCTGCGCCATCTCCCGCAGGGCGGGCGGGAGTTTCTGCAGTCCGTAATGATCCCGCAGAAACAGAATGTCCTCAATCTGTCGATTGGCGGCGTTCACCGTCTTGGTGATATTGGCCGTCTCGCAGTTGACTCTCCGGTTAATGGAGTTGCGCATCTCCTTTACAATACGCAGATTCTCTAGATTCATCAGCGCTACATGTGCCCCCATCACGTTCAGCAGGTCCACAATGCCCGCTCCCTCCTTAATGTAGACCACATAATATTTCTTGCGCGTTACAATCTTCGCCTCTATGTCGAACCCCTGAATCATCTGCCGCAGTTGGCTGGCCTTGCCCTCCTGTGTGCAGACAAACTCCAGGTGATAGCCCTTCTCCGGGTCGCTGATAGAGCCTGCGCAAAGAAACGCTCCCCTCAGAAAAGCTCTGCGGCAACAGGACCTCTCCAGGAACCGTGGTTCTGTCATTCCCTGCAAGTTTCCGAAATCCCTGTAGAAACCCTGCATTTCCTCCTCTGTAATACCCACATTCGTTTCTATATTATATGTTTTTTCTAATAATGTAAAGCCTTTTCTTAATACAACTTCATTTTCTATCTGAAAACCGATGGTGTACAGCCCCTGACTGTCTCTTCCATATTGACCGGAAAAGCTCATCATAGCCGCCAGTTCAGCCATTCGACAGTGCCTGGCGCTGTCGATATGTCCGGCCAGTTCCTCCTTTACCTCCTTTGAGAAAGACATCTGCATCCTCCTATTTGAGTACCATATCTTCCCTACTGATACCACGACTGGCAAAGCAATTTCAGGCCACCCTGGCGTCCTGAAATTCTCTGGGCATCATCCGGGAAGATACTGTTTTTGAGTACCGTATCTCAGGTACCGTCGTTTTTCACATCCCTGTGGTGCAGGGTTACACCGTAGCCGCCCTGATCCTTCAACCGCGCGAACAGGTCGTTTGCCAGCGTCACACTTCGATGCTTACCCCCGGTGCAGCCGATGGCAATCACCAGCCGGTACTTTCCCTCCTTCACATAGTTGGGTATCAAAAACTTCACCATATCCGCCAGCTTGTCCATGAAAACATGGGATTCCTCGAACCCCATCACATAGTCCTGCACCTCCCGGTCGTTTCCGGTCTTGTGCTTCAGTTCGTCAATGTAAAAGGGATTGGGCAGAAAGCGCACATCAAACACCAGGTCCGCGTCCGTGGGGATACCATTTTTAAATCCAAATGACATCACTGTCACCATCAGGCTGTTGTATTCCTCATTATTGACAAATATGCGGTCCAGCTCCTCCTTCAGTTCTCTGGTCAGCAGACTGGTGGTATCAATCACATAGTCCGCCTGCCTGCGGATTGTTTCCAGCACTTTGCGCTCCCGGCGCACACCGTCCAAGGTGCGTCCCTCCACAGCCAGCGGGTGCAGACGCCTGCTCTCCTTGTAGCGCTTTATCAGCACGTCGTCCCCCGCCTCCATGAACAGTATCTCCACATTGTACTCCCGGTTTTTCAGCTCCTGAAGCACCTTGGTCGCGTCCTCAAAGGATTGATCCGCCCGCACGTCCAGTCCCAGCGCAACCTTGGTAATCTCACTGCCGGGCATGGTGATCAGTTCCGCAAACTTGCCCACCAGTGACACGGGCAGATTATCTACACAGTAATAGCCCGCATCCTCCAGCATTTTCAGAGCAGTACGCTTGCCGCCGCCGCTCATTCCCGTCACTACCACAAAGCGCATCTTTTGTCCGCTCCTTCCCTATCGCACCGCTATTCCACATATATGACTTCCGTCTCCAGATCCACGCCGAAACAGTCCTTTACCCGTTCCTGCACATGAGCGATCAGATCTCTCACGTCCTCGCAGGTGGCTTTCCCCATGTTGACAATGAATCCGCAGTGTTTATCTGACACTCTGGCTCCGCCGATCTGATAGCCTCTAAGCCCCGATTTCATAATCAGCTCACCGGCAAAGTATCCCTCCGGACGCTTGAAAATACTGCCTGCGCTGGGATATTCCAGAGGCTGCTTTTCCCGCCTTTTTGCGGACAGCTCCTCCATTCGGCTCCGAATGGATTCCCGCTCTCCCCGAGCCAGCTGCAGCGTCACCTCCACCACTGTGAAGGGCTGATATTTGATGGCGCTGGTACGGTAGCCGAATTCCATCGTGGCATTGTCCAACTCCAGCACATTGCCCTGGCGATCCACCACCTTGACCTGCGCTACCACCTGAGAGATCTCCCCGCCGTAGGCTCCGGCGTTCATAATCACGCCGCCGCCCATGGTGCCGGGTATGCCGGAGGCAAACTCCAGACCTGTCAGGCCATGCTCGCAGGCGGCCTGGGCTACTTGAGCCATCAGCGCTCCCGCCTGTACGATCATGCGGTCTTCCTGCACCTCAATCTGCTGCATTCGAGGTCCCACATGCAGCACGACACCCGCATATCCCCTGTCACTGACCAACAGGTTACTGCCGTTGCCAAGCACCAGACAGGGCTGTTCCACCATCTGCAGATATCGTTGAAGGTGCATCAGCTGCTCCAAGTTTTCAATCTCCACAAAGCAGTCCGCCTCTCCCCCGATCCGAAAAGTAGTATGCCTGCTCATAGGCTCTCCCAGACGGATATTTTCCCGGGGGACATAACTCTCCAGGGTCTGTAACACCATATCACTTATCATTCTGACTCCTATCTGACCGCCTTGGCGGTATGACATGATTTATTCATTCAAAATCAGCGCTGCCGCACCGAAAATACCGGCGTCATTGCCCAGCGTCGCCAGGGCAAACTCCACACTCCTGCAGCCGTGGAAAACATATTTTTCATAGGCTGGACGGATATAGTCAAACAGTATGGACCCCGCCTTGGACACGCCGCCGCCGATGACAAACACCTCGGGATTGGCCACCGCAGCTACCGCAGCCAAGCCCTTGCCCAAGTATTCGCCAAAACGTTCCGCAACCTGAACCGCCACACTGTCCCCGGCTTTCACCGCATCCCACACCGCCTTGGCGGACAGCTCGCCGCTGCGCAGCACACTGGGTTCCTGGTCCTGCTCAAGACGCCGTCTGGCAAGGCGCACCACGCCTGTGGCGGAGGCGTACTGCTCCAGGCATCCATGATTCTGACAGCCGCAGGTCTCCGGCTCATTGTCCTCAATATGAATATGGCCGATCTCCCCGCCTGCGCCGGTGGCGCCGGTGAGAATGTTTCCGTTTACAATGATGCCGCCGCCCACGCCGGTGCCCAGAGTGACAGCCACAATGTTGTCATGGCCTTTGCCGCCGCCCTGCCACATCTCTCCGAAAGCTGCCACGTTAGCGTCGTTTGCCGCCTTCACAGGCAGATTCAGATAGGAGCTCAGCACCTGGGAAATATTGAAAACATCCCAGCCCAGATTCACGGCCTTATAGATCGTTCCCTCATTGTCCACAGGACCGGGAGCGCCAACGCCCACCCCCTGAATGTCTGATAGATCAATATTCATGAGAGCCGTTTTCTCCTTGATACTGGCGGCAATATCCGGCAGTATATGAGAGCCTTGCTCCTCCTTCACCGTGGGAATCTCCCATTTTTCCAACACCTGGCCCCTCTGGTCAAACAGCCCCAGCTTGACTGTGGTGCCGCCTATATCCACTCCGACGGCATATTTTTTTAACGGTGATTTTTCCATTCTGCGCCTCCCCTTTCAATATACGTGTTCTCTTTTATTTTATGCATGGACGAGTCTACTCATCCTCCTCACGTCTCTTAGCCAGAGAGTTTTGCACGCGGGTGTACAGCTCCTGCGCCGCATTGTATCCCATTTTCTTCTGACGGTGATTGACGGCGGCAGTCTCGCAGATAATCGCCAGATTACGGCCCGGACGGATGGGAATATTGTGACATACGATCTTGTTGCCCAGGTACTCGGTGTAATTCTCCTCCAGCCCCAGACGGTCATACTCCTTCTCTTTATCCCAGTCCTCCAGACGGATCACCAGATCTATGGATGCGGTCTCCCTCACGGAGGAAGCACCGAACATGGCCTTGATATCTACAATGCCAATGCCCCGCAGCTCGATAAAGTGCTTGGTGATATCCGGGGCGCTGCCAATCAGGGTGTCATCGCTGACCTTGCGCAGCTCCACCACGTCATCTGTCACCAACCGGTGTCCACGTTTCACCAATTCCAGAGCTGCCTCCGACTTACCGATGCCGCTCTCACCGGTGATCAGAACACCCTCTCCAAAGACGTCTACCAACACACCATGCACAGAGATACAGGGAGCCAGCTGCACGTTGAGCCAGCGTATGGACTCCGCCATAAGGGAGGAGGTAGATTTCTTGGTAGACAAAATGGGGATCTTATGTTCCAGCGCATAGCGCATGAACAGTTCGTCCGGATGCAGCTCTCTGGAAAAGACAAAAGCCGGAATGTCATAGGAGAACAGCTTGTTATAGACCTCCTGCTTGCGAGTTTCTTCCAGCCCTTCCAGATAGGTGTACTCCACAAAACCGATAATCTGCAGTCTGGAAGCGTCAAAATGCTCAAAATAACCTGCCAGCTGCAAGGCAGGGCGGTTGATATCGGGCTGCGTAATCTTTTTCTTGTTCAAATCCAGCTCCGGCGTCAGATTCTCCAGTTTCATTTTTTTGATCAAATCATTCAGACTTACAGTTGTCATAGTACCCTCATTCCTCTCCGCAGACGCACAGTTTTTTGTCAGGACGCCGGCCAATATTTGGAAATTTCATTTTGCATTGATTCAATAACACTATAGCACATCCGCTATTTTTATTCAATGCAAGGTTTCATATTCCATTTTCCTTCTCTATCAGCAAAAAAAGCCTTTTGCTGAAAGCAGCCACTGTAAATATCATAAAGCCGGGGCCCAGTAGGATTGCAAAAAAAAGCATCGTTGCGTTGTACTGAAACACAATTAGTTCCACTCCCAGCACCACCACCAGCATGAGGGTTCTCCCAAAATATCTGCGGGATATCTCAATGGAATTATTGATCGTCCGAAACAGGGTATTCTCATATCTTGCACTCAGAGGATAGGCATACAAGAGCGCCGACACCACCAGTATCGTTGACACTATTCCGACAATCAGGAATATCATCGGGTTGCCCTCCAATGCCTCAAAAAACTGGAAATCCAGATATATGGCATAGACAGCCGCCGCGGTAATCAGCCACAACAGGGTTCCCTGTTTCCAATTCTCCTTGAATGCCTTTAGAAAGCTCCGCCCAATATATCCCTCTTCATCATCCGCCATCTTGAGAGCCACCGACATGGCCGCTACCGTAGATGCGCCCACGGTGATAATCGGAACACTGAAAATAATCCATAGAAAATTCAGCCGGATTACATCTAATAGCTTTGACAGGAATTTGTACAGAGGACTATCCACACCGAAAAACTTCATAACTCTCTCACCTTTCATAATAAAACAAAAGGGCCGTCCATACAGACAGCCCCTTATTATTTTGTTGTCCGCTAAAGCTTATTGCCCGCTCATTGCGTCCTTCTCGGCTGCAGCTCTCAGCTTAGCCTCGTTCTCCTGGAACTCTATGCACTGGTCATAGCCGTACTCATTGGCCTGAGCAATCATGTTAGAAACGATTTTATCAAATGTCTCATCGTCCTTCGCATAGATTGCCTCCCAGGAACCGTTCTTGATGCAGGTAGCAACCTGCTGCCAGATCAGATCCAGCTCCTCACTCCTGGGTGTTGCGGAATACATGGTACCGGGAGAAAGTCTGTAGTTCCAATTGTCGAACATGCTGTCGAAAGTGGTGGTTCCGTTATGCTCTCTCCAGTCAGCCTCGATCTCGGAGTTTGCCTGAGCCGCGTTGCACTCCCACTTCTTGTAGTTAAAGGTATCGCCGTTGGAATCCAGGTTGGCGGCGTCAATACCCCATGTGGTATTGTTCATCTTGAAGTTGCCGTCCTCAAAGGTCCCGGAATAACCGTCTGCCATCTGGGTCTTGCCATCCAGCTTGGCGCTTCTGCCCAGATCGGTGAACTGAGTCTTGCCGTTGTCATCATAGTACCAGCACACATCCTTAGGGCCATACTCGGCAGTCATACGTCCCTCGGGAGTGGACAGCCAGTTGAGAATAGCCATACACAGCTCAGGATACTCTGTCTTGGCACCGATGGTCCAGGGTCTGTTGCCGCCATAGATATTCTGGCCATAGCAGATCGGAGTTGCCTCCTTAGGAGGGCAAGGGCACATCAGCTTGCCATCGGCGGCGTGAGTCTCCGAATTGTACAAAGCGGAACCCAGGAAGTTGAATACATTCAGGAATGCCGTACCGTTCTGGTAATCCTCCATCATGCCGTCATACTTCTGTGTCTGGGAGTCGGGATCCAGCAGACCTTTCTGATACAGAGTATTGTAGAACTTCAGGCAGGTGAGGTAAGGGCCGTTCTCCTCCAGGCAGGGATGATATGTCTGGTCGGTAGGATTGTACAGGCCGAAACCAAACTCGTCATAGCCATAGTATGCGCTGGCGGTGGACTTAACGAACATCACCATGTCGCCGTCCCAGTCGTTGAACAGGGACACGCCGTAGGTGGTCTTACCGTTGTCGTCAGTGGGGCAGATTTCTTTCATCTGTTCCAGCACGTTCACCATGTCGTCCAGATTGTTGATCTCGGGATAGCCCAGCTCCTTGTACAGATCCCAGCGCAGATCCCACTCGTACATCATCTCCTGACGCTCCTGCGCATTCAGTGCCACGTCAAAGCCGTAGCCATACAGGGTGCCTCCGGATATCTTCTGGTTCTTGTTCAGAGCAGCAGTGAAATGCTCCTTGATATAGGGACCATACTCATCCAGCAGGTTGTCCTCGTTCCAGTCATACAGCATGCCTTTCTCAATGGCCTGCAGATACTGGTCGGAGTCATTGCCCCAGATTACCAGGTCGCCCAGGTTGCCGGACTCCATACGGGTCTGGTAAGTACCCTCTGACTCAGGAATGATGTTCAGCTTTACATTGAATTTCTCCAACATAACCTGACCGAACCAGCCGATCTGCTCGCCGGAATAGTTCGCCAGCTGATCGTACACATCCAGAGTGACTGTCTCCTTGGGAATGATATCGGACAGATCCACCTCGTCCCCGGAAGATCCGTTTCCAGACCCTGACCCAGTTGTCGGGGTGCTGCCGCATGCTGCCAGTGACAGTGTCATCATAGCCGCCATGCACAGCGCCACAATTTTCTTTGCTTTCATAATATTTTATCCTCCTTATTTATTGCATAAACCGCTGCGTTATTGCAGCAGATTTTGCCACTCTCATATGCTCTCGCCAGGTATTTTAGCCCTTTACGGCCCCCAGCATGATACCCTTCTCAAAATATCTCTGCATAAAAGGATACACCAGCAGAATCGGTATAACTGTCACCATGGATATGGTGTACTTAATTACCTTGCCGCTCAGGGCAGACTTGATAGCCGCCTCGCTGACCCCGCCGCCCGACTGCATCAGTGCGCTCAGGTTCGACGCCTGATTCAGGTAGATATACAGCCTGTGCTGCAACGTATACAGGCTCGGAGCTGACTGCATGTAAATCAAGGAGTCCGTGAGGGAGTTCCAGTTTCCCACGGCGCCGAAAATCGCGATAGTTGCCAGTATGGGTTTACTGAGCGGCCAGATAATCTTCCTAAATACCGTCATATATGAAGCTCCGTCCATGGACGCGCTCTCCTCCAGCTCCGCCGGGATCGATTCTATGTAGGTCTTGACCAATATAATGTTGTACGGTGCCACGATTCCGGGAATGATATACACCCAAAAGTTATTGGTCAGTCCCAGCATCTGGATATTCAGAAACACAGGGATGAGACCGGCATTGAAGTACATGGTAATTACCAGAAAGCGATACCAGAACCTTCTCCCCCACATCTCCTCCTTTGTGACCAGATACCCCACCAGGCCGGAGACCGCCACCATAAACGCCGTTCCCAAAATCGTTCTGGACATGGAAACCATAAAGGCGGAAGACAGGTCGCCCACATTCAGCAGGGACACATAGTTTCCCAGGTGAAGTCCCCGGGGGATAAAATTGATTTGTCCCTTTAACACCAGGTCATTGTCACTGATTGTATTGATAAACAGGTAATAAAAGGGGAAAATACACGCCAGTGTGAACAATCCGAATACCAGATAGTTCAGCACATTAAAGATGACGTCTCCCGGCTTTATTCTATATTTGTGCTTATGGAGTTTCTCGTATTTCTTTTCAGCCTTCAAATCAGCTTTTTCCTGCGCTGTCTTTGCCATTCTCTCCCACCCCCCTATATGATGCTCTCGCCGCGGAGCAGCTTGGATATACCGTTAGCGCCGAACAACAGAACTACGCTGATCACCGATTTCAGCATTCCCACCACCGTGGTCAGCGGAATGGAACCTTTTCCAATACCGAGCTTATATACATACAAATCCAGCACCATGATAGAAGAAGTATTGGTAGCGTTTTCAAATACCAGATACTGCTCCATACCATTGCTCAGTATGTTGGCAACCGACATCAGCAGCAACACAAAGAATGTGGGAATCAGACCGGGGACTGTAATATGCCACATCCGCTGGAATCTTCCCGCGCCATCGACAGTGGCCGCCTCATACAGCTGTTGGTCGATACCGGATATGGCTGCTATGTATATGATGGCGCTCCACCCGATACCTTTCCATGTACCCCATGCCCACATCTTGATCCACATGTGGTCGCCGCTCATCAGCAGATTTTTCCCCTCGTCCCAGATACCCATGTTGACGAACATGCTGCTCAGGAAACCATCGGTTGAAAAGATACAGAACGCAATGGCATACACCAGAACCCAGCTGATAAAATTGGGAACTGTGGTGAAGGTCTGCACAAATCTTCTGAACTTCAAATTCTTCATCTCGCAGAGGAATATCGCGAATACCATGGGCATCCAACTGGTCAGTATGCCGATGCCGCTCATAGCCAGAGTATTCTTCATCGTATTGGCAATGTCCTTGACCGTAGCCTTGTTCTTAACAAGTTCTCCGAACCATTTGAATCCGACGAACTTATCCATGGACAGAGTATCTCCGGCCTTATAGTCGAAGAACGCATAGCGCCAGCCCAACAGCGGCAGATACGCAAACACTGCGATCAGAGCAATAAAGGGTAAAAACATCAAGAACAGCTTATATTTGGACTCCATCTCAAACTTTTGTTCCGTTTTGCTCTTGGCCAGCAGCAGAATCTGCGCCAGGGCAATCACCAGCACAACGGCAAATACAATGACTGCGGGCCAGAAACCCGATGCAAACATAGGCTCCACACGGTCGGGCTTGCTGGTCTGGGACAACTGATTGTAGACCACATAGATTCCCACCATACCGGCCAGTTCCACAACACATCCGATAATAGAGATTAGATTGCCCAGTTTCTTCAGCTTGTGATTGCCCAGCGACATACATCCGCTGGCCACATTCGCCGCAATGCCAAGGCATACCGCAAGGGCAGAACCATAGAGAATCCTCAGGGAGGACTCCATCACCCATTCCTTTTTAATTGCGCGCCCAAACTCTGCCGTCAGGGATGAGTAAGAGATACCAGACGTAAATAAGGACAAATTTTTGTTGATCATGCCGCTGATGCGCACCGGATTCAGGGCCGGAATAAAAAGAAAGATTACTGAAATCAGGATCGCAATCCGAAAGGGATAATACAGCTTATCTGAAATGACTTCCTGTTTTGTCTTCGCCTTATTCATCTTGTCTCATCCTTTCTTTTTCGGATACTTATGTATTTATATATAAACCATTTCCCCAAAAATGTCAAGTTACATATGCAAATTGTTCAGTCGAAAACGTTTATATTTTCTATTTCATATATATTTTGCGCAAAGAGTTGGGATATTTATGAAATTTTAGACAGTTTCACACGCAAAAAATGGCTTTCTATAGGTAAAATTGTATAAATCATTATTTTAAAAATGTCATGTTACAATGTAAATTATCCGGTCGAAAAAGCATCATACAAAAAAGGCTTCCCTTAGGCGAAAACGCCTGGGGAACGCCTTTTGTCTTAGATTGCAAATTCGTTATCGAAAAAACCGGTAAATCTCCTCCGCCACATTCTGCGGGATCTCTGGCACCTGCATCAGTTCCTCCACCTGTGCGGCCTTGATTTCCTCCAGGGATTTGAAATGCCGCATCAGCGCCTTGCGCCGGGCAGGTCCCACACCCGGAATGTCGTCCAGCTGGGACTTGACCTGCGCCTTGCTGCGCAGGGAGCGGTGATATTCAATGGCAAAGCGGTGAGCCTCGTCCTGTATTCTGGTAATCAATTTGAAACCCTCGCTGCGGGTGTCAATGGGAATCTCCACATTGTTGTAGTACAACCCCCTGGTGCGGTGATTGTCGTCCTTTACCATGCCGCAGACCGGAATATGAATCCCCAGCTCCTCAAGCACAGACAGAGCAATATTGACCTGTCCCCTGCCGCCGTCCATCAGCAGCAGGTCCGGGAATTTGGTAAAGCTGCCATACTCCCGGTCCATGTCCCGCTCCTCCAGCTCCCTGCTCTCCTCCAGACCATGCATCAGGCGGCGGGTCAGCACCTCCTTCATGCAGGCATAGTCGTCCGGCCCCGCCACGGTCTTGATACGGAACTTCCGGTAGTCGCTGCGCTTTGGTTTACCCTTCTCATACACCACCATGGAACCCACGTTCTCAAAGCCGCTGATATTGGAAATGTCGAATGCCTCCATGCGGTCCACGCAGGACAGGCCCAGCCAGTCGGCGATCTCTTTTACTGCGCCTATAGTGCGCCCTTCCTCCCGCTTGAGTTTCTCCTTGTCCTGACTCAGCACTAACCGGGCATTCTGGGCTGCCAATTCTACCAGTTTCTCTTTGCTGCCGATCTTGGGCACACGGATATACACGCGTGCTCCCTTGCGCTCCGACAGCCACTTTTCCACCAGTTCACTGTCCGCGATCTCATATTGCAGCATCAGCTCCCTGGGAATAAAGGGGGTTCCCGCATAAAACTGCTTTACAAACCCTTCTAATATCTCCTCTTTTCCTATTCCTGACACATGCGTCATGTAATAGTGTTCCCGGCCAATCAGCTTGCCGTCCCGCACAAAGAAAACCTGCACCACCGCATCTGTCTCGTCCCGGTACAGGGCGATGATATCCTTGTCATCCAAAGCGCTGTCCGTGATCTTCTGCTTCTGGGATACGGATTTTACACTGGCATGCAGATCTCTATAGCGCGCCGCCTCCTCAAACTCCAGCTCCTGGGCCGCACGATTCATTTTCTCTTCCAGATCCTTCAGAATCTTGTTATAGTTGCCGTTCAGAAATTCCAGCGCCTGTCCCAGCTGCTGCCTGTACTGCTCCTTATCGATATAACCCTGACAGGGCGCCATGCACTGCTTGATATGATAGTTCAGGCAGGGACGTTCATTGCCAATATCTCTGGGCAAACTGCGATTGCAGGTCCGCAGGCAGAACAGCTTGTTCAGCAGTTCAATGGTATCCTTCACCGCTGCTGCGCTGGTATATGGTCCGTAATATCGGGACTTGTCCTTTTTCATCTGTCTGGAAAACAGAATGCGGGGGTAGTCCTCTCCCATTGTCACCTTGATATAGGGATAGGTCTTGTCGTCCTTCAGCAGCGTATTGTACTTGGGCGAATGCTCCTTGATCAGATTGTTTTCCAGCACCAGAGCCTCCAGCTCTGAGTCCGTGACAATGTACTCAAAGCGGGCAATCAGCGTCACCATCTTGTCGATCATGGGGCCTCTGCCGATATTCTCCCGAAAATAAGAGCGCACGCGGTTGTGCAGATTCACAGCCTTTCCCACGTACAAAATACCATCCGCGGCATCCCTCATAATATAAACTCCCGGCTTACCTGGGAGCTTTTTCAGTTCTTCCTCAAAATCAAAAGTCATGGAAACCCGGCCTCGTCATCTGCTTTCTCTACAGGCTGCCGCCGGAAAAACGTCCCGTTGGCCCTGTGGGGGGCTGCTGCTCCTCCTGCTCTGTGGACTGTCCCGTCTGCGTCTCCACTCCCGGAATCGTGGGAGGCTCCGGCAGAGTGATTTCAGGCAATCGAATATTCTGCCCGTCCTCCGGGGCCTGTCCGTCCGAGCTGTGGGCGGTCTCGTCCGTGATGGTCACGTCCACAGAACTGTGCTCTGTTTTTTTGTCCTGCTCCTTGGACTCCTCCTTCTTCTCCTCAGGCTCCGGCAGCCCTTTCTCCCGGCGGAAAATCTCCATAAACTCCTTGCCGGTGATAGTCTCCTTTTCAATCAGATATCCGGCCAGCTTATCCATCACTTCCCGGTTCTCACGCAGCATCTCCTTGGCCTTCTCATAGCTCTCCTTCAGAATCGCCACTACCTCCGCGTCGATCTCCGCCTCCGTGGCGTCGCTGCAGTTCAGCGTTGCGGCGCTGTCCAAGTACTTGTTCTGCATGGAGGCCAGACCGATCAGGCCGAACTTCTTGCTCATACCGTACTCTGTCACCATGGCCTTGGCAATATTGGTGGCTTTCTCAATGTCGTTGGCAGCGCCTGTGGTCACAGTGTCGAACACGATCTCCTCCGCAGCCCGGCCGCCTACCAGACTTACCAGCATGTCCCGCAGCTCTGCCTCTGTATTCAGATATTTTTCCTCCTCGGGCACATGCATCACATAGCCCAGCGCCCCCATGGTGCGAGGCACGATCGTGATCTTCTGCACCGGCTCGGAGTTCTTCTGCAGGGCGCTGATCAGCGCATGTCCAACCTCGTGGTAGGACACGATACGCCTCTCCTCCTTACTCATGATACGATCCTTTTTCTCCTTGCCCACCAGCACCTGTTCCACTGCGTTGAACAGATCTTTCTGGCACACATACTCTCGGTTTTCCTTGACCGCATTGATAGCCGCCTCGTTAATCATATTGGCCAGATCGGAACCCACGGCGCCGCTGGTAGCCAGGGCAATGGCGTCCAGATCCACGGTCTCGTCCATCTTTACATCCTTGGCATGCACCTTCAGAATATCCACCCGGCCCTTTAAGTCAGGCTTATCCACGATAATCCGGCGGTCAAAGCGCCCGGGACGCAGCAGGGCCTTATCCAAGATCTCCGGGCGGTTGGTGGCCGCCAGAATCAATATACCCTTGGAGCTGTCGAAACCGTCCATCTCCGACAGCAGCTGGTTCAAAGTCTGCTCCCGCTCCTCATTGCCGCCTCCATACTTGGAGTCACGGCTGCGTCCGATGGCGTCGATCTCATCGATAAAAATGATACAGGGTGCATTCTTGGTAGCCTCCTTAAACAGGTCACGCACACGGCTGGCGCCCACGCCCACATACAGCTCAATAAAATCGGAACCGGTCAGAGAGAAAAACGGCACATGAGCCTCCCCCGCCACAGCTTTCGCCAGCAGAGTCTTACCCGTTCCGGGAGGACCTACCAGCAGAGCGCCCTTGGGCAGCCTGGCACCGATCTTGGCATACCGGCCGGGATTGTGGAGAAAATCCACCACCTCCACCAAAGACTCCTTGGCCTCGTCCTCACCCGCCACGTCCGCAAAGGTCACGCCGGTCTCTTTCTGCACATACACCTTGGCATTACTCTTGCCTACGCCCATGGGGCCGCCGCTGCCTCCCATTCTCCTGAACAGAAAGCCCAGCAGTATCCACATCAGTATCAATGGCAACACCAGCGTCACCAGAATCTGCATGATCCACTCGCCCACGCTGGTGGACACGCCGTAGACCTCCACCCCGTGCTCTAACGCCCTCTGGGTCACGGTCTCCGTATTCTCGATCTGCAGCGTCTGGTACTCCACCTTCACGGGCTGCATGCTGTACAGGTCAAACAGTCTGGGACCCGAATTGTCCGCCACACCGTCCTTCAGCGTAAAACAGACAGTCTCCCCACTGATTTTCACGGATTCAATCTGATCCGCGTTCATTCTCTCCACAAATGTGGAGTATGGCACCTCCTCCACATTACCGCTTTTTCCGAAAAAAATGGTCCACAGCATACTGATAAAGAGCAGACTCATCAGTACAAACACCAAAACCATCATTAAACTGGGACGCGGAGGTTTCTGATTGTTGCCGCCGTTTCCTCCCGGCCCTGTATTGCCGCCATTGTTGTAGTTGTCCATATATTTGTCCTTATATTCCTTTCCCTGCACATGGTAAGCTTAACTGTCCATATTATCTCAATCTATACGTCTTATATTATAGAGATTCCCAAAACATAAATCAATAGTCCATCTGTAAAAGATTTATAAAGATTTCGGACATGGATAAAGGCGGCAAAGCCTCCATGCTCTGCCGCCTGGCAATATTTTTTTGCCTCTACCGTCTCTCGTTTAAGAATACCTGTACTCTGTTCTGGATAATCCGAGCCGTCTCCCGCGCATCCTTATCCCCCGCAAAATACCCCGCAGCCTCCTCGCGGATAATAGACATGACAGCCTCCTGATACCCCGGCACATGCCCAGCCCGGGAGATCAGCTCCTGCAGCTGCTCCACCTCCTCCGGCAGAGGCACATACATTTCGATCTCAAGATCAGATCCCCGAAAGCTATTTATATATACGATCCTTCTGACCGGATTACCCTCCTGGTCTGTCACGATCTTCCCATTTCCATCCCGCTCATAGGGCTCTTGTGCGGCGGCCGTCAGATTTTGCTCCAGCTTATCCTCCAGTATGGAGAAATAGTCTCCCCGCTCCCCCTCTTCCAGTATCAGATACTCCAGATAATCCCAGGCCTGCTCCCGATGGGCGCTGTCCGACAGGATGGCGTAAGCGTTCCCGGTGGAAGTCTCCAACAGAATGCCCGGCTGTCCGTCCGGCGTAGGATACCCCACATAGCTCACCGCCTCCCCCTCAAACCACTGGGGCATCTCGGAGATATAGTAGGGTTGTACGCACCAGTTCAGCTTGAGTATGTGCCCATCCTCCCGATAAATGTTCCACGCATGGGGACTGCTTTGTCCTGTGAAACGCCCGGCGAACTCCAGTATCCGGTAGAACTCCTCCTGTTCAAACGCGCAGGTATTGGTCTCTTCCTCTATAAAACAGGGCAGATAAAATTTCAGACAGGCCTCCAGCATATCCTCCGGACTAATGCTCTGCAGCGCCCGGTTATCCTGATACCGGTCAAAAAAAGCGATCATATCCGGGAGGCTCCAGCTATCTCTCTCCCCCACCATGGACTGCCTGCCGGATATCACTTCCAGCCTAAACCAGGTGGGCAGCGCCACCAGTTTTCCATCACGGGTATAGGTGTCCGCCACCGGGTCCAGCACATCCTCCCGCCGCAGCCGGGCGCTGTTATTCAAAAGGGGCGTCAGGTCCTCCAAAATACCCTTGGAGGCATATTTATCCAGGTCCGCATATCTCACCGCAATGATATCCATATCCCTGCCCGCCACCATATCCCTGTCCAGGGCTGCCATCGCCTCCTCATAGGTGTCGTATCCGTTCAGTCCCATATATTCTCTCAGGCGTATCCTGCACTGTGGATGCTCCTGATTGTAACGGACTGTTGCCTCTCTCATATTGTCTGTAATGCTCATCACGCCCACTGTGACGGTCTCCCGGCCAGCGTCCCCATCCCCGGCTTTTTCCAGGTAGACCAGCTGCGGCGGCTGTCCCCCCTCTGACCCAAGCTCCTGTTGCCAATTCGCGCTCTCATCATACAAAAGCAACAGGAGCCGTCCGTCCGAAAGCACGGCCATATCCTCCAGATGGGCAGAATCCACATCCGCGTCTATCCAATTTATGACCTGTTCGGGAACCTGTCCCTTCTCCCGTTGCCAATAGACACCGTTTGTACCAAATATCCAAAGCTGGGAATCCTCTCCCACAACTGCGCCGATGCCTGTCGGAGAATCCGAAACGACCGTCTCGCTTTGCATGGTTTCCGGATCAATCACTTTTATCTGGAACTGACCGGGTCCGGCGGCGCAGCAATATCCCACCCGGCCGTCCGCCATGCGGGCGGCAAACTGTATGTCTGATTCCGTAAAAGCACCACGGTATGTGCCGTCAGAATCCATCACCAGCAAAAGATCATGCCATACCGCATAGATATTCTGCCGACTGTCCAAAACCAGAGTCCGCCCCCTGATAATTCCCGAGGTTTTCGGCACCCACTCGCCGATCCCCTGCACATGGAGCGCATTGCCGTCTTTGTCATATATGCCCACAAAATAACCGGAGGAATCCGTATTATCTTCTGTCTCGGCCACAAACTCGTCACTGCTGCCCAATACGTAATAATTTCCGTCATCGCCCCTGGCAATGCCCAAGATGCGCGTCCGTTCATCTGGAAATTGAAAGAATATCCGCCTGCTCCCATCTTTTTCTCCCAAAAGCGGTAAAACATAATACTCTT
>CAYLIM010000020.1:0-40377 GCA_964383805.1 uncultured Acetatifactor sp.
TTTGAAACAGCTCATACTCCGCAATGGGATCAAGAGCGCTGGACGGTTCATCAAAGATTTTCACCGGCGAGTCCTTCGCAAAGGTTCTGGCCACCGCCAGCTTTTGGTTCTCTCCCCCGGACAATACCGCCCCGTCCTCCTCAAACTCCTTCGTCATCATAGTGTGGATTCCCTTGGGAAGGCTCTGCACCTTTTCATAGACCCCCGCTCTTTTTAGGGAGCGCTCCACCAGCTCGTCCTCGTTTTCATAGTGCCTGCCCATCAGAACATTCTCCTTGATGGTCATTCCCATAATGCTGAAATCCTGAAAGGTAGCGGCAAACATTTCCCGGTAGGCATGAAGATCGTATTCCCGGATATCCCTTCCGTTTACCCGGATCACGCCGGAGGTGGGATCATACAGTCTCAGCAGCAGCTTGACGATCGTGGTTTTTCCAGCGCCGTTATGCCCCACCAGCGCCACGATCTCACCCTTATTCAGTTCAAAGGAAAGATTCTTGATGGTCTCCTCATCCTTATAAGAAAAGCATACGTTGTCGAACACAAGACTCTCAAACTCTTTCTCCGGCAGAATCCCCTTCTGATCCTCGGGAATCTTCTCCTTGTATTCCAAAAAACCCCTGAGATTGTTTATGAACAGACCGTTTTTCATAATGGCCATGATATCTTCAAAAAGACGAAT
The DNA here is from genome assembly GCA_964383805.1 of uncultured Acetatifactor sp. Lineage (GTDB taxonomy): Bacteria > Bacillota > Clostridia > Lachnospirales > Lachnospiraceae > Acetatifactor. Next base: position 683 of record CAYLIM010000020.1, read on the forward strand.
CAAAATCCAGGTCATGGCGACCATAAGGCTGCTCATAACCGTGAGCTGCGCCAGGGAGATGGAACCTGTCACCAGATGCCGATAAATGGCATAGAAGAGCACTCCCTCAAAGATTACCGTGAAGGTAAATGTGCACCTCCAAAAGTTCAGACTTGCGGTGGCAAACGCATATTTCACGGCCACTTTTACATTTTTCTGCGTTGCGTCATGGTACTGCTTTTTGAGGAGACGAAAAATTTGGAAAAGCCGTACCTCTTTTGCATAGTCCGGCAGATACATTGTCCGATTGACATAATTCAGCACCTTGTCATTGGGCGCCTGCTCCTGATATCGTTTGAACTCAAACTTGTTCCTCAAGTTTCCAAACAGAAAATTGCCGGTCAGCGGACAGATGATAAAGAGCACCGCAAAGTGATCGATCTGGTACATAAACACAAACACTGCCGCAGTTGCCACCACTCCCACTAGAACTCCCCAAAAGCTTGTGATAATGGCGCTGACCTTCGCCTCCGCTCCATCCATCGCCATCGTGTAGCGATTGTAGAAATCCGAATCCTCGTAACATTTCAGTTCTACATTTCGCGCCTTCGCATACAGTTTACGGTAGATACCCCCGTATAGTCTGGTAGTCTGCAGCGGAAGGATCACATTGTCCGCATAGTTGGTATACAGATTGATAAGGCCAAAAATTATACCACAGACCGCAATAAAGACAAATATCTCGCTAAAGCTCTTATTCTCATCCAGTGCGCCCACGATCTCTCTCAGAAAAATCGCGTCGAAAAACACCCACTCAAAATAGCCTGCCAACCTCATAAAAAATGAGTTGATTACCAGGCTTTTGCTGATGGAAAATCCCATTTTCAGGGCGTACCAGTCATTCTCTATCGTTTTTGCAAAAGATAATTTTTTCTCTTTCATGCTTTTTCATCTCCAAGTAGTATATAAACTGTCGCAGCATTATCCTATCACATTTTTCTTCCCGAAACAAAAAAATGGTCAAAATAGTTTGTTAACACCCGTTGCACTTATTGCAAAATTTCCTTGAAATCCATGTTTCAAAACACATTGCCATATCACTGTGAGCATATGTACTGCCATAACGTCCAGCTTTTGAAACAATACCAATGGCATTCATTTGCTCTATCCATTTGGTCGGTGTCATTACAAAACGATTCAATCCGGCTTCGTTTTTAACCGCCTCGAATTGCACACGGTTAGAATCAGGATTGTGTAATTCTTCCCAGACCGCCAGAAATTCTATCGTATTTCGGTTGCGCATCCAATTCTGAATTACAAATCTTGGATCGTCTTCATTCCTATACTTTGCAATATCCGTCAATGAAATAAATTCATTTTTTTGAAACGTTCACTCGTGCCACAAGTTGTGGCGCTTTTACTTCTTATCTGCTTTTTGTTTCAGTAATCTGATGGAATTCAAATAATCCGTTTCTACATCACTGAGCGTCTTTGCCTTGTATTTTCTATATTCATCCGTTGCCTTATCAACAGCCTGTTTATGTGAAATGCTTCCGTTACCTTGCAACAGCTGCTCACCACTCATTGTCAGAATGCGATCCAGATGCTCCGCCCAATCTTTCATGGTCATTGCCTGCTCACGCTCTGCCTGACGCTCCGCAAAATCCAAGTATCCGGACACAAGCTGCCCCATCGCACGCAGTTCTTTTTCATCCAGATAATTCTTAGAAATCACTGCCTCTTTTAATGTTGGCTGATTCCCCGCAAAAGTTGTAAGTCCCATGAATTCTTTTTCAGCATCAGCTCTTGTATAAATGACTTCCGCTGCTGTCTGCCCATGAATGGCATAATGAATCTTGTTCTGAACCTTTTTAAAAAACTGTATGGATATTTCTGCTTTCGGATCATAGTCAATGCTGGTAGCATAAATTTCCAGGACCTGCCTGTAAAATACCTTTTCAGACGCACGAATATCTCTGATCCGCTCAAGCAATTCTTTAAAATAACCGCCACCGCCTAAATTTTTCAAACGTTCATCATCCAGGGCAAAGCCTTTGCGCATATATTCCTTCAAAATATTTGTTGCCCAAATTCTGAACTGTGTACCACGCTTTGACTTCACACGATAACCAACGGAGATAATGACATCCAAATTATAGTAATCAACCTGATATGTTTTTCCGTCAGCGGCAGTGTAGGCAAATTTTGCCCACACTGATTCCTTTTGCAATTCACCTTCTTTAAAAATATTTCTGACATGCTTTCCTATAACACTCCTATCACGCTGAAACAGCTCTGCCATTTGGTCAATAGAAAGCCAAACAGTATCCCCATCAAAAGTTGTTTCAATCCTAGACAAACCATCTTCTGTTGTGTAAATTATAATATTCGATTTTACGACATCATCTTTGTAATTCATTTGTCACCTCATTATCCAGTACTTTCATCTAATGGAAACATATACTTTTTCCTGAAATTGAGTTTGGACATATTTATCATGTTTAGTATACTGTGAGATACCATTGTACGCAAGGAGAACTTTTTATTCTTTCCATATCTCATTTGAACAGTCTTGTGGGCAAGAATATTCACTCTCAAAAGCAAAAAGCTGATAAACAGTGATTGTTTCACTAGTCCATCAGCTCTATCTATACCAAAAAAAAAGTATATCAACCTCATAAAATTAGTGATTGCCCCCTGTTAAAAAATGCTGACGCCACCAGCCAATTCCCGCCATATTGCATCCGGACTGTATGCAATCTGCTCTACGCTTTTTCCTTTTGCCATTTTCTTGCATATAGCTGCTATGTTTTCTCGCAATGCACCTTCCTACTGTGCATACGCAATCTCTTCCCATCTCTGCATATACTTCACCCACATTTCTCAGAACGGCGGATTTTCTCCAACGGTTCCCTTACCTCATTGCTCATTCACATTCCTCCCTGTGCACGTCGCAGAAAGAGAAAATGTTTCTTCCATCCATTCTCTTCTCCCATCTTATTGATATGTGTTTCTTGGGATAATAAAAGCGGGATTTCTAAACTAAGAGAACAAGATGTTCGTCAGATGCGGTAAACCGTTTTTTGAGATTACTCCCGAAAATTTTTTGCTTTGATACAAAATAATATAAAAGGGAGAAGCTGTCAAGGAATAATCTGCATAATTTCTCCTCGCCAGACTCCCCATATCTAATTTAGGACTGATAATTTCTAATGCTGCCATAATTGCCCTTTCTTTTTCTATAGGGCACTTCGACTGCTTAAACTTTCCAAGCTTTAACAGATTATAATTCACTCTTTTCAATCTCACATTTTCGTTTTACCTATGCAATATATAAGTTGTTTTACTCTCCGCAGCCGTTAAATCCATCTCATTCAGATTTATTTCCACCTCAAAATAATGCTCAACCTATAACTTAGACAGCAAACACACCGTCTCCACATTCGCCGTCCAGGGAAACTGGTCCACCGCCACGGCCCTCTCCACATGATATCCCCCCGCCAAAAACGCCTCCAGATCCCTCGCCAGGCTGGTGGGCTTGCAGGAAATATACACGATCCGCTCCACGCCATAACCGATAATCTTGGGCAGCGCCTTGGGATGAATGCCATCCCGGGGAGGGTCCAGGATAATCATATCCGGTTTCTCCGTCAGTCCGTCCAGCACCTTCAGCACATCCCCGGCGATAAATTCGCAGTTCTCCAGGCCGTTCAGCGCCGCATTTTCCCTGGCAGCCTCCACCGCCTCCTCCACGATCTCCACGCCGATGACCCGGTCCGCTGCCGCCGCCATCAGCTGGGCAATGGTGCCCGTGCCGCTGTACAGGTCATAGAGCAGTCTGCCCCTGCCCAGTTCTCCCACGTACTCCCTGGCCGTCTCATACAGCACCTCGGCGCTGTAAGTATTGGTCTGAAAAAAAGAGAACGTGGATATCTTAAACCGCAGTCCCAGCAGCTCCTCATAGATATAATCCCGCCCGTACAAAATATCCGTGCGATCGCTCTGTACCACATCCGCCAAAGAATCGTTGGTGATATGTAAAATGCCCGTCAGAACGCCAGATAGCTCCCCGCGCTCCTGCACCTCAAGCAGGCGCCTCTGAAAGCCCTCCACCAACGCCCGTATCTCCTCCCTGTCTCCGGGCTGTCCGCATGCGCCGCCCCGAGGAGCCTGAGAGGACGTCACCAGCGCCACCAAAATCTCTCCCGTCCTGGCGGCCTTGCGCACCAGCAGATGGCGCAGAAATCCCTCATGCCGCATCTTGTGGTGAAAGCTTGTTCCCCGCTCCTGAAAATAAGCCAGCGCCGCCTTTAGTATCCGCCGGTAATCCTCATCCACAATCCTGCAGTCGCTCACATGTACCACGTCATACATGCTGCCGCGCCTGTGCATCCCCAGAGACAGAGGCCCGTCCTTCACCTCATCCCCAAAGGAAAATTCCATCTTGTTCCGATATGCATATGGCCGGGGACTTCCTTTGATCCCCTCCCACTGCCAAGACTCTCCCTGTCCCTCAAGCGCCCGCTCCAGCAGTTCCCTTACCTGCCGCTCCTTGATCCGCAGCTGTTCCTCGTAGGGCAGAGACAGATATGTACAGCCTCCGCACAAGCCAAAATGGGAACACGGATTGCCAGACTCCAGAGGTGATGATTCAATCACCTCCAAAAGTCTGGCCTCCGCCTTCCCATGTCTCACTTTATTTACGAGGAAAGAAACCTTCTGTCCGGGCAGGCTGTTTTTCACCGCGCAGGTCTCCTCCCCGGCCCTGACAATGCCCTTGTTCGGAAACTCCACGCGCTCCACAATCCCTGTATACACCTGTCCCTTTTTCATAATAACCTCTGCCCGCGTATCATGGGCCTTGCCCATAATATTGCATTAATGCGTACTAATCTTCCTAGTTGTCTCCCTCGTCCTCGAAGATATCCTCCTCGTCGTCGTCCTCGTCCTCGAACTCGTCCTCAAAGTCATCCTCGAAATCTTCCAGGTAGGTGGGCGTGAAATAGCGATACACCGCGTAAGCAATCGCCGCCACTGCCGCGATCACACCGATAATGGCCAGAATCCACACCAGCACGTTCCCCTTCTTCTCCTCTTCCTTTTTGCCGCCAAGCAGCTCAGTCAATTTCTTTAATTCTGTCAAATTCATATCACAATCATCCTTTCTGATATGCTATCAATAATAGAATACCACAAATGCAATCAATTTACTACACTTTTTTTAGTTTTGCAAAGGATGCATACATAATTTTCTGTCCGGCCTTGTCAAAAACCACCGTGACTTTGTAGTCTCTGGGTTCCCTGGCAATCTGCGCCACCGTTCCCTCGCCGTATTTCAGATGGTTCACCCGGTCGCCCTCCCGGTATTCCAGCTCACCCAAAGTCTCCATGCTGTCTCCCTTGGTAATCCCGGCTATCTTGTTCAGACTCCCAATTCCCTGGGCGATATAGGGCTTATTCTCCTTCGGCGTCGCCCTGGGCCGCAGAATGGCCTTGGGGCGGAAATCCCCCGCCCCCGTGTCTACGGTTTTTGCCCGAGGAATCGTATTGTCCAGCAGTTCCTTTGGAATTTCCTGTATGAAGCGGCTCACGGGATTATACTGGTTTTCTCCCCTTATCATACGGCACCGGGCGTAGGTCAGGGTCAGTTCCTCCTGGGCCCTGGTGATCCCCACATAGGCCAGCCTGCGCTCCTCCTCCATGTCCCCCGGATCGTCCGAGTTGATGGTCAGATAGCCGGGAAACAGACCGTCTTCCATACCCGCCAGATACACGCAGGGAAATTCCAGTCCCTTGGCGCTGTGCAGCGTCATCAGCAGAATGCGGTCCGTGCCGTTCTCCAGACTGTCAATATCGGCCACCAGCGCGATCTCCTCCAAAAACTCGCTGAGGGAAATCTCGTCGTGGGTCTGCTCATAAAACACGGCCCTGCTCAGAAACTCCTCCACATTCTCCATCCTGTCGTTGTTATCTTCATCGTCAATGCTCTGCAGATAAGTTTCATAATCTATGGTATCCATAATCTCATGAATCATGTCCACTATGCCGTAATATTTTGCCTTGGCCTTAAAAACCTGAATCATTTTGACAAAAGGCTCCAGCTTGGCCGCGGATCTGCCCAGGCTGGTGATCTGATCCAGCTGCTCCAGCGCCTGGTAAAAGGTTATGCCCCGCATATCCGCGTAGCTCTGCACCTTGTCCAGCGTGGCGTTGCCGATTCCTCTCTTGGGCACATTGATAATTCTTTTCACTGCCAGATCGTCCCTGCCGTTGTCAATGGTTTTCAGATAAGCCAGAATATCCTTGATCTCCCGCCTGGCATAGAAATTGATTCCACCCACCACATTGTAGGGCATACCGTCCACCACCAGCCGCTCCTCCAGCGCCCGGGACTGGGCGTTGGTGCGGTAGAGGATGGCACAATCTCCGTAGCTCAGCTGCCCTTTCCGCACCCGTGCCGCAATATCGTCCGAAATGTACTGCGCTTCCTCATAGCCGTTGTCAAACTGACGAAAATGAATCCTGCTGCCCTGCTCCTTGGCCGTCCACAGTGTCTTGTCCTTGCGCCCTTTATTGTTGCGAATCACTGCGTTGGCCGTATCCAAGATATTGCCGGTGGAACGATAATTCTGCTCCAGCTTGATGACCTTTGCCTCCGGGTACACCTTCTCGTAATCCAGAATATTGCGGATATTGGCTCCGCGGAACTTGTAGATGGACTGATCGTCGTCCCCCACCACACAGAGGTTGCGGTGCTTGTCTGCCAGCAGCCGTATCAGCTCAAACTGCGCCGTGTTGGTGTCCTGATACTCGTCCACCATGATATAGCGAAACCGCTCCTGATACTGATTCAAAATCTCCGGGCAGCTCTTTAGCAGCTCCACCGTCATGACCAGTAGATCGTCAAAATCCAGAGCGTTATTTTTTTTCAGCTCACGCTGATACTCCTTATAGCACGCCGCAATCTTTTTCTTCTGAAAATCTCCCATGGCCTGGAGTTCATACTCGGTGGGGGAAATCAATTCATTTTTGGCGGAGGAGATAGCGGACAGCACCGCCCGTTCTTTCAGCATCTTGGTGTCGATCATCTGCCTCTTGCACACATCCTTGATTATGGACTTCTGATCGTCCGTATCGTAGATGGTGAAATGGTTGTCAAACCCCAGCTTGTCAATATATCTGCGCAGAATGCGCACACAGGTGGAGTGGAAAGTGGAAACCCACACCTGATCTGCGCCAAAGCCCACGATCTGGTCCACCCGCTCCCGCATCTCCCCAGCGGCCTTATTAGTAAAAGTGATAGCCAAGATATTCCAAGGGTTGACTCCTATCTCATCGATCAAATAGGCAATCCTGTGGGTCAGCACCCTGGTCTTGCCGGAACCAGCCCCCGCCAATAATAGCAGCGGGCCTTCGGTCGTCATGACCGCCTCTTTCTGTTCCTTGTTCAACGTGTCATATATACTCATGTTTCGTCAATCCTCGTCATTCTCAAGTTCTTCTCACACTAATCTACCTGTTCCACATCCGTAAAGTTCCACGCCTTGATATTCAGCTCCACCACCGGACTGTCGCAGTAAGCACAGGTCTTGGCCCCCAATGACGGCAGCGGCGCCCCGCAGTTGGGACACACCATTGCCAGCCCCATATCCGAGGTGTTCTCCACCAGCTCCACATCTTGAATATAGCTGACCTCAACATTGTACTTAGTCTGCTCCAGTCTGTCTCTGCGCCCCTTGACAACAGCGCCGTTTTGCTCCTGATAGTGAATATGCTCCGCCGATGCCTGGAACACGATGCTGCTGCGTCCCTTGTCCTTGCGGTACTTGTGGATCTCTATTCTGTGTACCTTTATTCGTTCATAATGCTCCCGAATTTCCGCATTTCTCAGCATACTGATTCGCATATCCAGCTTGTCCCGCAGTTCCCGTGTGCCCTCCGTCAGCATATGACTGTTGCCGTCGTCTATTCCGCGCAGATAGGAAGTCAGAACATTCTGCGCCCGACTCTTCATCTCCTCCAGGTGAAACTCGGGGAAATCTTTCATGATGCCGGGCAGATACAGTCCTGTGGCGGAGGATACGGACTTGGGAGTGGCTGCGTACTCCATCTCCATCTTCTGCACTCCCTCCCGCACATTCTCCGTTCCGAAAATCATCCGGCTGTAGCCTTTTACCGTCCGGCTGATCTTGCGGCAGGCCAGGTAAATCACCCCCGCCAGCGCCAACAGCAGCACCAATATAATTATAGCGCCAATCATTTTACCGTTCATTTTAACTCCCCCACCCCATACTCCGCGCAGCGCATTGCCGCTCTGCACAAAAACGCCGGCGCAGCCATGGTGGCCCCGCCAGCGCTTATCTATCCTACCAGGAATCTCTATGACACGATATCGCTGTCATCAAATATATCCCCACACTCCGGGCAGAATTTGGGCGGATGCGCAGGGTCTTCCGGCTCCCAGCCACACTTGTCGCATTTGTAGAGAGACGCGCCCGCAGGCTTTTTGCCGCCGCACTCCGCACAGAACTTGCCCTGGTTTACCGCGCCGCAGCCGCAGGTCCATCCGGCGCCCTCAGGTTTTTTGCCACCGCACTCCGCACAGAACTTGCCCATGTTATCTTTCTTGCCGCAGCTGCAGGTCCATCCCAGAACCGGGGCCTGCATCCGGGGAGACGCCTGAGCCTGCTGAGCCGGAGCCTGTTGTGCAGGCTGCTGAGCCGCCTGCTGCGCTCCCATGGCGTACAGCGCATTGGCGTCAAATCCGCCAGCCTGGGTTGCCATATTCATGCCTGCAAACGCCATCATAGGACCGGTGGCGGTGTTGGACGCCGCCGCCTTCATGGCCTCTGCCTGTGCTCCCACCAACGTGGCGGCTGCCATATTGGCATTGCGCATCACTGCGGTCTTCTGCAGCTCCTTGATCATCTTCTCGTCGTCGTCGGGTATCTTCACGCTGTTGAAACCGATAGATACGATCTCAATACCACGCAGATTGCTCCACTTCTCGCTCAGCACCTCATTCAGGGCGTCAGCCATCTGCTCGGTATTGCCGGCCAGCTCGTAATAGCGGATACCCATAGCGGAAATCTTGGCCAGCGCAGGCTGCAGAGCCGTCAGCAGCTCGGTTTTCAAGGTGTTGAGCAGCTCCGACTTGTTATAGTCCTGAGTCACGTTGCCGCACACGTTCTTATAGAACAGCAGGGGGTCGGTGATCTTAAAGGAATACTGGCCGTTACATTTCACAGTGGTGTCCACGTCCAGTCCGATATTGTTGTCCACAATGCGGAAGGGGATGGGACTGGCAGTGCCGAACAGGTTGCCCATGACTTCCTTGATGTTGAAATAGTAGACCCTCTGATCCTTGCCGGTATTGCCGCCAAAGGTGAAACGCTTTCCGATGTTCTTGAAAGTATTTACCACATTGTCACCCAGATTGCCGTAAAACAGGCTGGGTTCAGTGGAGGCGTCGTACACGAACTCTCCCGCGTCCGCACAGAACTCCACGATCTCTCCCTGGTCCACAATAATCATGCACTGTCCCTCGTTAACGGCGATGATGGAACCGTTGGTGATAATATTGTCCACACCCTTGTTGCCGTTCTTGCCGGTCACGCGAATCTTGCCCTTGGTCACCAGCACCTCGTTGGGCATGGAGTCACAGTAGAAGTACTCTCTCCACTGATCGGCCAGCATGCCGTTGATAGTGTCCTTTGCTGCTTGAATCAAACCCATATGTAGCTCCTCCTATTTTTTGTTCCGTAACTGTCCACACTGTACCATTCAGGTAGAATAAATCCTGTCCGAAATATGGACAGCTACTGATTTTGAGTTCCGCACCCGCTCTGGCAGACGCTTTTTTAGTTCACGGTTAAAACTATTTTTATTTTAGCAGATTTCGGCAGATTCCTCAACCAATTTGTATAAGTTTTTCAGGGAAATATTTCTCTTTACAAAACAGCGGGAATCCGATACACTAAAATCAGTTTGTTTTACCGTTACCACCATTTTACTTTAGCGAGGGAAAAAACACCATGGGCAAAAAAGCCACAAAAGCTGCTGATAATATGTACTATCTCGCACGTTGCGAGGCCGCAGAGGGCAATGACGACTTTTCCAGCCGGGAAAAGGCCGCGGAAATCATAGGCATCGACCGCACCCGGCTGGCAAGGATCGAGCTGGGCACCATAGCCCCCTATCCTGAGGAGGTCAAGGCCATGGCGGCGGCCTATAACACACCGGAGCTGTGCAATTCCTACTGTGCCAAGGAATGTCCCATCGGCAAGGGCAGCATACACGAGGTCACCATCGACGATTTTGACCGGCTGGCGCTGAAGGTACTGGGTTCTCTGAAAGACATAGACGGACTGCGGGCCTCCCTGATCGCCATATCCGAGGACGGATATATAGACGAATCCGAAAGACCCGCTTTTCAGCATATATTGGACTCCCTTGAGAAAATCAGCACCAACGCCATGGCGCTGCGCCTCTGGGCGGAGAAAAACATTCGGTTGAAATAAAGCCGGACACAGTCCTGCGCTTTATTTCTTTGCCGCCTCCGCAAAGGCAGTATTCACCAGATCCTCATAGGGCACCCGCTCCGCCAGCACTCCGGAGTCCTGCAGAATATTTTGCAGCAGATCAAAGGACGCCTTTTCAAAGACCAGATTATCCTTCCATGTATCCTGATCGTAATATCTGGCCACGATAGTCACCAGGGCCTGTTTGTCGGTCTCGGCAAACTGAGGGGCGATCACATCCGCGATCTCCTCCGGGCTGTGGGACTGCACATAGTCCATTCCTTTCTGCAGAGCATTGGTAAACGCCTGGATCACATCGCCGTTTTTGTCGATATAGCTCTTTTTAGCGCTGAAGGCCGTGTAGGGCACATAGCCGGAATCCTCCCCCAGAGAGGCCACCACATAGCCGTCCCCCTTCTGCTCAAGCAGCGTGGCATGGGGTTCAAATTCCACGGTAAAATCCGCGTCTCCGCCGGAGAATGCCGCTGCGGTAGAGCCGAAATCTATGCTCTGGTCTATCCGCAGGTCCGTGGACGGGTCAATATTATTTTTCCGTAAAATATATTCAAATACCATCTGGGGCATACCGCCGGCCCTGCCGCCGAGCACATCCTGATCCTTCAGCATGTTCCAGTTGAAATCGTCTATCGGCTCCCTGGATACCAGGAAGTTTCCCGCCCGCTGGGTCAGCTGGGCAAAATTCACCACATAGTCGTTCGTACCTCCCACATAGGTATAGATGGTGGACTCGCTGCCCATAAAGCCGATGTCCGCATCTCCGGTCAGCACGGCCGTCATGGTCTTGTCGGCGCCAAAGCCGGTGACCAGCGTTACGTCCAGTCCCTCCTCCTCAAAATACCCCTCCTCGATTGCCACATACATGGGCGCGTAGAATATGGAATGCGCCACCTCGTTCAGCGTTACCGGCGTCAGTTTCCCGCCGTTTCCCGCCGTCTCCCCGGGGGCGCCGCATCCGGCCAGCAACCCCACTGTCAGCAATGCCGCCAGCAGTGCCCCTTTTCTTCCTTTTCTCATAGGCTGTCATATCCTCCCTTTTCATAATGGCTGATGCTCTATGTTATGTCCGAGGAGAGAAAAAAGTGACATATACTTTACTTTACGCCGCAAAATGTGTATGATGCTGTTATAAACTCCAAACGGAAAGGAAACTGTAGAATGTCAAAACCACAAAAGATTTTTGAATACATACTGGGCAGCCTGCTTACGGTGTTTGCCGCCAACTATATGCTGCTGGGCGAACTGCCCGGCTTTCTCAGGGCTCTGGCGCCCTGGCTGTTTCTTTTGCTGAATCTCTATCCGGCTCTTCCCATAAACCGCCCCCGCAGCTATCGGTTGGGCGTCTGCAACCGGGGCTGCAATTTGCTGATTATATTTGCCGTAAGCACTCTGATCAATGTGCCCATTGCCATTTTGGGCATGTGCGGACAGCTGCCCCAAGTAGTGCCCCTGACGCAGGAAAGTATACGTTTCTGGCTCCTGCACTGCCTGCTGCTGTTCGGCGCAGAGTTTATCCTCTTCTGGAACGGTATGCTGAGAGTGTATCTGTCCTCCCTGCAGCTGGGCATCCGTCTGCGGGTCATAGGCATTATCTGCGGCTTTATTCCCATTGCCAACCTGGTGGTGCTGTTCTGGATCATACGCACAGCCTCCCGGGAAGTATCTTTTGAGAGTCAAAAAATACTGACGGTCCAGTCCCGCAGCGAGAGCGCTCTCTGTGCCACCAGGTATCCTATTTTAATGGTACACGGGGTGTTTTTTCGGGATTTCCGATATCTGAACTACTGGGGGCGAATCCCGCAGGCACTGGAAGCGGAGGGCGCAAAAATATACTACGGAAACCATCAGTCCGCCGCCCCTGTGGCCTCCAGCGGCCAGGAGATCGCAGATCGGATTCTGTCCATTGTCCGTGAGACCGGCTGCGATAAAGTTAATATAATCGGACACTCCAAGGGTGGTCTGGACACGCGGGCGGCCCTGCAGCTCCCGGGTATCGCTGAACATGTGGCCTCTCTGACCACCGTCAACACCCCCCACCGGGGCTGTGAATTCGCCGATTACCTGCTGACAAAAATTCCACAAAAGCAGCAGCAGGCCGTGGCAAGCGCCTACAATGCCACACTGCGGAAGCTGGGAGATCCCGATCCGGATTTTCTCGGTGCAGTCACCAACCTGACCGCCTCCTTCTGCCGGGAATTCAACGATAAGACCCCCGACGTGCCCGGCGTGTACTACCAGAGCATAGGCTCCAGACTCAGCAAGGCAAGAGGGGGACGTTTCCCGCTGAATTTCACCCATATGCTGTGCCATTATTTTGACGGACCAAACGACGGGCTGGTAGGTGAACACTCCTTCCCCTGGGGCTCATCCTATCGCTTTCTCACGGTTCCCGGCACACGCGGCATCTCCCACGGGGACATGATCGACCTAAACCGTGAGGACGTGCCCGACTTCGACGTCAGGGAATTCTATGTACAACTGGTTCACGACCTGAAAGAACGTGGTTTCTGATCTCTCAGAACCACGTTCTCTCTCGTTAACCTCCATGTTATCGCCTTTCAAAAACCCGACAAAGAATGCCGGACTTGCCACTCAAGTCCGGCATTCTTTAAGTGTGAGATTAGAAGTTCTTTGCGAAACAGCCTTTGCTGTGAGCAATTAGAACTTCTTCTCACACCATCCACTTCTCAAACTCCGCAATGGGCACAGGTTTGGAGAACACATAGCCCTGGGCCTTGTCATATCCGTAATCCCGCAGAAATTCAACCTGCTGCTGGGTCTCCACGCCCTCAAAGATAATGTCCTTGCCCGCCGCTCTCACCAGCTGTCCGATCCGGTTGATATACTGCTGTTCCTGCTCCGTCTCATAGTGGTCGATAAAGCTCTTGTCAACCTTGACAATATCCACGTTGGAGTCTATCAGCATTCCCAGAGAGGAGTAACCGATACCGAAATCGTCCATCGCAATCTTGAGTCCATTCTCCCGCAGCTGCGTCATCTGCTGGATCATGCCCACTTTATTGCCGGAAATACAGCTCTCCGTCACCTCTATCTCAATGTATTCCGGTTCCATCTCATACTCCTGCAGCATTCCCATCACCTTGTCGCAGAAATGCTGGTCCCTGAAATGCACCCGGGAAAAGTTGACGGATATGGGAACCCTTTTCCTTCCCTCTTCCCTCCAGCGGCTCAAGCAGGCCAAAACCTGCCGGAACACACAGAAATCCACATTTACGATATAGCCCACTTCCTCCAGCACAGGGATAAACTGATCCGGATATTTTAGACTGCCATCCTTGTTGTGCCATCTGACCAGCGCCTCCGCACCCACTACCTCTCCCGTCCTCATGGAGAACTTGGGCTGCAGATATGCCTCCACATCCCCATTCTCGATGGCATCGTGAATGCTGGCTACTACCTGGATCTTCTCCGCCCTGGTCTGCCGCAGATGCTCTGTGTATACCATCACATGGTTCAAATAGTCATCTTTGATGACCTTTCTGGCATGGTTGGCGGCATCGATCATCATAAAGATCTCCGCCTCCGGATTGTCTATGTAATACAGGCCGGCCCGCACCTGCAGATCTCCCATGGGATATCTGTGCTGCAGATAATCAGAAAAACGGCTCACGGAATGTCGTATCTGATCCTCTATGTCCTCCCGGCTGTCGCCGGTGACAAGAATTACAAAACGGTCCGCATACACCCGGCCACAGATACAGCGCTTGGCGTTCATATACCGCAGCCATCTGGCCATATCCTTCAACAGCTGATTTCCCTCATTGTATCCAAAATTCTCATTCAGATAGGCAAAATTACTGATATCCATGTACACCATGGCATAAGTAAGGTTGGGATCACACTGGTACAGGGCGCGGCGCACCTCCTTCTGAAAAGCGCCATAGTAATACAGGCCTGTCAGTTCATCCCTTCTCAGGGACTCAATATGTTCCTGATTCTGCCGGTTCTGAAAGCGCAGGGCCACAAAAGAGCTGATGACCTTGCTGAGCTGAACCAAAGTACTCAGCTCCTCCTCCGATATCTGTTCTATGGCCCGCTGTCTGTTACAGGTCATATAGCCGATTGTCTGTCCATTGCAATACAACAGCAGATTGATAAAGCTGCCAATATGCTTCATCCGGAAGAAAGCCATATCCTTCTCCGAATAACCGCGCTCTTCCACGTTGCAGGTCAAATTAATGCCATCCTTGTCAAATCCTGAGAAGAAATCGTCCCATACATCAAAGGTGTTGATCTCCTCCGGATTGCGGACAACGCCCTCCTCCCGCCGCCATTTGTTGGACACCATGGTGCTGTTGTCCTGAATAAACTCCGATATCAGCACCTCATCATAGTCAAAGTACAGTCCTACCTGTTTGACCAGCATGTCCAGGCCGCTGTCCAGATCCATCGTATCCGACAGCAGATTCACGGCAAAAGCGATAAAGCGGCTGCCATACTGCAGTATTTTCTCATCCGCCATCACATTCATCTTCAGGCTATCTTCCGCCTGTATCTCCTCGTCGGCCATGCTCTCCTCAAACACAACAAAAGGCATCCGGCATCTCACTCCGTATACCACCGCCTTACCGCAGCAGGCAAGCATCAGTCCCAAATCCCGCTCCCCTGTGGGCACATGATACAAGCCCATGGTCACTCTGCACTGTAGCTTTTCCCTTCGGCCAAAATAGCTGTTCTGCAGTTTCTCCAGCACCTGACGGCATTGTTCCTCCACCTCGCGGGCGTCCTCACACTGCCCAAATGCCATCAGCGTGTCCTTGTCCATCCGGCAGAACACCACCCTATCCTGCAGCTGAAAGCAACGTCGCAGCAGAACCGCCTGATTCTGCAGCACTGCCATGGCAAAAGCAATACCATATTCCTCTCTCAACTGTGAGATATTGCCGACATGCAATATGACCATATGGTAAGTACTCTGGGATTCCTTCTCCAGCAATTCTCTGATCTGCTCCTTGGCAACAGAAAGAGTGCAGAGGTTTATCAGTAAATCCATACCCTCCCTGGTTCCGTCCCGATTCTCCTGCTGCCCAACCGAAATTATTTTACTGTCCATCTGTCTATTATCGCTCATAGCTCTCTCCATTATCCACGTCCTGCGGATAATATTACCTATTTCCAATTATAGTCTCTTATGCATGGATTTGTCAACTAACTGGTCCTATTTTACTATTTTTTTGGTATTATTGCAGTATGAATTTTTTTCTGCAGCAATAATGCTGTGACATTCTGTGTAAAATATGCTAAAATATCCCCATGCACAATACAGGAGGTACCCCATGGCAGGCACAGTAACCCATCTGGTCATTGCAGACCGGCTGTTAGAACCCTTACACATACAACACCCCGCATTGTTTTACTGCGGTAATCTGGCTCCCGACGCCATCATGGCCCGGGAGAACTATGAGAGAGAGATGAAAAGACACACCCACTTTAAGGATAATATGCGCCTGAGCGACCTCCGTCTGCCCGAGTGCTACGAGCGCTACCGCCGCACCCTTAAAGCCTTTACAGACCGCTATCTGCGGCCCGGCCGCCCGGACTATGAGCTGTACCTGGGCTATGTGACCCATATGCTGGCCGATGAGGTATTTATTTTGACTCTGCGGGATGCGCATGTGGATAGACTGATTGCCTCCGGCAGAGAGCCGAACGATCCGGACTATTTTGCCGCCTTTGGCCGGGACGTGGATCTGAACGACTGGCGGCTGGTGCGGGAGTATACCTTTCGGCACCCCATGCCCGACATTCTGCTGACAGAGCAAGACTATGAGATCACCGACTACATCACCTGCCGCGAGCTGCAAAGCAGCAAAGCCTTTATCATCGACAAGAACTTTCTGACCTCCCATGAGGAATGTGAACCGACCGTTTTTTCCTATGAGGAGAACTTGCGGTTTATTGAGGACGCCTGCCGCTACATCCAGAAGGCGATCAGAGACTGCACCTCATAGTACAGAGCAGGGTTTGCCATGCGTATGGAGTCCTCGCTGTGGGCAAAGATCCGCAGAAAGACAAGGCCAAGCGTCACACAGCAGACCGCTGTCACCAGTCTCTGCAGATGGCGGCGGTCCCGCTCCTCCTCTAGCCTGTCATAGCAGGCCAGTATGACAAGTATGCTGCCGATCATGCCGATCCAGACAAAGTCCCCAAAATATCTGGTCAAAAGCCCCGCCATCTGCGCGTCTGTCACCACCAGAGCCACCGTCAGCAGCTGGCTGACCCACACGATTATATAACACCTGAAATCTTTAAAAATCCCTCTTTTAAACAATCCATAAACTCCAAAACACAGCACCGGAAACAGCCAAAGCACTCCTCCCACCATTTTCTCCGACAAAGTCAGTCCCTGATAGGCCGTCTCCACAGAAAAATCCTGCAGAAACGGAAAGACTGCGCTGATATGGGGCGGCTGCAGCAAATAGGAGAAAATTCCCAGTCCGCATCTGCCCCACACCCAGCCTCTGTGCGTCATATCGTTGGTGGTCAGATTGTAGCTGGCGCCGAAATTAAACGGGGAACCAAAGCGGAGGGCATTGTAGTACATGACTCCCGCCGCCACGACCACGAAGGGCAGACAGAGAGACAGCGTCTGCGCCGCGTTTCCCTTTGTGAACAGCTTTCTCTCCCGGAATATCGCCCTGCCAAACAACACCGGTCCCACGGCCAGAATCAGCAGCAGCTGGGGTCTGCACCCGGCAATCAGTGCCAGACAGAGAGATCCCGCCCCCAGGCGCCATGCGGCATGCCCCTCCGGGCGTTCCGCCGATATCCAGAAACCCAGCCCCCACACGCCGCAGACGATTCCGGCCAGTATCGGCACCAGGTACAGATCCGGCTTGTAGACCGCATAACCCAGGCCGGAGGCTGCCCCCATGACCACCGACAGCAGCAGATAAACCACATATGGCGTTCTCGGAAACCATCTATGTATGATCTGCCACAACAGCCAGGCAATCCCTGCCATCAACAGCCCGCCCAGCAGAAAAATGCAGTCCACATGGGGCAGATGCCTGCCGGTCAGCACATAATAGGGAAGATAGAACAGCAGCACCGGCACCACGCCGAAATACACATAGTAGTGACCGTTATAATATGCGTGATCCCACTTGGCCCATCCATGGTTAAGCCCTGCGGAAACTCTCGCCGCAGTGTCGTAGGGATTGTCCACCTCCAGAAGAATCGGCTCCTCGCCGATATCCACATGTCCCTCCAGCAGCGCCTCCGCCAGCCGATAATACTGCTGGTGATGCTCCATATACTCCGGCCATGCCAGCGCTCCGGTATTCCACCTGAGCATTCCGTGGAAAAACAGCAGCTGTACGCCTATACACGCCGCTGCGACCAGCCATTGCCGTCTGCGGGTCATATCCGTCCGTATCTCATAGAAACGGCTGCCGGGACGCAGCAGATACAGACACCACAGAGCAGCCGTCAGCAGCAGATAACGTTTCCAGGAGAAGAAGAGGGGAACTCTTGCATTCAGCGTCACAGCGTCCTGCCGGATACTGTCTCCCTGCATTCCCCGGATCACTACCTTCAGTTTCTGCACGTCTCCGCTGAAATGCAGTGACAGATACTGACTGCGACCCACATCCCCTCTGACAATCCGGACAGGCGCCCACAGATAGGCAGCGTTGGCCTCATCCACCGCCGCCACCGCAATCTCCGCCTGCTGTCCCTCCTCCAGGGAAAAAGCCAGATATGCCACCGGTTTTTCAATCTCTGTGAATTCTGCCACCGCCTCATCGTCGCTTATCTCGTAGCGGCCGTCCTTGGCCGTCATTCCGTAGAGATTGCACGAAACGTTCTCGATCGGCTCACAGAATCCGGAACCCCAGTGTTTATAATTCATGACAAATATCTCGCAAAGCAGCGCTGCCAGGGCAATCGCTGCCAGAACCGTTCCTTCTCCGGCCCTGCTCAGGAATTCTCCGAGCCGCTTTGTCCTCTTTTCTTCCACCAGTACACCCCCCAGGCTCCCAGCGTCAGGGCAGAAATCAACTCCGCTGCCCGAAAATACCAGAAACCTTTATATCGCAGTTCCACCTGTGTCGTTCCCTCCAGCAGCACAACCCGCACCAAATAATTGTCGCCGGATATCACTTCCAGCTGCCGTCTCTGCTGATCCCTGGCCTCATAGCCGACATAGTACAGCAGCGGAACCTCCACCCAGTCCCCCTCATGGACATCCTCCAGCCGCAGACTGACACGGGTTCCCTGTTTTTCGTATCCAATAAGTCCTGCGCCTCCTCCGGTGACATAGCGCCCTGCCGTCAGGCCGCTATGATCCGTCCCCCAGAGAAAATATTCGTTGTCGTACCCGGCCGAGGCATGGACGTCCGCCGCCCGCCCCGGTTTCAGCGTCGGTTCCACCTCCGTGGTATAGGCGGTTCCCCATCTGACTAAGGCCAGACTGCAGACCGCCAGCACTGCGCAGGCCGTGGCCGCCCACTCCCGCTTTTCGCGCCGGGCCAGAATCCCAGCCGCCGCTATACAGAACATGGGGGAGGCCAGACTCAAGAAACGCCAAGGCATACGGACCGTTCCACAGAACGCATTGATCAGCCCGCTTTGCTGCAGCAGCTGCCAGGGAAACAGGGTGCTTGTCATGAAGAGCAGCACCAGCCCCATGCCTGTTAACAGCCTGTAAAACTTATCTCTGTGGCCCCTCTCCTTTTTTCCCAGCACAAAATACGCCGCGCAGAGCACCAGCGCTCCGGTCACTCCTACCCCCAACGACAGGGACATATTGCCCCGCAGACCATATTCCAGCAGCTGGGAATAGCCGAAACTGGTGTTGAAGACGTTGAACAGCTCCGTGGGAAAGACGGCGTTCTGATAGAATTCCGTGTTTTCCGGGGTATGCTTGATGGCCAGGTCCGCGCCCAGATAATAGGTCAGAAAAGCCGCAAGATACCACAGATTCATGAGCAGAGTGAGTATTCCCGCCTTCACAAAGCCCATAAAACACTCCTTTTTCAGGAATTCTTTTATGTACGCCGCAATCACCACAGCTATAGTGATCGCGGCAAAAACTGTGCTGATAATGTGGGATTGAAAAATGCCGCTGCAGCCCAGGGCCAGCACCCACCATTTCTTGTATTCTCCCGTCAGCAGCAGGTACAGACCATATAAGAGCACGGGAAAAAACACCATGGCCAGGGCCTCCCCCAGAGCCGCTCGGTAATAGAGGTTGATAATTCTCCAGGTGGAAAGTGTGTACAGAATGGAGGCCAGCAGCCCTGCGTAACGGGAACGGGTGATTCCCCTGGCACAGACATACATGATCCACGCTGTCGCGCCGTTCACCGCCACCAGAAAAGTATTGTACGCCATCACCGTGGATGCCCCCAGAAGTCTGAGAAATGCCGGGAAATACAGAAAAAGCTCCGGATAGACGCTGGACGAAATATATCCGTAGCCATTGTTTTGCGTGGGGTGCAATCTCACGGGAAACTGGCCTGACAGCAGCCCGTCCTTGATTCCCTCTATACGGTACAGGTGAAAATTCAGATCATGCCCGGGTCCTATGACACCGACAAAAAGAGGATAACTGGCCAGCGCCGTCACCCCCAGCAGAATACAGAACACCAGCGCGCCGGTGCTCTTTTTCTCCCTGCCCCGTATCAGTCCCAGCGCCAGCACTGCCGCCGCAAGCCCCAGGCTGAGCAGGACCCAGTCTTTGTATATTGTGCCGCCCCCTGCGGATTGCACCGCCACAGAGTTATAGTTTCCCTCCCGCCAGCCATAGAAAATTATGTTGCTCTCGTCCTTCTCCAGACGTATGCGAAAGGCCTCCGGCGCATTGCCGCCTCCCAGCAGCGTTCCCTCACTGCTGCGAACCGCCACGGAGCCGGTGCCCTGCACCGTCAGCACATACTCTCCCCGCGGCAGAGTCAGATGAGGCGCATAGCTCTGCCAGGCATCCTCCGCGGCCACATTCTCCGGCGTCAGTTCTATCCGCAGCTGCCGCTGGCCATATGTATTCATCAGCAGCAGTATCAACACCACCGCCGACACAAGCAATGCCGATTTCCATTCTTTCGTCATCTACACTCATCCCCATGTATAGCAGGTATTCCGACCCAGCCTACAGATTCTCCTTGATTTTGCGGATCATCTCCTCATATTCCGCATCCGTCAGATACACTTTTCCGGGATTCATCTGGAATACGCCGCCCCACTCGTCGCCGTCCTTATATTTGGGGCACAGGTGCATATGCAGATGGCAGCCCGTGTCGCCGTAGGCCCCGTAATTCAGCTTGTCCGGGTGAAATGCCTTGTGAATAGCCTCTGCCGCCCTGGCCACATCCTCCATGAACAGGCTCCTCTCCTCTGGGCTGATATCCACGATCTCGCTGACATGATCCCTGTAGGCCACGATACATCTGCCCGGCTTGCTCTGCTCCCGAAACAGGATCAGACTGCTTACCTTAAGATCACAGATAAAAATACCGAACTTATCAAGCAGTTCCCCTCTCATACAATAACCGCAATTAGCATCCTTCATAATCATACAATTCCTTTCCCTCGTTACTATAATTTATTTACGGTGAAATATTCACGACTTCCCCGATCCTGCCAGGGTCTGTATTGACAATCAGTTCCTCAGGGAAACCCACCTCTCTGAGCAGAGCGTCCGCCTGGGTAAAATCCCCCACCAACGAACAGATATGGCTGTCCGTGCCCACGATCACGCTGACCCTGTAGCGCATACACGCCTCCAGCAGAGTGCATATATTCTCTCTGGCCCCCTGTCTGGACGACAGCGGGTGCAGGGAAGAATTGTTCACCTCCAGAGCCACCTGCAGCTGCGCCGCAGCCCTGACCAGCTCCTCATAATCCATGGGATAGCGGGAATCGTCCGGGTGTCCCAGTATCTTTACCAGCGGATTTTCCATGGCATGTATCGCCGCCCGAGTATTTTCCTCTGCGGAGCCGGGCGTCACAATCAATGTGTGCATGCTGGCGATACAGTAGTCCACTCTGGACAGCGTAAAGGCATCCAGATCCAGATGCCCCTCATAGTCCGTGATATTGGCCTCTATCCCGCAGAAAAGCCGCAGGTCTCCATACTCTCTGGGGATAATCTTGTAATTCTGAAAAAATATAGGTCTGGGGCCACCCGCCATGGCAGGTCCATGCTCGCTCAATCCCAGAAACTTAAGCCCCCGTTCCTTTGCCACCGCAATATTTTCCTGCAGAGTGCTGTACGCATGACCGCTGGCTATGGTATGGGTGTGCATATCCATCACATAGGTCATTCCTTTTTCTCCTTCTTTTCCCTTTTGTCCGGCGTGGTTTTCTGACCCGCCAGATCGTCTACCATCTTCTCTATCATCAATTTCTTAATATACACATCAAAACTGAGCAGACAGATAAAGGAGAATTTCTGCAGAAAATCTCTGTCCTCCTGGGGCGCGTCCTGAAATGTCTGCTGGGCCTTGAGATAATTGCGCCTCACGTCCTCTTTCAGCAGCTCTACCTCCTCCTTCGCCATGCCAAACACCTCTCGGTACACCGCCTCTAAGTCAAATTCCTTTTGTCCCCCGAAATACTTGTCCGTAATGGGCTTTAACAGAATCTGAATGTCGTTTATGGACATCACGCCCTTGAAATAGTAGATAAAAATAAGCACCAGCACATGTTCCTTGGAATACTTCTTCCGAATTGGCGGCGGCAGCAGATCATTCTTGGCATAGTTGTTAATCATAGTCTTGGTCAACACCTTGTCATCGTCAGGATTGCGTGTGGTGGTCCGCAGCCTGCCGTCCATAAATGTCGTCACCTGATCCATATACAGATCAATATCCGGAATATCCTCGGGGCGGATATACTCAATCCTGCTCAGACTCTCCAATATACTGTTCAACAGATCCTCCGTATTTATTGTCATCTCTCCCTCTTTCCCCACCATGCAATAAATTCATTACTGTTTTTCATTATATAGTATCTAAAACTACATGACAACCTTTTTCTTCAAAAAAGAAATCTTTTCACAGATATTTACTTTAGAACTTTAATATGTTAAAATGGCTTGTGTAAGCCTGCGCCCGCTCTACCAAAGTGGACAGTGGCAGGGCAGACGCGGAGCATAAACAGAAAGGCTTGAGGATGACAATGAACAAAAAAATTAAAACGGAGGCCGTGGACAGACTGTTTGACGCAGTTCTCTGTCTGCAGAGCAAGGAAGAATGTTACCTTTTTTTTGAAGATCTTTGCACTGTGAACGAACTTTTATCCCTGTCGCAGCGGTTTGAGGTCGCCTCCATGCTGGACGACCACAAGACCTATCTGGAGATCGCGGAAAAGACGGGCGCTTCCACCGCCACCATCAGCCGGGTAAACCGCTCCCTGAACTATGGCAACGATGGCTACGACATGGTATTTAAGAGAATGAACCCTCCCAAGGACGAATAATCATTGAAAAAGGGCAGACAGCTTTGCGCCGTCCGCCCTTTTTTCATATTTTCCTCTTTCCTGCATATCGCAAGCTGCGCTTGCGATACTGCGCAAATCCGTATATGAAACGTCAGTTTCATACTTCGCCTTACAATTCTGTCTCGTTGCCGCCAAGATTATCCTCTGCTGCCTGTCCGCTTTCTTCCTGCCAGGCCTGGCTCTCCTCCTGCACTTCGCGAAGCGCCTCCTGCAGCGCCGCCTTGGCGGAGCGTCTTCCCTCCTTAAGGGCTTTCTTAGCGGCAGGATTCTTTCTGCGAGGCGCATCCTGGTTCATATTGCATCTGCCCTGGAATATGGCGTTCTCATCAATCACAATCACGTTGGTGGTAATATCACCGATCACCTTGCCTGTAACCGTCAGTTCCACCTTGCCCGGAGCCTGTATGTTGCCCACCACTTCTCCGCCAAGGATTGCCTCATCCGCCTCGATGTTGCCGTCTATCCGGGCGTCGGCACCCATGACCAGGGTTCCTGTCACATATACATCCCCCTGTACCTCACCGTCTATCCGGGCGCTCTGCTTTACAATAAAGTCTCCGTTTACCTGACATCCCTTGCCCAGAATCGTTGTTATCACTGTTTCTCCTTTTTTCCCTGCCATACTATACAATCCTCCTATTTTAAGTTCCGCAAAAGCCTTACCAGTACCATAACCAGCTTTTGCTGTTTTTGAGAATCACCGGATTCTCTGCTTTGCAGTTTCCCACTCTTCTTTTTATCCGCTAATATCCATCATCTGCACAGGATTGATATATTCCCCCTCCTGCTGAATCTGGTATCCCAGTCTGGTGTTACCGCTGCTGATATAAAAAAGCGCGCTCTTGGGAACCACAGTGTCACCTACCTTTACCATACAGTCCCCCTTGTTGCGGTAAATGGTCACATAGCCGTTGCCATGATCCACCACCACCCGGTTTCCGTACTCTGTGTCCTCCCCCACCTCTGTCACGACTCCGGTGGCAGTAGCCACCACGGCGGTTCCTTCTGTGCCATTTAAAATACATGTGGGTTCTTCATCTGTAATCTCCACGATAGACGCAGAACCGGTCAGCGGAAAATAACTCGGAATACTCTGCTGCTCTATTGTCTCCTTCAGCGCATTCACTTCCTCTGTCTTCTGGTTTACAGTGTCGCTCAACAAGTCTATCTTACTGCCGAGCGCAATAACCTCGCTCTGCATATCCAGCCTCTCCGACTCGGCCGCAGACAGCGCCTCATGCAGTTCCTCGTTCTCTGCCTGGATCTCTTCGATCCTGCGGCTGGCATCCCCCCATATCTGGGATCTGCACTGTCCCACATACATAACAAGGCCCGCAACAAAACCGATAGCAACACAGGATACCACCACCAGGAACTGTAACACCCAATGTTTTAAGCGCAGGTGCCGTACTTGCCCATCCACCGCATCAGAGGTCACAATCACCACATGGTTTGTCTTCCGTTTATGCTTTTTGGTTCTCATTTAAGTCCGTCACCTCCAATTGAACAAGACCTATTTTACCACAGATACTTCATTTCCTCAATAAAAATTAATAATTTTGTAATATTTGACACATTTTATTGCCCTTAACCCTATAAAAACAAAAGATTTTCTGTAAAAATCTCATAAAAAGTATTTACATTTTTTATTTCTTGTGTTATCCTTTAATCGTTGTAATTGTGCAACATACATTTTTTTGGAGGTATCTACAATGAACAAAGGTACAGTAAAGTGGTTTAACAACCAAAAGGGCTATGGTTTCATCTCTGATGAGTCCGGCAACGATGTATTCGTACACTACTCTGGATTGAACATGGAAGGTTTCAAGTCTCTCGAAGAGGGCCAGGCAGTAGAGTTCGAGGTTGTGAACGGCGAGAAGGGACCCCAGGCTGTAAACGTAACAAAGTTATAAGCAACTCTTATAACATCTATAATCAGTAACACGATGTACCTGTTCTTAATATAATGAATAATTGTTTAATGAATAGCAATATCGTTTTATGGGATTAGAGAGAAGGCTGACAGAATCTGTCAGCCTTTTTCTTTACATATCTCCAGCACTCTCTCCCAGCTCAGCTCACCCCCAAACAGGTCCAACGCGCTGCCGATGGTTACGTGCAGCCGATCCTGCCCCAGCCTTTTCAAGAGCCGAAGATCCTCATAGCTGTGTACGCCTCCCGCATAAGTGACCGGCTGTTTTCCCCAGTTTCCCAGCAGGGCCGCCAACTCCCGCTCGATGCCGCCGGATTTTCCCTCCACGTCCACCGCATGAACCAGAAACTCACAGCAGTAATCCGCCAGTCTCTCCAGCAGCTGCTCCGTCAACACCTCCTGCGTGGCCTTCTGCCACCTGTCAGTCACGATCCGATATTGCCCTTCCAGCTTTCGGCAGCTCAGATCCAACACCAGTCTTTCCCTTCCCACAAGGCTTTTCAGCTCCTCCAGGCGCTCATAGTCCACCCTGCCGTCATGAAAAACATAGGAGGTCACTATGACCTGAGAGGCGCCGGCCTCCAGATATTCTCTGGCATTCCCCCCGTGAATGCCGCCTCCCACCTGCAGCCCGCCCGGATAAGCCCTCAGCGCCGCCAAAGCCTGCTGCCGGGTAGACTCATAGTACTCGCTGTCCGCTCCGTTCAGCAGGATAATATGCCCGCCCCGTATGCCCGCCTTCCTGTAAAGCCCGGCATAGAAGGCCGCATCCTGCTCTGATACAAAATTTTCCCTGGCCTGGTCTCCCTGATCTCTCAGGCTGCCGCCTACGATCTGTTTGACCTTTCCGTTATGAATATCAATACAAGGTCGAAATTCCAAAATTTTCCTCCTCTCTGTATACCTCAATTCTTTCTTTTTGGGCTCCTTTGTACTATTTTCGGCTCTGTATATTTATCGTCCAGATACACATAATATGTGCAGAGCCAAAAATAATCATTCCGTATGCTGTAATGGAGCAGATACAGGGCTTAAATAAGGAGGAGTTATGATGAAAGAACGAGCTAAAAAATTAATCGTAATGGGTCTGCTGATGGGCTGCATGTGTATGGCCACGGCATGCTCCAACAACCAAAATAGCGGTAACAATTCCAGTGATATGGCCAACAATACAACCGCCGAAAACAATTCCGGCGGCCTTGCCGGTAACAACACTGGCAACAATTCCGGCAGCGGCATCGCCGGAAACAACACCGGAAGCACCAACACTGGCAATACTAATACCGGTAATAATGGCACCGGCAACACCGATACAGGCAATAACGACATCGGCAGCAATGCCGCAGACAATTCCACGGTTGGCTCTGGCGTGGACAATAACGACGGTGTAATAGACGATAATAGGAGCGATGCGGGCAGTGTTATAGGCGACGCAGCCAATGATGCCGGCAACGTTGTGGGAGGCATCGTCGGGGACATGACCGAAGGAGTATCTGACCTTATAGACGATATGACCGGTAACAACACCGGAGATACCTCGGACCCCGCCCTTGGCAACGGTAATAACGACAATGTCGGCAGCGGTTCCACTACCGGAACAGACACAGCCACCGGTACAGGTACGACCACCGGTACAGGCCGATCCACTGGTACAGGTACAACCACCGGCACAGGTACAACCGCGGGTACAGGCACAGCCGCCGGTACAGGCACAGGCAAAACCACCCGGTAATTTACAGCCTATTTGACAAAAGGCCACAGGTATATTTCTCCTGTGGCCCTTTTGCACTAGTGTACTGGCCAGCACACTATATCTGCGCATCAATGACATGGCTCATATTGTACATGCCTGCGGGCTTTCCCGCCAGAAATTTTCCGGCCTGCACCGCTCCCTTGGCAAACACTGCCTTGGAGTAGGCGCTGTGGGAGAAAGTAATCACCTCGTCCTCCCCGGCAAAAATCACGTCGTGATCGCCCACAATAGTACCGCCCCTGACGGCGCTGATACCTATCTCCTTCTTGTCACGTCTCTCTCTTCTCTGGCTCCTGTCATAGACATACTCATAGGCATTGCCGCATTCCTCGTTGATGGAATCCGCCAGTGCCAGCGCCGTGCCGCTGGGTGCATCCACCTTCAGATTGTGATGTTTTTCCACAATTTCAATATCGTATCCCGCAGGGGCAAGCACCCCTGCCGCCTCCTTCAGCAGTTTCAGCAGCAGATTGATCCCCAGTGACATGTTGGCGGATTTCAGAACCGCCACCTCCCTGGACGCCTCCTCCACCCTGACCAGCTGCTGCGGACTCAGACCCGTGGTGCAGAGTACACAGGGGAGTCTGTGAGCCACACAGTAATCCAGCAGTTTATCCACTGCCGAGGCCGCCGAGAAATCGATCAGCGCATCCGCCTCCACGTCACACTCGCTGATATCCGAAAACACCGGATAGGGATTGTGCCCGTCATCCTGTTTGTCAATCCCTGCCACCAGTTCCGCCTCCAGGTCCTGCGCCACTATATTGCTGATTACCTGGCCCATCTTTCCGTTGCAACCATGCATAATCAAACGAATCATATTTGTCAACCTCCCTCTACGCCAAAATACCGTACTCCCGCATGGCTTTCTCCAGTCTGGCCACATTGGCCTCCTCCATTTCCGTCAGGGGAAGACGCAAGGCTCCGGCTCCCTTGCCCATCAGGTTCAGCGCCTTTTTTACCGGTATGGGATTAACCTCGCAGAACAGAGCGCCATACAAATCCATGGCCTCCAGCTGCATCCGGCAGCTTCCTTCCACGTCCCCGGCAAAATATTTCGCACAAATCTCATGGGTCTGGCGCGGCGCCACATTGGCAAGCACAGAGATCACGCCCTTACCGCCAAGGGACAGGATGGGCACGATCTGGTCGTCATTGCCTGAGTATATATCCACGCTGCCCTTCGCCAACGCCGCCAGCTGAGCAATCTGGGAGATATTACCGCTGGCCTCCTTCACACCCACAATATTCTCACAGTCCCGGCACAGGCGCACAATGGTCGGAGGCAGAATATTGCAGCCGGTACGGCTGGGCACATTGTACAGCAGAATGGGCACTTTCACCGAATCCGCCACCTTTTTAAAGTGCGTGTACAGACCGTTCTGGGTGGCCTTATTATAGTAGGGAGACACCAGCAGCAGACCGTCTGCGCCTAGCTTTTCCGCCTCCTGGGACAGATACACCGCCGTCTCCGTACAGTTGGAGCCGGTTCCTGCAATCACAGGGACTCTGCCCTTTACCACCTCCACGCAGTGGCGTATCACATCCAAATGCTCCTCATGACTCATGGTGGACGCCTCTCCGGTGGTGCCGCAGACAATGATGGCATCCGTACCGCCCTCTATCTGAAACTCCACCAACTCCGTGAACTTCTCATAGTTCACACTTCCGTCCTCGCGCATCGGGGTGACTATCGCCACTCCTGACCCTGTAAAAATCGCCATACTTTCTCCTCCATTCCGCTGCCAAAACAGCACTCTTTGCATGCCCGGACACTTCGCCCGGCCCGTTGTCCGCAAAACAGAAAAAACGCCGACAACCATGCGCCGACGAATCATATCACGAATCCTCTTCCTGATATTATACGATAGCGCCCCATCCAGTTACACAGATGACAGTCATACAGCTATTAACTGCATGCCCAAGACCCCGGCTTACAGCACACCGGTTCTTTCGGCGTATATTCCTTTCCTCCTCTTTCCTCTGTGCCTGTCACATCCGGAGGAGTACTCATAAAATACGCAACCTCTATCTCATTTTCAATATCATAGCATTGACTTGTAGCTTTGTCAATGAGTTTTAGGTCCAAACCTTAAACTTTACCGTTTCAATCTTGGATACCTCATCCGCCAGAATGCAGATTTCATCGCTCAGACTGCTGCCCGTGAGGATCACATCCGTCTCCCGGCGGCTCTCCAACAGCTCCTTCAAATCCTCCACGGTGATAATCTCTTTCTCCACCAGTCCCAGTACCTCGTCCAGGATCAGCAGGTCGCACTCCGCCACGGACAGGACTTTTTTGGCGTACCCCAGGCCATTGCGGATATTGACGCACTCCTCCCTCTTCTTCTCCTCCGACAGTTCCATATAATTCTCGTCCGACTTTTCAAAGTGAAAAAGCCGGATTTCCGGCTCCATCCGGCGAATAAAGGCGCTGTCCGCAAGCCCCTTCCCCTTCAGAAACTGTATGATCACCACGGATCGGCCCTCCGCCGCCGCCTGCATGGCTCTGCCCCATGCGGCGGGGGATTTGCCTCTGCCGTCACCCGTATATATGTATATATTTCCTCTATCCATATCAACACCTATGCATATCGCAGACCGGTCTGCGATAATACCCAACTAGAAACTGATTTCCGTGTGTCTCTACTCTGTAGTATAACATCATTTATCTCTTTTGGCAACGGGAAGGCTCATCAGCCTACATCGGCTGCTCTTCCTCCGCCTCTACCAGCTCCATCTTGCTGACGGATACTTCAAAGGCCACCCGCTTTTCCGCATGCTCCTCGTCCAGCTTTTTCATATATTCGCGGCTCTGTATCCGCCCCCATATGGCGCAGCGCTCTCCCACATGAAAGCTGCTGGCATAGCGGGCATTTCTCCCCCAGCAGATACAGGGGATATAGTCCGACTTGCCATAGGGACGATTCACGGCCAGCAGCACGTCGGCAATCTCTCTCCCCAGAGGAGTCTTGCGATAAATAGGTTCCTTGCAAATATAGCCATCCAGATAGATCTGATTGGTCTTGGAGCTCTCCTCAATCTCTTCCACAAAATCGATCTCTCTGGCAAAAACAGACAATACCAGACGGTTTTTGCGCTCCTCATGGCGATTGTAGGAGCGGAACTGACCGTTTACACAGATATTTTTCCCCTTAAAATCCGCATTCACATCAATCAATCTCTCCGAAACCATCAGCGGAATGATGTCAAAGCTCTCGCTGAGTCTCTGTACTTTCACATCAACCATGTAAAATCCTTCCCCAAAGATCTCATGGCTGTAGGCGAAATCACTGATAATCTCCCCCATTACGGTCACCTGATTATTTTCAATTACCTTATCTGTCATTCTTTGTTCTCCCTTCTTACACATTAAGAATTTTTCCGGCACGGCCACGCCTGTAATGTAATATATTTATACCGCATTTTGAATCGTTTGAGAAGTCCTTTTCAACGAAAAATTTCGACAATATTTTATTGCACCTGCATTCAATTAGTGATATACTGTAACGGTTTGAGATATGAGAGATAATAAACGTGGAACCAGAAGAATATATGTTGAACTCAAAAACAGCATCTGCCCGAACAGTACCCAGAGAATTTACGGGCGCTTGTGCGACCGGAAATTACTCTGTGAGCAAAGGTACTGGTAGGGCGGATGCGGTACCCTAATAGGAGGATTTATATGAGACAAAAAAGAGAAGACATACGGAACGTGGCCATCATCGCCCATGTAGATCACGGCAAGACCACTTTGGTGGACGAGCTGTTGAAACAGAGCGGCGTGTTCCGGGCAGGCCAGGAGGTTGCCGAGCGGGTCATGGATTCCAATGACATAGAGCGCGAGCGGGGCATTACCATCCTGTCCAAGAACACGGCCGTCACCTATAAGGGCACCAAGATCAATATTATTGACACCCCGGGCCATGCGGACTTTGGCGGCGAGGTGGAGCGAGTACTGAAGATGGTAAACGGCGTCATCCTGGTGGTGGACGCTTTCGAGGGAGCCATGCCCCAGACCAAATTTGTGCTGCGCAAGGCGCTGGAGTTAAAACTGCCCGTCATTGTCTGCATCAACAAGATCGACCGACCCGAGGCAAGACCTGACGAGGTCATCGACGAGGTGCTGGAGCTGTTTTTGGAGCTGGATGCGGACGACGCCCAGCTGGACTGCCCCTTTGTGTTCGCCTCCGCCAAGTCCGGCATCGCCTCTCTGGATGTGGCGCAGCCCGGCACGGACATGACGCCGCTGTTTGAGACCATTCTGGACTATATTCCCGCCCCTGAGGGCGATCCCGACGCCGGAACCCAGGTGCTGATCAGCACCATCGACTACAACGAGTATGTGGGACGCATCGGCGTGGGCAAGGTGGACAACGGCATCATCCGGGTGAATCAGGAGGTGGTGATCGTCAATCACCACGAGCCGGACAAGCAGACCAAGGTCAAGGTCAGCAAGCTCTATGAGTTTGACGGCCTGAACAAGGTGGAGGTAAAGGAGGCCTGTATCGGCTCCATCGTAGCCATCTCCGGCATCGCTGACATTCATATCGGAGATACCCTGTGTTCCCCCGAGGCCATAGCGCCCATTCCTTTTCAGAAGATCAGCGAGCCCACCATCGCCATGCATTTCATGGTCAACGACTCCCCGCTGGCGGGCCTGGAGGGAAAATTTGTGACCAGCCGCCATATTCGGGACAGGCTGTTTCGCGAGCTGAACACGGACGTGTCCCTGCGGGTGGAGGAGACGGACTCCACAGACGCTTTCAAGGTGTCCGGACGGGGCGAGCTGCACCTGTCCGTATTGATTGAAAATATGCGCCGGGAGGGCTTTGAGTTCGCCGTCAGCAAGGCGGAGGTGCTGTACAAGACCGACGAGGCCGGGCACAAGCTGGAGCCTATGGAATTGGCCTA
The DNA here is from genome assembly GCA_964383805.1 of uncultured Acetatifactor sp. Classification (GTDB taxonomy): domain Bacteria; phylum Bacillota; class Clostridia; order Lachnospirales; family Lachnospiraceae; genus Acetatifactor. Next base: position 32,262 of record CAYLIM010000020.1, read on the forward strand.
TATTGACGTGCCAAACGAATTTGCCGGAGCGGTCATCGAAAAATTGGGACAGAGAAAGGGCGAGCTGCGGAACATGGGCTCCATCACCGGCGGCACTTACACCCGGCTGGAGTTCTCTATTCCCTCCAGAGGCCTTATCGGCTACCGCGGCGAATTTCTAACCGACACCAAGGGCAACGGCATTTTGAACACTGTGTTTGACGGCTACGGCCCCTACAAGGGAGACATCGCTTACCGGGGGCAAGGTTCCCTGATCGCCTTTGAGGCAGGGGAATCCATCACCTACGGGCTGTACAACGCCCAGGAGAGGGGCACTCTGTTCATCGGCCCCGGAGAAAAAGTATACAGCGGCATGGTGGTGGGTCAGACCGGCAAAAGCGAAGATATCGAGATCAATGTCTGCAAAAAGAAACAGCTGACCAACACCCGCTCCTCCAGCGCGGACGAGGCTCTGCGGCTGACGCCTCCCAAGATCATGAGCCTGGAGCAGGCTCTGGACTTTATCGACACCGATGAACTGCTGGAGATCACACCCTCCAACCTGAGGATACGCAAAAAGATTCTGGACCCTACGCTGCGCAAAAGAGCGAATATAAAAAAATAGAGAGATAGTATAAGGCTTTGGAGATCATGTTGTCACAATCTCCAAAGCCTTGTTACATTTCCATTATGATGCAAACTTTTCCGAAAGCCTCCCTGGCCTCTATCTCATGATCGGCATATATGCATAGCCTGTTCTGTGCTCAAATGAATCAAACACTTCCAACTCCTGCGCCCCGTTATCCGCCATCCTAAAACCATGGGCAGGCATAAAAAAGTTTCTGATATATGCGAACAACTCCCATACTTCACATGTATCTTTTGCAATAAGCTGTGCCGTCCCCCTGTCCGTGTATGCTCTGATATATAACGACGCCGGCATCTTATATACATCTATGCCTTCCGGTTGTTGTTCCGTTATCACTTCCCGCACAAATCCAAAGGCTCTGACTTTCTCATCGAGCCAGAAATTGACGCTCAAATGAATATCTGTAATGGGCAATACCATTTCCTGGATCGAGTTAAATACAGCTTGTTTTTCTTCCTCAGTGATCGCCTCTATTGCGCTGTTAAATCCGTCTGCATCCCGATAATCTTTTGCATATATAATTTTTCCCGCAAGAATTGTCTCCGGTTTTTCTATGATCTCAAATTCAGCCCCACCAATCTTGATCGTTTCAACTACCCTTTCAAACTTGTCGCTATCTGTAGCTAACAGGGTATCGATCGAAACATGCAAAAGCTGTCCAAGTATTTTTAAGTTATAGACATCCGGCAGGCATTCACCGTTTTCCCATTTTGAGACTGCCTGTTCTGACACCCCTATTCTAAAGGCAACCTCTTTTTGCGTAAAATTCTTATTTCTGCGAAATAACCTTAACCTTTTTCCAAAATCGGCTTGACTAAACATACTGCCCTCCATAGTAAACTCCCTCCTGCCCGCCTCAACGGGCACTCAATATTTGTTATAAATTGTTTATATAACAAAACCTAATCCTGCGCAATTCTAAGTTTGTTTATCCAAACTCTCATTAACTCAACCAGAGGTTGTATGCAAAAGTAGTCGATAGCTATGATGTGAATAGTACAGTACACTAGTCCTCATATCGGAAATAGTCAAAATCCGCGCTCTTGCGGCAGCCGCAGCCGCCGTTGTTGGCGTATATGCCCACCAGCGTGCCGGTGTGACGCTTGGGATCGTCGGGAACGCCCTCGTCGCAGAGGTAGATACAGTTCTCCAGCGCCCCCACGCTCTGCCAGTTCCGGCCGTCATAGCTGTAATAAAAGCTGCGGGTCAGCTTTTCCACCACCACCTTCAGATAGACAGGGGCCTCCTTGATATCCGGGATCTCCGCCACCAGCTCCTCCCCGTGGTTTCGGTTGATCACCAGCTGAAGTTTTCGGCCTCCCTCCCAGCACAGGGCACACCGGGCATAAGTAGCCGTGCTGTAATAACAGGTCAGCCCCGCCTGCTCCCCGTCATGGTCTGGGTAATATTCCAGCTTGGTCTCCGCCGTGTAGGACAGCTCCTGCTCCCGACGCAGCAGCGTATTCTTGGAACGAATCTCGTTAAGCTGTCCGTCCCTGGTCCATATGCGGAAATATCCGGGCCGCTCTGTCAGGGACCAGGAACCGTTGTCGGGATTGCGCACAAATTCCCACTCCAGATTCAGCTTTTCCTCGTTGAAATCGTCAAACAGATTGCGCTCAAAGACGCACTCCGGCAGATCCGGCGCCGTCTGCTCCAGACTGGGGCCTTTTCCCCCGTTGATGGTCAGCCAGCCGTCCTGGGTCCACTGCACTGGGTCCAGAGCGGATTCCCTGCCCACTGTGGTGTAGCGCCCCTCGTTGGGCCTGCCACAGAGATAGTAACACCACCACTGCCCGTTCTGATCCTGCACCAGCTTGCCATGACCCGCCCGCTGGATGGGAGCCTGAGGGTCCGTCTGCCGCATCACCGGGTTGTAGGGAGAATTCTCGTATGGCCCGTACATGTTTTTGCTGCGGGCCATATTGATGCCATGCCCATAACCAGTGCCCCCCTCCGCCACCATGGCGTAGTAGTAGCCGTCCTTTTTCAGCAGGTGCGGGCCTTCGGAGCAGCGCTCCCCCGTGCCGTCCCAGGCCGTCCGCATCTCTCCCGCCACCTGCAGGCTGTCAGCGCTCAGCGGCACGGCCTGGGCTGCTTTGGCGATAATCATGTACCTGCTGCCGTCCTCGTCCACAAAATGAGAGGGGTCGATATCGTCCACCTCCAGGCAGACGGGCTTGCTGTAAGGCCCCTCCGGTCTGTCAGCCACCATCACCAGCTGCCTGCGCATCACATTGTTGTCCCGCTTTCCGTCCGCATTGAGACGCAATGTGGCAAAGATATAGAATTTGCCATCCACATAGGAGATATCCGGCGCCCATATCCCATGGGAATCCTTGATATCGCTGATATCCAGCCACTCCGAATTGCTGATGGCGTGTCCGATGATATGCCAGTGTACCATATCCCTGGAGTGGGATATGGGGATTGCGGGAAAATACTGAAAACTGGAATTGACCATGTAATAGTCGTCCCCCACCCGAATCACCGACGGATCGGGAAAAAATCCTCTCTGTACCGGATTATGGTATACTCTCTGTTCGCCCATAAGTCCCCCTTATTTCCGCTCTGCAGCATTGCAGACTCTGATAGCCGTCAGTCAGGCAGGATACTGTACTGCATCCACTCGTAGAGAAGTTTCGTCCCCTCCGCGATCTCCGGCGGCAGCAGCGCTCTGGCCACCAGTTTCAGCTCCTCTGATTCCTCGTCAATCCGCTTCAGGTGGGCATAATCGCCGTCTATGCTGACCACCTGATACTGAAATGTGTTCATACCCGGCCCTCCTCCCATACTCTGCAGCGCAGGTACGCCGTCACGAACACCGCCGAGGAATTCCAGTAAATGGTCATCTCGTTCAGGGAATAGCACTCCTCCCGGTCCAGATAGCATTTCATGGGCGGCGTGCCCTTGGGAATCATCCGGCAAGCCAGCTCATCCCCCGGCTTGCCGTTGGGGCCTCCGGCCACCCAGCCCGCCATGGGGTCGTCGATACCGTCCGCCGCTGTGGTGCGCAGATGGGGATGTCTGTAGGCGTGCTCCCCGAAACCTGTCACAAAGCTGTAGCCTGTTATATTTTTGCCCAGCAGATAGTCAATCTGGGCCTGGATTACCTCCTCATAGCGGGCGATACGCACCGCCTCTCTCTCCTGTGTTTCCAGCACTTTACAGGCCAGCGCCAGCAGGATACCCCTGTTAGTCACCACCATATTGCTGCCCCAGCAGAAATCTCCGGCTCCCATAGCCATGCCGAACGCATTCCGCTCTCCCAGCTCCGCCAGCCGGTCCGCCTCCGCCAGCACCGCCTCGCGGAACCTCTGCAGAATATCCTCCCCCACTGTCTTTTTGGGGCCGGCGTCCGTCAGAATCGCCATGGCGGCAAAGCCCGCCACATCCGTCCAGCCAAAATCTGTCACCTCCAGGCCGGTGTCCAGAATCCGGCGCAGTTCATCCACATACTCCCGGGTATCCTCTCTCAGCCAGGCCGCCAGACACATCATCTCTGCCGCCGCCCACAGGCGCTCGTCCGCATCCGTGGTGTCCCCGTAATCCCCGGTATTGCTGCCCTCCGGATTGGTAAACAGCAGCGGCTCCGGGTGCTCCATCAGCCACTTCCAAGCCCGCCTTGCCGCCGCCTCCAGCTGCAGCGAGAACTCTTTCTCCTCCCGCCCGGACGCGGACGACCCCCTATATACTCTGGCCGCCAGCGCCATGCAGGCGCAGAAATCCGCCACCGCCAGAGAGGAGACCGGATAGGCGTAAAAAGGGTCCTGATCCTCCTCGGGCATAATGAAATCCGCATGTCTCCAGGCTGTCAGCTTGTGATATACACCGCCGTCCTCCCGCTGCATTTTCAGCATCCACTCCAGCTCGTACCGGCACTCGTTCAACACATCGGGCACTCCGTTGCCGCTCTCAGGGATATTCAATGGTTCTCTGAAGGCCATAGTATACAGCCAATAGGCGTACAATAGATGGCCGATGGTAACTGCCGCAGGCGTGATATAGCGCCCGTAATCTCCCGCGTCATGCCAGCCGCCCCGGGCCTCAAAGCTGTGCTCAGGCTCCCCATAAACCTGGCAGTCTGCCATATGGCAGGCCGCATGGGTATAGGGGCCCGCATACTCTTCCTCCAAAGCACAGCCGCAGCGCTGGAAATACAGAGCCTTGATCATGGCGTTATGCACTCCCGCCAACACGTCCTTTCCGATCTCAAAGGTATCACTGCGCTCCCCTGCTCCATTCTCCAGATAATACTTTCCCGCTGTCTGCACACTGCCAAAATCCAGAGGATATAAAACCTCCCCGCACAGAGGGTCTTGCACGGCGTCTCCCGCCTGCCCCTGCCAGATTACCTCACCCGCGGTATTTTTTAACATATAACCGCCCGGCTGGGATGCCACTGCCTTCTTATTGGCGGCATTCGCCTCATATCCCACCTGATTGACCATAATAGCCATATTGTGATCCTCCTGTTTTTGTATTACATCCTTTTCCCAGTATAGCAAAAAAGAATGTGTTTGGAAAGACTTTCATTCGTCAAAACGGTAATGCACCCCATCTGCGTTATCGCCCCAGCTCCACACTGTCCCGTCCTCGCTTACCCACATCGCCAGATCCTCCTCTTTGATCCGGCACTCCGCATACACCAGATAATTGGGATAGCTCGTCCCCCCGTATGAATAGAGGGGTCTGTCCCATTGATCCAACAGAGGCAGCCGAAAATAGAGCGCCCCCTCCTTTATCCAGAATTCCGCATCCTCCAACGCGGAGAGCAGCTGCTCCTGTGTATAACGCTCCAGGTGCTCTCTCAGCAGCTCCCCCAATTCCCCAGGGGTGTCTCCCTCGTGATATTCCGCCCAACCCTCCACCTTTTTCTCTTCCTTAAGCCACTTTGCGAACTCAGGCCCCAGATTGAGAATATCCCCCAGCCGCAGACTCCTGCCAGTCTCCAGATCATACACATGATATCGTTTCCACGCCTCGACAAAACGCAGCACCTCATCATCATCCAGCAGCAGCTCCTGCCGGACGCACAGATACCGCTCACTCTGCCAGGTCACTCTGGGCGGGCCAAGCTCCGGCAGCTTACGCCAATAGTCTTCATGTCCAAACTCTGTCATAAGCCGGTTGGTCTCATCCAGGTCCAGACAGGAGAGATTTTCCTGCAAATCCTCCAGTATGGCCTGATTCACGGCCTCCTCCATCTCCCCCAAGCCCCTCACCTGCAGATAGCCATAGGACCCATCCTCTGCCTCTTCCCTGTATACCTCATAGGGTACCCGGTTCTGGGACATTTCTGTTTTCCAATCGTATGCGATCTCGACTCTGAAATCATAGGGCATCCACTTATCGGAATATGTCTCCTCCCCCAGCTCCTCCCAGCGCTCCGGCAGAAAAATAAAGAGTCCTACCCGTCCTTCCTTCAGATACATCCCACGGGTTCCTATCTTGTATGGTTTCATGTACCCAAAGTAGACATCCTGCTGTCCTCTGTCCCGTATTTTCTGCAAATGCTCCCGTATGCTTTGAATCACAAGCTCCGGCTCCGACTGGTATAGGGCATATGCGTCCTGATCCAGTTCATAGTTCCCATTTTCCAGCTCCTGCAGCAGAGCATCAAAGGAAATCCTGACTCCATTACCGGGAATGGGCGCAGCCGGACAGGCATTGTCGTCCTGGACCGACAGCAAATGGCCCGTTGCCTCATCATAAGCCTTGTAGTTCAAACACTGGTAGTTCAGCACCATAGGCTCAAAAACCCTGCCCCCTTCCGTGTCGTACCAGAAACAGACAGATAAAATATTCTCGTCCGCATAGAATACCTTATATCCCGCGTAACTGCTGCCCATGCACTCTTTTTCCAATAGATTATTCAGGAACTTCGCCCCGCATAGAATGTCTTCTTCGCCCTTTAACACGATCTGCGGATAGGAAACACCACTCTCTGTCTCCTGTTCGCCGATCTCATAAATGGCGTTTTCCGTCTCCACCGGCTCCTCCTCGAAGATGCCGGAAGGGGCTTTCTGGCTTGTACAGCCCGTCAGGATACATATTATAAAAAGAAGGAGAATGTTTTTAGTAAAAAGCGCCATACTATTTCTTTCCTTGTTATTGTAGTTGCCGAATCCAGCCTGTTCTCATACTCCGCCAGTCCCAGCAGCACGATCCGATCTCCCAGACGAGGATCGGTCCGCAGGAAACATGCTGTCTGTTGCTCTGAGAGGACGCGCTCACACTTATGCCTCCGACAGCATTCTTCACAGTGCCTCTCTGTATATAGGAAAAGCATAGCACCCCCACTTCAAAAAAGCAATAGCGGAAAGGCCTGTTTCTCAAGGTTTTCCCGCTATTGCTTACACTCGTTATCTCAAAGCTCACTGCTTTCTAACTGAGCCTTGTTCTTATTATTTCAATTATAGCTTGAATTTACCAACCTCTGCTTCAAGCCGATCCGCAACCTCCTTGTTGCCGTTCGCCTCCTCATTGATGGTTCCCATACTGGATGTAAGGTCGGTGGATACCGTTGTGACATTCACAACGCCCTTGGCACATTCCTCCACCGCAATATTGACGGATTCCACCGCCTCCTTAATACTGGTGATATTATTGCGGAGATCCTGGCTCTCCTGAGCAAATTCATTCAGCACCTTGCTCAGATGGCCCACATCATTCTGATAGTCACGGCTGTTCTGCAGCAACATCTCATAACCGGCCATAGCCGTCTCGTTCATAAAACGGATCATGCTCTCCGCCTCTTCCGCCAACTCATTTACGGCGGCAACCACCTCCAAGCTCACCCGCTGAATCTCCTCGGCGGCCTTGGCCGAATTGGACGCCAGGGAACCGATCTCCCCTGCCACCACGGCAAAACCTCTTCCCGCCTCGCCCGCTCTCGCCGCCTCAATATTGGCGTTCAGCGCCAGCAGGGTTGTCTGATCGGTGATATTGATGATCTCTCCCGTCAGAGCCTCGATCTGCCTCACCGCCCTGGAACGCTCGATCTTTTCGTTTACAGCCAAAGACATCTCCTCGGCCTGTCTTTCGGCATCCGTCCGGTCAGTCTCCGCCTTGATATATATCTCCTGTACCTTCTTCGCCGTACTGCTGGATGCGGCGCTCTCCTCCGCCGCCTTGCCTGCAATGGATATCACCGTGGTGTCAATCTCCGTCACCGATTCATTCACCTGCCACAGCGAGGCGCTGGTCTCCTCCATAGCCGCACTCATCTCTTCCATCGTGGACGACACATCGGCGATGCTGTCCCTCGCCTGAACCAGACTTTCCACCACACTCTCCGCAGACACGCCCAACTGCTTTGAGTCGGCGGATATCTGCAGCATGATCCCATGCATATATTCCAGAAGGGCATTCACATTGTTTGCAATCAACTCCAGTTCATCCCCGGAACGGATATCCAGTTTCTGAGTCAAATCGCCCTCGTTATGTACCAGATCATAAATCTTCTCGTCAACCTTCCGCAGTCTC
>CAYLIM010000021.1:0-39721 GCA_964383805.1 uncultured Acetatifactor sp.
TGGGTGGTGTAAGAGTGTCCTTAAAGATTCATGGTGCTGAAACTGAAAGACGGGACATCATTTCTCATCCATCGCGGGAGCGGGACCGATTACCGGACCCATCGGCGCGGCGATATTTGGCTGGCTGCCTGTGACGCTCTGGATATTGGTGGGAGGCATATTCTTTGGCGGCGTCCATGATTTTGGAGCCCTGTTTGCATCCATCCGCCACAAAGGGCAGTCCATCGGCGAAGTTATCTCCACTAATATGAGCCGCAGGGCAAAGAGGCTGTTTATCATATTCTCCTATTTGACCCTGATTCTGGTGGTGGCGGCATTTGCGTCCATCGTTGCAACTACCTTTGGCGCAGTGTATGATGAGTCCGGCGCTTTGGATATGGCGAAATCCGCCACTCCGGCATCGGTTGCAATGATCTCCGTACTATTTATTCTGATTGCTATAGTATTTGGTTTTCTGGTATACCGCAGAAATGTGCCCATGGGTATTGCGTCCATCATAGGCGTGTTGGCCATTGTTCTGATTATGGTGCTTGGCATGAACTGGCATCCCATTTACCTGTCCACCAAGACCTGGATGTGGATCGTGGGCGTCTATATTGCCATCGCGTCTGTAACGCCTGTGTGGATTCTTCTGCAGCCCCGCGATTATCTGAGTTCTTTCCTGCTGTATGCGATGCTGGCAGTGGCTGTATTTGGCGTTATTTTCGCACATCCGACCTTTGATGCTTCATTCCCGGCTTTTACCGGCTTTGCGGTAGATAACGGAAACGGTATCCAGTATCTGTTCCCGGTGCTGTTCACAACGGTTGCTTGCGGAGCGATCTCTGGTTTCCACTCCCTGGTATCCTCCGGTACCACGTCCAAGCAGTTGGATAAAGAAACGGATGCGAAGCCCATCGCATACGGCGGTATGCTGTTAGAGTGTGTGCTTGCAGTGCTGACTCTGTGCGCAATAGGTTACGCTTATAAGTGGAATGCGGCAAACCCTGACAAGGCCCTGGTGGGTGCAACTGCTATCTTCGGCGGCGGCATCGCCCATATGATCGATGATGTGATCCCGGGAAGCTATTCAGTGCTGAATTCCCTGTTGGTACTTACATATTCCGCATTCTGCCTTACCTCCCTGGATACGGCGACTCGTCTGGCGCGTTTTATGTTCCAGGAGTTCTGGCTGGAGCCGGGACAGACCGTCAAGGATGTAAAGGGCGGATTCAAGAAGGTTATGGTTAATCCGTATTTTGCCACAATTCTGACAGTGGTGCTGGGTATCCTGCTGGGTATGACCGGATATAGTAAGATCTGGGGACTGTTCGGAGCAGCCAATCAACTCCTGGCTGGCATCGGCCTTCTGGCTGTCGCCACATGGCTTGGAAATATTGGAAAGAGCAATAAGATGTTCCTTGCTCCTATGGCGTTTATGATCGTCGTTACCATCTGTTCCCTGGCGCTGACCGTGAAGAATCAGTTCGGTATCATTACCGCAGGAGGGGCCGACTGGGGTCCGTATGCTCAGGTGGTTCTCGCAGTCCTTCTGATTGGTTTAGCCATTGTGCTTGTCATCGAGGGTATCCAGACCCTTGCGGGAAAACATAAAAAGGCATAAACCTTTCTTCATCCTGCGAAGATTAAGGTGCCAAAAGTAGATAAAAAGTTGATATTTCCGCCTTATACTGTTATGCTGAGTAATATATACTGACATACGCTTACGATTTTCCAATTTCCGCACAGCACATGTTGCATGATCGGGCAACATGCACTGTGCGGAAAGGAAAAACTAATCGTTAGTGAGTATAACAGGAAAGGCGGAATTTTTATGTATAAAATATTGATCGTGGACGATGAGCCGGATGTGGTGAGCATGATCCGGGATTATTTTGAGCTTAATGGATATGATACACTTACGGCAAGTAATGGGGAGAAAGCTATGGAGCTGGCTCTTAATCAGCCAGATCTGATTCTGCTGGACATCAATATGCCTCACATGGACGGGCTGGCGGTGTGCCGTGGAATACGGGATTACGTCTCCTGCCCCATACTTTTTTTGACGGCGAGAATTGAGGACAGCGACAAGGTACAGGGATTTGCCGCGGGAGGAGACGACTATATTCTGAAACCCTTTTCCATGGAGGAGCTGGGGGCCAGGGTGGCGGCCCACATCCGCCGGGAGCACCGCTGCAAGGCGGACGCCAACGTGCGGTTCTGGGGGAGGATGGTCATAGACTATACCGCCAAGACGGTGGCTGTGGAGGGACCGGTGATCCCATTTGCCAGAAAAGAGTATGAGATTATTGAGCTTTTGTCCCTCAACTCCGGGCAGGTCTTCGACAAGGAGCGCATATATGAAAAGCTTTGGGGCTATGATGCTGAGGGAGACAGCAGCGTGGTGGCGGAGCATGTGCGCCGCATACGGGCCAAACTCAAGGAATATGGCGAGGAGTATCATCTGGAGACAGTGTGGGGGATGGGATACCGATGGAAAAAATGATAAAGCGGAAATGGCGGCGCCGTAAAAAAAAGATCAGATCACTGCGTCAGACTCTGTTTTATGGCATTTTTGTCTGTGCCTTTCTGGCATTTCTGGGGAGCATGACAATCGGGTTCGGCACGAATTATCTGCAGAGCTGGTATTCTTCGAGCTATATGGATGAGGAGGATACACGGATATGGAAGGATGGCTATGAGATTATCATAGACCAGAGCGGAAACTTGCATTACAGCTATGTGGGAGAAGAAGTGCCGAAATACGATAAGAGGCAGATAGATCTGACGAAGAAACTGACTTTTGATATTATCAGCTATGCGCAGACAGTCTTGATTCCGCTGTGGATATTGGCCTGTGTCTGGTCGATCGTGTGGATCTTTTACAAGAGGGAGATGGAAAAGCCCCTCCGGGTACTTCAGGACGCCTCGGAGAAAATAGCTGACAACTGTCTGGACTTTGAACTGGAGCCGGTGAAGGACAACGAGCTGGGGCGGCTCCGGGACGGCTTTGAGAAGATGCGGACGGCGCTGTATGACAACAATCGGGCTATGTGGCAGCAGGTGGAGGAGAGAAAGCGGTTGAATGCGGCCTTTGCCCATGATATGCGCACTCCGATCACAGTGCTGAAGGGCTATGGGGAGATGCTGGAGCGCTATGTCCCGGAGGGCAGGATATCCCAAGACAAACTTATGGAGATTCTGGGTATGATGAACGGACAGATTCGCAGGCTGGAAAATTATACCCAGAAAATGAGCAGTATCCGAAAACTGGAGGATCTGCAGCCGGAGGTTGCGCCGGTGAAAGCGGCGGAGCTGGATGAGAAACTCCGATCCATGTGTGAGATTCTGGGGCAGGATATCCTATATTCCTTTTTCGGTGAGGGGATACTTGGCCTGGATGAGGCGCTCGTGCTGGAGGTGTGCGAGAATTTGATATCCAACGGTTTGCGATATGCCCGGCAGAGGCTGCAGGTGATTGTGCGGGTGGTGGAGACAGAGCTGGCCGGAGCCGAGGAGGGGCCTGAGAGATATCTGGAGATAGCGGTGGAGGACGATGGGCCGGGCTTTAGCCCCGAGGATCTGCAGCACGCCACAGACCCATTTTACCGGGGGGAGGGACAGATGGAGCAGTCCCATTTTGGTCTGGGGCTGTATATCTGCCGTATGATCTGTGCCAAGTGCGGCGGCAGCCTGGTGCTGTCCAACGCAGTATGCGGCGGGCGAGTGACAGCCCGGTTCAAAATCGTTTCAGAAGATAAACAATGATATTACTGATTGAATAGAAATGGCTCCAGCTCCAGGCAGATACATTTGCCGTCTGATTGCAGTCCATATAGTTGCGTGTTATAAGCGGCAATGGATACAATGTGTCGCCAGCCGGAAAGCTCCTTTTGTATCTCTGCCAGACTTTTTGCGGGGAGAATGCCGGTAAATACTATCTTGCCCTGTTCGGTCAACCCTGCGGCAAAATCGTGCCCCTGCGCAACAGTGGTGACATGGTGCCAGTCTTCGGTGGGCAGACTGGTCCAGGCAAGCACCGTACTGCCGTCATAGGGATCGCGCTGCCAGTCTCTGCCGAAGGACAGCACCCGGCCATCATCTGTCAAGGCCAGACAGGCGGCATGGTCGAAGACATCCGTTGTTATGGCTGTAATTCCGCCTTTGTCGTGGATACAAAATGATGGGGTTCCATTTTCTTCTAGGTAATAGAGATTGCCCTGCTCTGTGAGGATATAGCGGCCGGAAACGGCAATCGCCGTTTCCCCCAGCGCATAGGGGCTGTATGTATCTGCCTGTAGGGACAAGAGGGTCCCGTCTGGCAGCAGGGCCAGCACATCCCAGTAAGAGGGATTGCCACTGATCTGGGAAAAAGGCTGTGTTTTGCTGATTTCTAATAATTGCAAAGCCATTTCCGCATAAAATGCGCCTGTGAGGGGCATAGATTCCTCTATGACAGGCTGCTCGGGTGTATAGAGTCTGCCGTCCTGAAAGACTACCCACAGCGTTTCGCCTGGAAGTAGCTGTTTGACGCGCTGGGATAACGGAACCTGCTCCCAGTGCTTTTCTCCCGTGTATTTCCAGACTTGTCCATCTTGCAGCAGACAAGGGGTGCCGTCTGAGACGGTGAATTGCTGGGGCTGCCAGACGGACTTTGAGGACGCTATGGCTATATAAACTCCAATGATACAGCCGACAAGGAGGATAAATATTGTAAATAGTAGGATATATTTTTGCCAGTTTTTCATATAATCCTCCTGAAATACTTGATTTAGAACAGTAGTTTCCTGTGCCCTAAATTATTTATAGCTGTAATATATATTTCTTGAATACCGAATAGGATTGTATTGCTGGAAAAGTGTGCTGAATGAAGAAACAAAGCCATATCCTAATACCTGCACATTATTAATGTCTTTTCCGTCGTATTTAAGAGTGTTACCGGATCCTGTGAAAATTGTTGAGGACTGCGCTATTGTATATGAATAGAAAAATAATTGTCCATTTATAGGGTTTCCAATTATATTTTTCCACTTTGTTGTATCTGTCGTTGTTAATAGTAAACAGGCCAAATAAGTAGAATGTTTCCACCTTTCTGTAGTTGTTTTAGGTATTCTGGAGTTTTCTGTGGAAGAGGCACCTCCGGTTATGGATGAAAATTGATGGGCTTGCTTTACAATATCTATAGGGGCATTAGAATAAGCATTATTATTTACTCGGTTTAAAATTACCCACGCTACAGCGTCTTCTTCATCAGTATATGCTGTACCGCCTTCACAATATATTGCTCTTGCCAATACTTCAACATCTGACAATGATGTATACCAGCCGGAGGTATAATTTTGAATTGCTGCACCATAAGAAGAACTATTGAGTAACGAATCGGCCCAACTGGTTGCTAGTTGATCCATAAGATCAAAATCATTAAGAAGTTGGATTTCATCATTGTTGGTTAAAAAAGGATTTGTATTTGCAAGACAAGTGACATCATCTATCCCATCTGTATATTTTTTTGCTACAGGATCGTAAAATCTGCCGTGTATTAAATAGCATTGTGAAAATGCATCGAAGAAATATCCTGCAGAAAGCATATGATTTTGGTTACCAATAAAGGTTGAGTCATTGTTTTCTGTCCAAATACCATTTTCATTTGAATATACGCGAGCAGGTAATCCATATATATCATATTCGTATTTTACAATTTGTTCTCCCTCTGAATTTATCATTCCAATGATAATACCTGTTTCGCTATATAGATATTGTATACTTTTCACCATGATATGTTGCGCTAGTAAGCAATTCATATCCATAATCTATCATTGTATATTCGTAAGTCCATTCAAAGTCTTCGCACACGGAAGAGGTTACAGGCGATGTGGAAGCGTTAACAGTTAATTTGGATCCAAGGCATAAAATTCCAAAATAAAGCAAAATACTACACACAAGTTTATTTATTTTAGTTCTCATAATGTCCTCCTTTGAATGAGTGTGCTTGGTAATTTATATTTATTGATGCAAACAATATATAATATATATAATAATAGTTCGTATTATATACTTTGTCAAGGTGATATAATCCTAAATTTAATCCGTGTTACAATACTGAAAAGATTGATTTTATAATTAAAAAATCTATAAAACTGTCGCAAAGTAGATAAAAAGTTGATAAAAGTAATGTAGGGTGATGGTGTGGAGCAATCCACACCGTTTTTGTTCCCTGCCGCCGGAGTGAGCGGTGCGCAGCAGAACACCGGGAGTGAGAAGGGAGAGCAAAATATGAAACAACAAGATAATTGTATTGTCATCAGCCATGTGGATAAGTACTATGGCAAGAAACAGGCGCTCAAGGATGTGGATCTGACCATAGAGCGGGGCATGTTCGGCCTGCTGGGCAGAAACGGCGCGGGCAAGACCACCCTCATGAAGACGCTTGCCACATTGCACGAAAAGCAGGCGGGAGAGATATCCGTGTGCGGAATTCCCATCAGCCACGCCAAGGAAATCCGCAGCATCACCGGGTATCTGCCTCAGGATTTTTCCATGTATCCCAATATGACGGTCTACGAGTGTCTGGACTATCTGGGCATGCTGTCGGGAATGCCCAGAGCGCTGCGGGAGAAACGTATTTCCCTGCTGCTGAAACGGGTGAACCTGACGGAAAAGAAAAGGAGCCGGGTGAAAAGTCTCTCCGGAGGGATGAAACGCAGGCTGGGCATCGCCCAGGCCCTGCTCCATGACCCCAAGGTGTTGATCGTGGATGAACCCACTGCGGGCCTGGACCCGGAGGAGAGGATTCGGTTCCGCAATCTGCTCTGCGAGGTGGCGGAGGAACGCATTGTGATACTGTCCACTCACATCGTGGGAGACATTGAGGCCACCTGCGAGAATATCGCCATAATGAATGAGGGAGAAATTCTGTGGAAGGGCACGGTATCCCAGCTGCTGGAGAACGCCAGGGACAGGGTCTATACGGCGGAGATACCTGTGGAGATGCTGCCCCAGGTCAAGAGGGATTATATTGTGACCGGCATGCTGCGCAGCGCGCGCAGTGTGACAGTGCGGTTTCTGGCGGACGCGGAAGACGGACTGCTGCCGGAGGCCAGGGCGGCTATGCCGGGCTGTGAGGACGCCTATATGTACTGTCTGCACCAGCATGGCTGTGAGATTGTGGGAGGTGAGGAGTGATGCTGTTCTGTAAGGAGTGTAAGAAAGTAATTTTTTCTTTGACGTTTGTGTTGTATGTGGTCACGGTAGTGGCTATGTATGTGACACAGTTTGATAACGACCGGGCTCCCGTGGCGGCTCCCCGGCCAGAGAGCGGCGACTACGGTACGACCCTGCGGGAGTCCCCGGAGCTGATAATGCCGGCGGCGGTGGAAAGTCTGCTGGGGGATTATCTGAGTGGGAGCTATCCTGCCTATCCCATTATGTTTTACAAGGATGTCAAGCTGAAGGAGAACAAAAGGCTGGAGATGAGAGCTATCCTGGAAGAGCTGACAGGACTTTCCGGGGAGGAGATAGACGGTTTTAGCGATTTTCGGGAGGAGGGCTTTTTCAGTGAGGGACTGGACGAGAACGGTTATCCCATCATAAATTTTCAGGAGATGGTGCTGCCGGAGTACACTTTGCCTGAGAGTCTGACCTACGAGCGGTTCTGTGAGTTGATGGACCAGGCCGACAAGCTGATCGGCGGGGGCAGCAGCTACAGTGTCAAGACACTGGCGAGCTACTTTGGCAGAGCCCCCATGACCTATGAGGAGGCTTTGGAGGAGTATCAGGCTCTGGTGCAGCCAAAGGAGCTGGGCAGCGCCTATCTGCGGCTGCACTGCGACTATATGGGTATTGTTCTGGCGGTGATGCCGGTGTTTGTGGCGGCGGCGCTGTGGCAGCAGGATAAAAGGGCGCGGATGCAGGCGCTGATCTACACCCGGAAAAGCTCGGCCCTGCGGATCGTGGGCACCCGCTATCTGGCGCTGGTTTGCTGCATGGCCGTGCCGGTGCTGTTGACATTGCTCTATACCGTATTCATGGTGAACGGAATGTATCCTCAGTTGCATATCGCCTGGGGCGGCGGCCTGGGGATGGCGCTGTTGTGGCTGCTTGCCGATATTCTGGCGGTCTCTGCGGTGGGAGCGCTGCTGACGGAGCTGCTTTCTCCGATATTGGCCATTTTCCTGCAGTGTGCATGGTGGTTTCTGTCGCTGAACGCAACGGCGCTGACCGGGAATGTGAAAAAGTTTGGCCTTCAAGTGCGACACAATTCTTTGACGAAAGTCGCGCTCTGGCAGAGTCAATGGGACAATTTTGTGTGCAACAGACTGCTGCTCATAGCTCTGGCGGTCCTGTGTCTGGCGCTGACCATATGGCTGTACGAGCGCAAGCGCAAGGGCGGCATGTCCTGGATGAACCATATTTTCTCGCGTTCCATATCGGGAAAAAGCCCTGATGATAAAAAGGGAAAGAGGGGATGAGTGATGGAGATGCGTGATAAGCTGGAAATATACGCCGGTATTCTGAAGACCAATCTGCGCCGCCAATATCTCTGGTCGGTTCTGGCGGCGGTGGTACTGCTGGTGTTGACAAAGCTGGGATTCAATCTCAACGCGCTGGAGGGCGCGGCGGTGGCGCAGCCTCTGGAGCTGCTGATGATCTGGATTGGCCCGGCGCTGCTGGTTCCGGTGTTTCTGCCCGAGCAGAACCCGGAGATACGGGACGTAGTGCGGACCAGGCGGACCGATTATCTGCACATATGTGTTCTCCGTATTGCCTATTCTGTCTTGACTGTTCCGGTGTTGACTTTACTTTTCACAGGGATCATGAAAGCCGGAGAGAGTCAGGTTCTGCCCTATCACATATGGGGGAGCATCTGCTCTGCCCTGCTGCTGGGAGCGGTGGGGCTGGCGGTGACCGGGGTGAGCGGCAGCGTCGCCAGCGGTCTTATGGCCTGTATGCTCTACTATCTGGCCAGCTACGGTCTGGGACGCCGTCTGGGGTGTCTGAACCTGTTTTCCATGAGTAAGGGGCAGATGAGCGGCAAGGGCTGGCAGCTGCTGGCGGCAGTGGTGCTGGTGACGGCTGCGCTGTCGGTTATGAGACGCCAAAGGCAAGTGTAAGGGCACTTTGCCCATTATAATTCTTTTTCCGCCATCATAAAATAGATACAGATCTTATACCCCGCATAGCCGTACATATGGTCCAGTCCCGTATAAGTGTAGCTTAGATAGGCTTCCTCAAACCCGATATCGCGCAGGTACTTTGTTCCGATCGTGACAAGATTTACGGCGATATGCCGCCCCTGATACGCTCGTTTCACCGTCGTACAGCCTACGCTGCCCAAATGTTTACCGGCGTCCTCAACTCCCACGATCAAAGTTCCCACGACCTGCCCGTCAGAGACTGCGATCAAAACCCTTGTGTCATTACCGGCAGTATACAGGCTCTCGGAGCGGTAATATTGTGTAAACTCCGGACAGGCGTCGTCCGTGCAGGCGCATATTTCCTCCAAATCGTCTATCGCTGCAAAGCGGTATGTAATACCCTCGATGGTATCTCCCACATGATAAGTGTCCCTTTCAAATCGATTCAAGGGAAAACGCATATCAAAACAATTACATTGCCACGAATGTGTGTAGCCTCTTTTCGCAAAAAAATCGCTGGCTGTCTCGTCAAGGCCGGGATACAGCTCCTCGTTTTCCGCGTCAACATAGCGTTTGGAGGTGGGGACTCCCGGCATGATATAGTCAAAGCCGTTTCCGATGACGATCCTGTCATATCCACCGGCTCTGACGGCGTCCTCGGACATTGCCAGCAGCTTTGTCCCAATGCCTTTGTTACGGTGCTCTGCGTCAACGCATAAAAGGAGCACCGTATCTTGGTTTACAACAGATATTCCAATCAATTTATTTTGTCCATCCCTATGCTCTATAAAGGTGTTTCCCTCGTTCTGTAAAATTCGCAGCACGGTTTCTTTTTCCCGCACGATAAAGGGAAAATTCCTCTCGTAAAGTTCATATAGTTCCTGAGACATATTTTATGGTCCTCCCCCGCATTGTATTTTTTTCTACACTGTATTTTATTATAGTTTCCTGAGGCAGGTTTGTCTATAGGATATGGGGATGTATTCGGGAAAGCGACCGTTCACCCCTGATTTTATGCCGCCTGCGAATATTCCCGTGAAAAGGCCATTTTTCTGATAAAATGACAGGGAAATATACAGTCCTTGGAGGAGTGGACAAATGAAAAGAAAAATATTTACGATATGTATGACAATGGCTTTCGGGGTAGTGCTGACCGGATGTCATACGGAGCATGAGTGGCAGGAGGCGGACTGTACGCAGCCCAGTACCTGTATCGAGTGTGGGGAGACGCAGGGGGAGGCGCTGGGGCACACTTGGCAGGAGGCAGACTATTTCAGCCCGCAGGTCTGTCTGACATGCGGGGCCGAGCAGGGAGAACCGTTGCAGCCTTCCTTTGAGGCGCACGGACTTGCCGCCAATGTCCGCTTAGGGGAGACCTACGACTATGTAACCAGCTGTTCAGCGGACGTGTCTAAGACTACGGTGGGGAAGGTGACTTTCTCCAACTATCGGATATTTGAGGACACGCTGCTGGAGGGATATGAGTGGCGCGCAGTGCATATGGAGATTGCTTTCAGCGACGAGAACGCTCAGAACTATGGGATGAAGTTAGGTTATGCTCATGAGGACTACTATGACACGGAAACCTGGGATGAGTCCTATGATGAGAAGGGGGAAAACGCGAAACTGTACACGATCCGATATAGGGGAGTGGATTATACAGAGTGCAAAAGTATATTCAGTGACTCTGGCTACAGCGGATGGGTTGACGGCGTCAACACATTGCAGTGCGAGGTGTTTGCGGTGGTGCCCGTCGGATATGACGGCATGATGATATGTCTCAGGAATGGAGGTACGGAGCGGAAAGCGGGAGAGAGCATCTACAATGTGATGGATGAGGATACCCTGTTTTTCCGCCTGGGAGATGAGGACGCCACGGTACTTCCCCCTGTGGGTGGTTCCAATACCGGCGCCGCCGATGCTGTGTCCAAGGAGGAGATACGAGACGATCAGGCCATAATGGAAGCGCTGGCGCAGACTCTGGGGGAGAGGATTCCCTGGGACATAAATGACAAGCTCTTTGACATGTCCTCTCTTAAGCTCAGCGTTTATGACAATAAGGCTGTGTTCATGATAAGGGTGGCAGCGCCCGAATATATTCCCGACGTCGCCTCCTGCCTGTGTGATATTATTCTGGAGGCGGTGGAGGAGAGCGATTGCTCCATGGGGACAATAAACTTTAACTACTATGACACAACATCAGACGGGAGGCAGGATACCGACAGTGCCGAATCATGGTTCACAAAGGATGGAGTCATGGGCGAGTTCTCTTCCGCCCCCGAAAATATCAAGATTGAGGACTGCACAATTCAGCAGCTCTACGATCACTATGCGGACAGGCTGGGACTTATGGACAAGGAGCAGACTCTGGAGGCCATGAGAGAGCTATTGTATCAGAACTGTCAAGCGCTTCTCAATGAGAGTGAGGACTGTGTGATGCCCTATGAGGATGAGGACAAAATTTCTATATTTGTGAGGACTTATGAGGCGTACCTCATTCCTGCGCTGGCGGAGAGAACGGTTGAGGCAGTCTATGAGTTGGCCGGAAAATCCGCGATGTCCTTTGGCGACATTAGTGTCTACTGCGTCGATGAAGATGAGAACGGCCGTAAGAAGGAGGCAACCATGACACTCTGGCGGACAACCGATATGGAGACGGGAACATTCTCTTCGGTGCCGGATGCCGTTTTTACGGAGCTTTATACGATAGAGGATATGTACGAATATTACGAGGAGTATTTCGACCTTATCGAAAAGGCGATGAACGGAGAGCGGGTTGACGCCGAGTAAATGCGGGAGAGCGTGGGGGCACAGAGAAAAATAACGTCATAACAAAGGAGAGGGAGCCACTTGCCGGAGCAGGTGGCTCCGGATTATTTTATTTATGATAAATTTCTCAATTTATCTAATTTAGTTGCCCCTGCGTTTTTTTGTGTGATAAAGGAAGTTTAGTATAAAAGTAGTGGAATTCATTTTGATAAAGGTATATAATATAAACATATTAGCAACTGATGTCTGTGAAAATAGTAATGCAAGTGGATTATGGAAAAGGGAAACAATTTAGCGGTTTATATGCAAGCAGAGGAAAATGGTTATGGAACTGATTGATAATATCAATAAGACTTTAAAAGATGATCTCCAAGTAGAAATGGCAAAAGGAAGCAAAGTACAAGTGGCTGCGGCATGTTTTTCAATTTATGCGTTTCAGGAATTAAAGAGACAGCTCCGAAGTATAGACGAATTACAGTTTATTTTTACTTCACCCACCTTTGTTGCAGAGAAAGCACAGAAAGAAAAACGTGAATTCTATATACCAAGGCGGGACAGAGAGAGATGTCTTTTGGGATCTGAATTTGAGGTAAAACTGAGAAATGAGATGACTCAAAAGGCGATTGCAAGAGAATGTGCACAATGGATTAAGGCAAAAGTAAAATTTAAGTCTAATATTTCTAATGAGAATATGATGGGCTTTATGAATGTTAATGATAAAAGCTATATGCCTTTGAGCGGGTTCACAACGGTGGACTTGGGATGCGAGCGTGGCAATAATGCGTATTATATGATTCAGAAGAGCGATGCGCCTATGAGTCAGGCGTATCTGTCTCTTTTTGAACAGCTGTGGAATGATGAGTCAAAACTACAGGATGTTACTGAAGAAATTGTTCAAAGTATAAATACAGTATATCAGGAAAATTCGCCGGATTATATATATTTTGTTACCCTTTACAATATATTTAGTGAGTTTTTAGAGGACGTTTCCGAAGACGTACTGCCCAATGAGGCAACAGGATTTAAGGACAGTAAGATTTGGAATCTATTGTATAACTTCCAAAAGGATGCGGCGTTGGCGATCATTAATAAGCTGGAAAAATATAATGGATGTATCTTGGCAGATTCGGTAGGACTTGGCAAGACATTTACTGCATTGTCTGTCATCAAATATTATGAAAACCGTAACAAATCAGTATTGGTTCTCTGTCCTAAAAAGCTTGCAAATAACTGGAACACCTATAAAGATAACTATGTGAATAATCCTATTGCGGCAGACCGCATGAGATATGATGTGCTTTTCCACACAGATCTAAGCAGGACAGATGGTTCTTCTAATGGGCTTGATTTGGACAGGCTTAATTGGGGCAATTATGACCTGGTGGTAATTGATGAGTCTCACAATTTCCGCAATGGAGGAAAGGTGTCCGGAGAAGACAATAAAGAAAACAGATATCTGAAACTGCTAAATAGAGTAATCCGTAAGGGTGTGAAAACAAAGGTGCTTATGCTGTCTGCCACGCCTGTAAATAATAGGTTTGTGGATTTAAAAAACCAGATTGCATTGGCATATGAGGGAGAAAGTAGTAAACTGGATAGGCAGTTAAATACCAGTAAAAGTATAGAAGACATATTTAAGCAGGCACAAGCTGCATTTAACACATGGAGCAAATGGCCTCCACAGGAGAGGACTACGAGCAGACTGCTTAGAATGCTTGATTTTGATTTCTTTGAGGTTCTTGACAGTGTAACGATTGCCCGGTCCAGAAAACATATTCAAAAGTATTATGATACTTCTGAAATTGGGACATTCCCTAAAAGGAATATCCCAATTTCCAAGCGACCAGGATTAACGGACTTGGATACAGCAATCAATTACAATGAAATATTCGAACAGCTGAATTTATTACAATTATGCATTTATACGCCAACCAATTACATTTTGCTGAGCAAGATGGAAAAATATGTGCAGAGATATGATTCAGGAAGAGATAAGGGGCAACTAACACAGTCCGGTCGTGAGCAGGGTATTCGCAGATTGATGTCCATTAATTTGATGAAGAGGATGGAAAGCTCAGTATACTCTTTTCGGTTGACTCTGGAGAGAATCGGAAAGTTGATCGCAGAAACAATCCAGAAAATAGATACGTTCGAGAGCGGGGTAGATGTCAGAAACCTGGAGCTGGATGATTTGACATATGTAACAGAATTCGATGAAGATGATCAGAATGATGATATTTTTTCTATTGGAAACAAGGTAAAGATTGATCTGGCGGATATGGATTACACATCATGGCGACGTGAACTTCAAAAAGATATGGAGGTGCTGGAACTCCTTTTATACATGATTGCAGATATTACCCCTGCCCATGACAGCAAACTGCAGAAATTGTTTGATGTGATAGCGGATAAAATGGCGCATCCCATAAACACGGGGAATAGAAAAATCATTATTTTTACAGCATTTGCGGATACTGCGGAGTATCTTTTTGACAATGTGAGCCAATATGCAAAGAATAAATTTGGATTGGACACAGCTCTTGTCTCTGGCTCGGTGGAAGGAAAAACTACGATAAAGGGTTTGCGGGCGGATTTAAATACGGTTTTGACTTGTTTTTCTCCTATATCTAAGGGGAAAGATTTGTTGATGCCAGGTCAGAGCGCTGAAATAGATATACTTATTGCAACGGATTGTATTTCAGAGGGGCAGAATCTGCAGGATTGCGATTACCTGATAAATTATGATATTCATTGGAATCCCGTGCGCATAATCCAGCGGTTTGGGAGAATAGATCGTATTGGAAGCAAGAATGCGTGTATTCAGTTGGTGAATTTTTGGCCGAATATAACCCTGGATGAGTATATCAATCTCAAAGCCAGAGTTGAAACCCGAATGAAGATTGTAAATATAGCAGCAACAGGTGATGACAATATCCTAAGCCCAGAGGAAAAGGGCGATTTGGAATATAGAAAAGCGCAGCTAATGCGTTTGCAGGAAGAGGTGGTGGATATTGAGGAAATGTCCTCAGGAATCTCCATTATGGACTTGGGGCTAAATGAGTTCCGATTGGATCTGTTGGAATATGTAAAGAGGCATCCGGAGATCGAAAAGGCGCCACATGGCATGAATGCGGTGGTGGCAGCAACGGAAGAACTGCCAGCTGGTGTCATTTATGTGCTTCGCAACATCAAAAATGAGATAAATATTAACAACCAAAATAGATTACATCCCTTTTATATGATATATATGGCTGAGGATGGTACAGTTGTAATAGATCATCTTTCGCCAAAGGAGATGCTGGATTCTTTTCGGCTGCTGTGCAAGGGTAAGAGAGAGGCCGACCAGAGGCTGTGCGCCATATGTAATATGGAGACAGAGGATGGCCGCAACATGAAGAGGTATTCGGAATTGCTCGGAGATGCAATAGCCTCCATCGTGCAAGTGAAAGACGAGAGTGATATGGAAAGTTTCTTAAGTGGAAAGCAGATGAGTTTTTTGACGGAGACGATAAGCGGGTTGGATGATTTTGAACTGATTAGTTTCCTGATTATCAAGTAGCCATGAGACATGGCGGGGGATTTTATCATGTTTGATTTGCCAAAAGCTACAGAAATAAGAAAGCCAATACATAAAAAGCTGATTTACAGTAAATTTCCCATGAAATTGCATGGTGACAGACGGAATAGCTTTGATGAAGAGATTGGAAAGATTGTTATTACAAATGAGATATCTCCTGTTTCTGTAAATATTAAGGAGGGGCAACAGGTTTCATCCATATTCGTGCTACAGGTGGAATTGAGGCGAAAAGCATATAGTGAAAAGAATATTCTATTGATCTCCAAGATGTTTGGTCAGGATGTTTTGCTGGTGTTGCGTTATGAAGGGCAGTATCAGCTTGCAATCTATGAAACTAAGCTATTTCACTCTGATTGGCAGGATATTGACAATCTTCAGATACGGTTAATAGGATTGGATTTGGATGCTGTTTGGGAGAATTTTGTGATGCTGGTATCCGGCATAGAAGTTACGCCGGGTAATTCTCTGGATGAGCAAATTGCTATAGAAACGGAGAAGAACAGGCTACGTAAGACGATGGAGGAGCTGGAAAAGAGAGCGAGGAGAGAGCCCCAGTCAAAAAAGAAGTTTGAAATATTCCAAAAGCTGAAAGAGTGTCAACGGAGGTTGGAGGAAATGTAAAATATTGAGTTGAATATTGAATTATTTTTCCATATAATGGGGCTTAGATATTTAGTGTTTTGAAAAGTTACATATATTAATAAACGGATAAAGGTTTTATGTTTCCTAATTGGTAGCGTCGTCAGCTGTCTATGTGAGATATATTAGAGTTTTATGAAATATCGGAGAAGGGAAAAGTATTAAGATGGATAAATTGTTTAACGATATTTGCTATGAAGTATTGTCTCACTATTTACATTTTCCAGATGTGGCAGACACATTTAAAAGTATAAATGATGGAATTAATCATTTGCGTAATTATCCTTTGAATGATTTTGACTTTCAATACAAAAGAGGAGAAATAATTTCTTATATACTAAAAGCTCGCATGGACAATTTCATCTATCAGTATCATGAAACTAACAAAGTTTTAGCGCTATCACCAATAGGGAAAACGCTTTACCAAGATACTCGTAATGAATTATATGTTCAGCTAGATATTGAGGTTTCGATGCTGAAGTTAAAGGGTATTTATCAAACAATAAAGCACTTGTATCCTGAAGTGAATGATGACGCTTTATCGGGAGAGTTACTACAAAATGATATGACAGTATTTGCCAGATATGGTCTACAATGACACATTAATGGTTACGATTATGAAACAACATGGTGCAGGGTGTATAAACGTTAGAAAATAAAGTATGGAGACTAAATTACAACTGATTTTGAACTTACAATAGGAGCAGATTTACGCTGTACATAAATTTCGAGCATGGAGAAACAAGAAACGGATGAAGAGCAGTGGTTTGAACTAAGATTGCAAAAGAGAAAGAAAGGTATTAAGGTGGAAAGCCCATTTGGTATTTCTTAATATTGTTTTAAAAGCAGTACAATTTATATTGACGAAGAGGAGAAGAGCTATGTTTGGAAATGTTGTTTACTATGATAAGAAAAAAATTGATGAATATAGGTCTGTGATAAAGGGTCAAAGAAACTTAGAGGTTGAAGAATATGAGGTGTCAAATGATAAAGGTGTTCAAATTGATTTGAAGGCGTTTGGCGCAGATGCAAAGGCAAGCAAAACATACAAGGCAAGAGTTCAAGAAAGTCTATTATATAATTGTGATGAGTTTGAAAAACTATTGAGAGGAAGAGATGATTTTTTCGATTTTACTCAGTCAACTGATTTTGATCTCACAACTATGAGCAGAGGATTCATAATTAAATTTGATGGCTATATTAAAATACCGGAGGAATTCGATTTTACTCAAACGATAGATAAGTTTAAACCTTTGCTACTAGCTTCATTAGTCAATGATAGCATGGATAAGTCTGAACAGGCAGCATTAAAAGTATTTCTGGAAACATCTGATACCAAAATTCCAGTGCTAATAGATTTTGATGAGCAATTGATGTGTTCCAAGTTGATATCTAACAATATGCTGGTAAGGTATGAAGATATGGAAGAGTATGAGGATCTAGAGGTCTCTATTATTGCGAGAATTACTTCTGGCAATATGGTAAGTGTAAAAAAGGCTTTTTATGATCCATTAAAAGATTTTATGACACTAAATCGAGCAATGAGAAGAAGTTTGGATGGTAGAACGGATGGCCTGTATGAGATCTATGCAGATAGAGATTATAGAACGATAGAAATTTTAGCCATTTATCAGTAAATTTTCAGAGGTCTGTTTTAAAGAGGTATTGTTGTGGAAAGAAAAATATTAAAAGTGAATGGTGTAGATATGGTGAAACGAAAGAAAAAAGTTATGGGAATAATGGTTTGTATAGTTGTCGGATCTACACTCCTTGCCTTTATACTAAATCTTTTGTTTAAAATTCATACCAATGGAATTTTTATGGCAGAATGGAATGCCGGTGACGCATTAAATTATGTGGCGTCCATTTTAGGCGCTGCCAGCACGTTTGTATTAGGATACGTTGCATATATGCAAAATGATAAACTTCAAAAAATGGAGTACAATAATTATATTGCAAATTATAGTAGCATGTTGTTGATTAAGAATATAAAGGTTGCAAACAAAGCAACCATTCCGGTTAATTGGAATATACATGCAGAACAAATTATTGTTGATGTAGATGCATCGGATGAAAAGGAATTTGTTGGCTATACTTTTACTTTTAAAGCATCTAAACTGGGAGATGCTTTGCCAGCAATGATTCACATAGTGGAATGTAATATTTTTTGTGGCGATAAATTTGGAAAAATTAATAAAAGCCATCTATTTGGAAAAAATTATGCAAATATTTATTCAAGAGTGGCGATGCATCAAGATGGTAATATACAGTTTGGTATGACATATGTGGTAGATCGTCAAAAGAAAGAAACATTTGAAAATGCAATTAAGCAGATCTCATATGATGTCATTATTGAAATTGTGTTTGATGTTATAACGAACAAAAATGTGGTGACAAAATGTAAGTGTCGTTCATATTGTCATGGACAAAATTATGCAGGAGAAATTAATTGGGAAGATAAAGATCCTATGGTATTTTTTTATGGGCATGATCTTTTGTTTGAAGAAAAGTTGAAAATTTCTGGAGAGGAATAAGACAATGGACAAATTGAAATTGCAGACAAAAAATGTTGCTGATGAAAATTTTGAGTTACTTAGTAAACTGTTTCCCAATGCTTTGACAGAGGCGATTATTGGGTATGATGAAGAAGGTAAGGCTATTGTAGACAGGGCGATAGATGTTGATGTATTAAGGCAGGAAATTTCTTGTGCTGTGGTTGAAGGTAAGGATGAAAGATACCAGTTTACTTGGCCGGATAAGAAAAAAGCTATTTTGAATGCAAATGCCCCTGTCTCAGAAACGCTTAGACCTTGTAGGGAGGAGAGCGTCGATTTTGATAATACAGAAAACTTATATGTTGAAGGTGATAATTTAGATGTATTGAAATTATTACAGGAGACCTATTTGGGAAAAATTAAAATGATTTATATTGATCCACCATATAATACAGGAAGTGATTTGATCTACAACGATAATTATTCAGAAACGATTGATCGATATGTTGCAAATAGCAACCAATTTGATGAAGAGGGCAATAGATTAGTTCAAAATACTGAGAGTAATGGAAGATTTCATACGGATTGGTTGAATATGATTTATCCTAGAATCAAACTGTCCAAAAACCTTTTGACAGAAGACGGAGTATTATTTATATCTATTGGAGACGAAGAAGTAGATAATATGCGAAAACTTTGTGATGAAATTTATGGACGAAATAATTTAGTAGGTGTTCTTCTTTGGAAGAAAAAAACAAATGGAAATAATATGGGTTATTTGCCAGCAGTACATGACTATATATTGTGTTATGCTAAAAACATATCTTTAATAAGTGATATGGGATTTCCTATTACGCAGGAGTATATTAGTAAAACGTTTTCTAATCCAGATAATGATGAACGAGGCCTATGGACTACAACTGATTTATCGGCTAATCACAAGGGGCCATATTTTCCGATTAAAAACCCGAATACGGGAGAAGTTCATTATCCGCCTAAAGGTAGATACTGGGTTTTTAATGAAAAAGAAGTAAAAAGTAGAATATTAGATGGTAGAATTATTTTTGGAAAAAACGGAAATGGAAGGCCAGTTCAAAAGGTTTTTTTGTCGAATAGAAAGCTATCAAAAATTAGAGTAGATTCATGGTGGGATGATAAAGGGATGAACGAGGATGCTACGGAAGAATTAACGACCTTATTTGGTGAGGCAAAATTATTTACTCATCCTAAGCCATCAAAATTATTATATAATATACAAAAACTATATTTAGAAAATGATGATATTATTATTGACTTTTTTAGTGGCTCTGCAACAACGGCCAATGCGACAATGTTATTAAATGCAGAAGATAAAGCTAAACGCCGATTTATTATGGTTCAGCTGCCTGAACTGACAGATAAAAGCTCCGAAGCCTATCAGGCAGGCTACCATAATATCTGCGAAATTGGAAAAGAGCGCATACGGCGTGCAGGTAAGAAAATTCTTGAAGAAAACCCGGATGCCAAGGGGTTGGATATAGGCTTTCGAGTCTTAAAACTGGATTCGACCAATATGAAAGAGGTATACTACACGCCGTCTGAGACCCAGCAGGCATTATTTGATATGTATACTGACAATATCAAGGAGGATCGCACACCGGAAGATCTGCTCTTTCAAGTTATGCTTGATTTGGGGGTGTTGTTGTCAAGCAAAATCGAAGAGACTGAGATCGCAGGCAAGAAAGTGTTTAATGTGGCGGACGGATTTTTAATTGCCTGTTTTGATAATACTATTACAGATGAGGTGGTAAAGGCAGTGGCCCAGAGAAAACCTTATTATGCCGTCTTTCGGGATAGCTGTATGGCAGATGACAGCGTTGCTACTAATTTTGAACAAATTTTTGCATCATATAGTCCGGAAACAATAAGGAAAGTGCTATAGTGAAAAAAGAGAATTCTGAATGAAAGGCAGCATTATTATGAGCAGTTTGATAGAGAAAAGTAATTTACTACAAGATACCCAGCACGAGGGCGCTTACCAGTCTATTCGGAGCTTTGTTATCGAGGCGCAACAGCAGGTATATACTGCAGTGAATTCCGCAATGGTAAATGCGTATTGGAATATTGGCAAAGCGATTTATGATATATGTGGTGAAAATGATAGGGCGGCTTATGGCAAGCAAGTACTTCAGTATATTTCAGATAAAATGACAGCAGAGTTTGGAAAAGGATATAATGTCAGAAATCTGAGGTATATGAGGCAGTTCTATCTTACATTTCCAAAACGGAACACACTGTGTTCCGTTTTGAGCTGGTCACATTACAGATTGTTGATGAAAGTTTCCGATGAGACAGCACGTGAATTCTATATTTCTGAGGCTGTTAAAAGCGCTTGGAGTGTTCGACAACTCCAACGTCAGATAAATACTATGTACTACAATCGAATTCTTGCTAGTAAAGATAAGGCCAGTATTGCGGCAGAGATTCAGACTACAGTACCAAAACCCGAATACGAAAAGATAATTAAAGATCCGTATGTGCTTGAATTTCTGGATTTGCCGGCAAATGAACATTATTATGAATCCAAACTGGAACAGGCATTGATTGATCACCTGCAGAAGTTTCTTTTGGAACTTGGGCGGGGATTCTCTTTTGTCGCTCGTCAGAAACATATCAATGTGGATGATCGACATTTTCATATTGATCTTGTGTTTTACAACTACATTTTGAAATGTTTTGTCTTGATTGATTTAAAAACAGAAGATTTGACTCATCAGGATATTGGTCAGATGCAAATGTATGTCAACTATTATACAAGGGAATTAATGAATGATGGGGACAATCCTCCTATTGGCATTTTGTTGTGTGCAGATAAAAGCGATACATTGGTACGGTTTACTTTACCAGAGGATAACACTCAAATTTTTGCAGCAAAGTATCTTCCATACATGCCAACGGCGGATGAGTTGAAACGGGAGCTTAAATTGAGTGATTTTGAAAAAATTGAAGAATAAAATAGATTGACCTCCGTACTCTGATTTTGTAGTAAATAGCTTCAAAATGATAAGGACAGCGTAAAAAATAGAGAAGTGTCAAATTCAAAAAAGCCGAATAAGTACCAAGCGAATTGCTGGTATAGGGCAGAAGGGAAACATATCTGATGAAGTTTAACTTTAAAATACAACAGTATCAAACGGATGCAGTAGACAGTGTTGTCAATGTATTTCGCGGACAGCCATATCAAAATGTAGTCGGTTACAGGCGTGACATTGGCAATGTGCGCAGTGTGAAACAGTATTCGCAGATGTCTTTTACGGATGGCGTACAGACAGAATTGAATTTGATGGACGACTTTGATGAAACAGGATTTATGAATGAGACCATCATGCTGACGGAGGCGGAACTGCTTGCTAATATCAGAGAGGTTCAGCAGAGCAATAATCTGATGCTCTCTGACTTTCTAGTACACAATTTGGGAGAGTGTTCCCTTGATGTGGAGATGGAGACGGGTACGGGAAAAACATATGTGTATATCAAGACCATGTATGAACTGAACAAGCATTATGGATGGTCAAAATTCATCGTGGTGGTTCCCTCTATTGCGATTCGGGAGGGGGTAAAGAAGTCTTTTGAGATTACACGGGATCATTTTATGGAGCAATATGGGAAGAAAGTCAGATTTTTTGTGTATAACAGTGGCAATCTGAACCAGTTGGATTCTTTCTCAAGCAATGCGGGAATCAACGCTATGATTATCAACATGCAGGCGTTTAATACTTCGATGAAAGAAGGCGGCAGGAGCAAGGAAGCCCGCATTATTTATGACAAGAGAGATGAATTTGGCAGCAGACGTCCTATTGACGTGATCAAGGCCAATCACCCCATTATCATTTTGGACGAACCGCAAAAGATGGGGGGAGAGGCAACCCAAAAAGCCCTTAAGAATTTCAATCCTTTATTTTGCATTAATTTCTCTGCAACACACAAAGAGCATCACAACTTGGTCTATGCATTGGACGCTGTAGATGCGTATAATCAGCACTTGGTTAAGAAAATTGAGGTAAAAGGCTTTCAGGTTAAGAACTTTCGTGGAACAGATAGATACTTGTATTTGGATGAAATCATTCTCTCGCCCAAGCATCCACCAAGGGCAAGAATAGAGTTTGAAATCTCCTACAACAAATCTATTAACAGGGAATTCAAAATTCTATCTGTGGATGATAACCTATATGAGATTTCCAAGAAAATGGAGCAGTATAAGGGTTATCGTATTTCGGAAATAGATCCCGTTTCTGGCACGGTCACATTTACCAATGGTGAAGTGATCCATAAGGGAGACGTGGTAGGCGATGTGTCCGAAAATGACATGAGAAGAATTCAAATCCGAGAAACGATAAAGTCTCATCTGGAGAAAGAGGAAGAGCTGTTTAACCGAGGGATAAAAACCTTGTCGCTCTTTTTCATAGATGAGGTAGCCAAATACCGTCAATATGATGAAGAGGGAGTAGAACTGCTCGGCGAGTACGGTATTATGTTTGAACAGGAATATCGCGACGTAGTAAATGATTATATAACCTTATTAGATACTCCTTACCAGCATTATTTACAACGGATTGAGGCGGAGAATACTCACAAGGGATACTTTAGCATTGACAAGAAAGGGCACGCCGTAGACAGTGACATTAAGAGAGGCGCCGACTTTTCGGATGATATCTCCGCATATGATTTGATTTTGAAGAACAAGGAACGTCTGTTAAGTTTTGAGGAACCTACCAGATTTATATTTTCTCATTCCGCTTTGCGCGAGGGCTGGGATAATCCTAACGTCTTTCAAATCTGTACGCTGAAACATAGTGACAGTACCACAATGAAGAGACAGGAGGTAGGGCGGGGACTTCGGCTCTGTGTGAACCAGGAGGGGTTTCGCATGGATGAGCAGAGCCTCGGAAAGAGCCTGGTTCATAAGATAAATCGTCTGACCGTCATTGCTAGTGAAAGCTATCAAAATTTTGTTGCAGAGTTGCAGAAACAGATTGTAAATGCATTGCATGAAAGGCCACGGCGCGCCTCGATGGACTATTTTGTAGATAAAACGGTGTTTGTGGAATCTGTGCCAACAAAACTAACGAGCCAGCAGGCGGCGCTGATTTACCAATATCTGGTTAAAAACAATTATCTTTCGGATGACGGGGAAGATCGTATCACACAGCAGTACCATATCGACATGGAAAATAATCATCTTGCCGCACTGCCGGAAAGGCTTCTTGCCTTTACGGATGGAATCCATAAGTTGATTCGGAGTGTTTTTGACGAGAAAGTGTTGGATGACATGATTGGCAATGGCAATGAAACCAAGATTCTTGGCAATGAGCTGAATGAAAATTTTTACAAAAAAGAGTTCCAGACGCTCTGGGGTTATATCAATCACAAGTATGCCTATACGGTATCCTTTGATAGCCAGGAATTAGTCAATAAGTCGATAGCGGCTATAGATAAAGAGTTATATGTTTCTCAGCTGCAATATACAACATCCTTTTCTGAACAAAAGGACAATTTGACAGCAGATGCAATAAAGGCAGGGGACTCCTTTAGAGCAGCAAAGTCAAGAACAACGACATTGAAACATTTTGAGACAAGCCAAGTTAAATACGATTTGGTGGGAAAGGTGGCAGCGGGGACAGTGCTTACCAGAAGGACTGTTGCGGCAATTTTGAAAGGCATTCAAAAGTATAAATTTGACATGTATAAAAACAATCCGGAGGAATTTATCGCAAAGGTTATCCGGCTGATAAGAGAGCAGAAAGCCAATATGATTGTAGAGCATATTTCTTATGACCAGTTGGAAGGCTCCTATGAGAGCAATATCTTCACTGCAGAGAAACATACAACGATTGATAGAGCCTATAAGGCAGAGAAACATATTCAAGACTATGTGTTTACGGATGGCACTGCGGAAAAGAGCAAGGAGAGAGTATTTGCAGAGGATTTAGATAGTGCAGAAGAAGTATGCGTGTATGCCAAACTGCCCACAGGCTTTTCCATACCTACTCCGGTGGGAAATTACAGCCCGGACTGGGCGATAGCGTTTAATCAAGGAACTGTCAAACATATCTTTTTCATTGCAGAGACCAAGGGAACGATGGAGACTCTGGAACTGCGCCCGATAGAGAAAGCGAAAATTTCTTGTGCCAAAAAGTTGTTTAATGAGATTTCTACAGAAAATGTGGTGTATCATGATGTGGACAGCTATCAGACTTTACTGAATCTTATGCCGACGATTGAGAAAAACGTGAGCAACTCAGACAAATAATAATATGGATTCCAGCGGCCACAGAACACAGGCCGAGAGAAGGTATACCATGGTGAAGGATACAGGGAAAAAAGACCAAGTAAGTGCGGTAAAGAATATTTAAAATACAACAGTATCAGACAAGTTTCGTAGCCAGCTGCAGGCGTGGTACGGGCAATGTGCGCAGTGTGAAAACAATGTGACTTTGTCTGCTGTTACTGTTTTCTGGCTGTGGAAACCCTGAGAGCGAAACAGTACAAATGCATCCTGATTTCTGACGCGAAACAGGGCAGCGGCGGCATATTCGCCGCTGCCGCAGACAGAAAGTGTTCAGAAAGAGAACCAGGTGCTCGACCTAGGCAATTTTATGATTGCGTATTATCTGCCATGTGAAGAGATTAAAGCGACGGCAGGCGGGATTGCCGTACACAAGTATATCAGGGCGGTCTCGGAGACGGATTGAGGAGGAGATACACTGGTAAGAAAAACTTGCCAGTCCTATACCTTTTCTGGTATACTGTACTGATAGAGTTTGACTTGAGGAACGGCGGAGAGAAGAGACTATGGAACTTTGGGATATCTATGATGCAGATAAAAAGCGGACTGGCCGTACCATGCGGCGCAATGATTTTCACCTGGCGGAGGGGGAGTACCACCTGACGGTGCTGGGCGTGGTGGTCCGGCGGGACGGGCGCTTTCTGATCACCAAGCGGGTGGAGACCAAAGCCTGGGCGCCGGGCTGGTGGGAGGTGTCCGGCGGCGCCGCCATGGCGGGGGAGGAATCCCTGGACGCCGTGCGGCGGGAAGTGCTGGAAGAGACCGGGCTGGATGTGACGGGCTGGGACGGCGGTTATCTGTTTACCTATCACAGGGAGAATCCCGGTGAGGGAGACAATTATTTTGTGGATGTGTACCGCTTTGTGGGTGACTTTTCCGAGGAGGAATTGAAACTCCAGCAGGCGGAGACGGACGGGTATCGGCTGGCTACGGCCCAGGAGATCAGGGAGTTGGCAGACCAGGGGATTTTTCTTCACTATGACAGCATTCGGGAGGCTTTCTCCCTGTAGGGGAGTCTGAGAGATAACGATGAATATAAAAGGATTTACTTACGGATACCACGCCATAAAGGGGCTGTACGATAGTGCGGAGGGCAGATACAGTCAGGATGCGCTGATGGACACGGGAGCCAATTGGGTATGCCTGGCATTCCCTGTAAACCAGAAAACCTATGCATCCACAGAGATTCTGTTTGATTACCGAAAGAACGTGCCGGATCTGGAGCTGCTTACAACCATTAAGCGATTCCATGACAGGGGTGTCAGGGTGTGTCTGAAACCCATGATCAATTCCGATGACGGTGTGTGGCGAGCGCTGATTGATTTTCCCGATCAGACCATGATGGAGGAGGACATCTACTGGGCAAAATGGTTTGCCAGCTATCAGGCTTTTCTGACTCATTATGCGGCGCTGGCTCAGTATGCAGGCTGTGAGATGTTCTGTCTGGGCTGTGAGATGCTGGGAACGGAGCGCAAGGAGGAGTACTGGCGCCAGACCATAGCCCGGGTCAGAGAGATTTATGACGGGCCTCTGGTGTACAACACCAACCATGGCAAGGAAGAGGCGGCAAAGTGGTACGACGCCATTGATTATATTGGCACCTCCGCCTACTATCCGGTGGAGAGCGCACCGGGAGGGAGCCTCGCGGAAATGCAGGAGAACTGGAGGCGGATAGCCGATAATCTTGCGGCGGTGAGCGGGCGTCTGGGCAAAAAGATCATCTTTATGGAGATCGGATGCCGGAGCGCGCTGGGCTGCGCCCAGATGCCATGGGATTTTGTCCATAAAGAGTTTCCGGTCAGCCAGGAGGAGCAGGCCAGATTCTACGAGTCCTGCCTGTCAGTTATGAGCGGACAGGAATGGTTTGAAGGAGTGTTCTGGTGGGATTGGGGAACTCAGATTTACCATACACGGGAAGAGGCGGAGCGGGATACAGGCTTTAACATATACCTGAAGAAAGCGGAAGATGTTGTAAAAAAATGGTACCAGATATAGTGTGGGAACAGGGCGCCAGAGAATGATTAGAGGAAACGTATGAGTATTTCACCGAGTGTTAAGGACAAACTCAGGAAACGGTACGATGCCGATTTCCTGAGTTTTCATGAGAACAAAATCAAGGACAGCCGCAGCGCGGGCAACAGGGCCAGGGAGATGCGGGTCACGATAGAGGCCCGTCTGGACAACGGTAAGGCGCTGACAGCCAGTCCCAAGCGGCAGTGCGCAGCGCTGACCCAGTTCTATCAGAGCCGCGGCAATGCGGCGCAGCTGCGGAATATGGAGAAGACCCAGAGACAGATCATTTCCATGGATTTGACCTATATTGACAGCTGTGCCCACAGCGAGCGGTTTGTGCAGTATCTGCTGGAGCACACGGAGATCAATATGGTGGGTTCCGGTATCGGCGAGCTGTATAACAAATATCTGAAAGCATCGGAGAAGGAGCTGCGCAAGGCCATATTGGGCATGGTGCAGACAGATGCCGAGGTGGAGTACACCCAGGCCCTGGCCATGGAGAGACGCTTTATCCTGCATATCGGCGGCACCAACAGCGGCAAGACCTACGAGTCCGTGGAGCGGCTGAAAAAGGCCAAATGCGGCGTGTACGCGGGACCGCTGCGCCTGCTGGCCCTGGAAATATACGATAAATTGCTGGCTGCGGAGGTTCCCTGCTCCATGATTACCGGCGAGGAGCAGCATATCGCGGAGGATAGCCGGGTGACGGCCTGCACGGCAGAAATGGTGGATCTGGACACGGAATATGACGTAGCTGTCATAGACGAGGCGCAGATGATAAGTGATCCCTTCCGGGGACATGCCTGGTCCCGGCTGGTAATGGGTATCAAGGCCAAGGAGGTTCATATCTGCATGGCTCCGGAGGCGGAAAATATCATTCGCCGGATATTGAAACGCTGTCACGCCAAATATGATGTGGTGCGCCATGAGCGGAACACGGAGCTGGTTTTTGAGGACAGGCCCTTTGATATTGACAAAGATCTGACCAGAGGGGACGCGCTGATCCTGTTTTCCAAGAGAATGGTGCTGGACGTGGCGGCCAGACTGGAACTGCAGGGAGTAAAGGCCAGCGTGATCTATGGCAATCTGCCGCCCCAGATACGGAAAAAACAGTTCGAGATGTTTTTGAAGGGAGAAAATGACGTGGTGGTTGCCACGGACGCCATCGGTCTTGGGGTCAATCTGCCCATTCGGCGCATTGTGTTCATGGAGCACATGAAATTTGACGGCAAGGAGAGACGTCCCCTGAACGAGTTCGAGGTGCGCCAGATCGCTGGCCGTGCGGGACGCCGGGGCATGTATGACGTGGGCTATGTGACGGCCACCACTGAGGCGGGACTGGAGCATATCAAGCGGGTATATCCCATGAAACATACGATCGAGTACGCGATCATCGGTTTTCCCCAGGTGCTGTTGGACATTGACCAGCCCATAGACCAGATACTGACCTCCTGGTACGGCATCAAGCCGAACCTGGATGTATACCGGAAAATGGATATCAAGGAAATGCTGATAAAGTACAAAAACCTGTACAATATCCGGGACAGCATTGCCGGTTTTGACGACAAGCGGGAGGTCTACAATATGATTTCCTGTGATGTGGACCTGGGCAACGAGAAATGCATGGCCATGTGGCGGTACTACTGCCGCACCTACACGGCGGACGTGTCCATCAAATTCCCGGTCTTTGACGAGGTGCGGGGGGATACCCGGCTGGAGCGGGCAGAGACCTACTACAAGCTGCTGGATCTGTACAATCAGTTCTCGGTTCGTTTCGGAAAAATTATGAATGAGGAGCGGGTGGTAGAGGAACGCTTAAAGACGGAGGACATCATTCTGGCGGAGCTGGGAAAGAGCAAGAATTTTTATCTGCGCCGCTGCAATTACTGCGGCAAGCTGCTGCCCATCGGAGCACGCAGTTCCCTCTGCGATAAATGTTATTACTCTGTGGCCGGCGCGAGACAGGGCAGGCAGAGGAAATAGATATCAGCATGTCCCCGGAAAGCGCACTAATCAATATCAGGACGCCATAAAGCGGCCTGATGTTGATTACAAGTCCGTGTGTGCTTGTAGGGGACATGTTGAACTCTGAATAGGAGGTGACATATCTGAAAAGTCAATCCGCCGACAAAAATTTGTTGTTTGAATCCATGCCCATTCCCAGAGCGGTGGCAAATCTTGCAATTCCCACGATTCTGAGCAGTCTGGTGATGGTGCTGTACAATCTGGCTGACACCTATTTTGTGGGAATGCTTAATGATCCCCTGCAGAATGCGGCTGTGACTTTGGCGGCTCCGGTGCTGCTGGCCTTCAATGCGGTGAACAATCTTTTTGGCGTGGGCACCTCAAGCATGATGAGCCGTGCCCTGGGCCGCAAGGAGTACGATATGGTGCGCAGGAGTTCGGCCTTCGGTTTCTACTGCGCGCTCTTTCTCGGCGTGGTCTTTGCCTCACTCTGCACCATATTTAAGGGTCCCCTGCTGGTCATGCTGGGAGCGGATGCGGAGACTGCGCCCGCCACGGCTGCATACATGCTGTGGACCGTGTCCTGCGGGGCGGTTCCGGCTATTTTGAATGTGGTGCTGGCCTATCTGGTTCGCTCCGAAGGGGCGTCTCTGCACGCCAGCATCGGCACCATGAGCGGATGCTTGCTCAACATTGTGCTGGACCCCATCTTTATCATGCCCTGGGGACTTAATATGGGGGCGGCGGGAGCGGGTTTGGCCACCTTTTTATCCAACTGCGTGGCCTGCGGCTATTTCTTTGTGCTGTTGTATATAAAGCGGCGCTCCACCTATGTCTGTGTGAATCCCCGGATGCTGGGGTGGAATGCGGCCATTGTGCTGGGAATCTGTGGGGTGGGCATACCTGCCTCCATACAGAATCTGCTGAATGTGACTGGGATGACCATTCTGAACAATTTCACGTCGGAGTACGGGGCCGATGCGGTGGCTGCCATGGGGATTTCCCAGAAAATCAGTATGGTGCCGCTGCAGATTGCGCTGGGATTCTCCCAGGGTATCATGCCGCTGATCAGCTACAACTACGCCAGCGGTAATCATCCCCGGATGAAGAGGGCAATCACCTTTGCAATAAAAATAATGATCCCGGCGCTGTTTGGCGTAATGGCTCTGTTCTGGATCTTTTCGGCGGGACTTACCAGGGCCTTTATGGAAAATGAGTCTATTATTGCCTATGGCACCAGATTCCTGCGTGGATTCAGTCTGTCTATGCCTTTTCTGGGTATGGATTTCCTGGCTGTGGGCGTATTTCAGGCGCTGGGAAAAGGCAAATATGCGCTGGTCTTTGCGCTGATGCGTAAAATTGTGCTGGAGATACCGGCATTATTTATATTAAATTGGCTGTTTCCGCTGTACGGCCTGCCGTATGCGCAGCCCTTTGCGGAGATGGTGCTGGCCGTGGCCGCCGTATTTATGCTGCTGCGGATATTCAGACAATGTAATCTGCAACAGAAGGCGTAACTCTAATAAGGAGGACTAAAGTATGGAACAATTGGAATTTCGTTATGACACACAGCTGCTGATCGAAGGACACGACCTGGACGAGGACGTTATAAGCGATTATATCACGGAGCATTTCAAGGGAGACTGTCTGCTGGCGGTGGGGGATGAGGAGCTGATCAAGATTCATTTCCACACCAACGAGCCCTGGCAGGTGCTGGAATATTGTGCAAGCCTGGGAGAGATATACGACATTGTGGTGGAGGATATGGACCGCCAGGCCAGAGGACTGCAGGGATAAGGTGCAGGAAGAATGCCCAAAGCAGGCATTCTTCAAAAGGGCGTGCAGGAAAGGGGAGGAAAGGGTCATGGAGTGGAGCAGACTGCTGAGTGAGGAGCGGATTCGGCCCGTTAGAGCGAGAGTCGGGTCGGGAGATCTGCGAACAGAATATGAGAAGGATTATCACAGGATCATCGGCAGCGCCTCCTTTCGGCGGCTGCAGGATAAGACGCAGGTGTTCCCGCTGGATAAGAGCGACTTTATCCGCACTAGGCTGACCCATTCCCTGGAGGTATCCTCCTTTGGCAAATCTCTGGGACAGAACATCTCTCAGAAGATATTGCAGGAGGTGAAGGACCCGGATTTCAAACCTGAGTATCAGGGGTATATCTGTGACATCCTGCAGTGTGCCGGGCTGCTGCACGATATCGGAAATCCTCCCTTTGGCCACTTTGGAGAGACGGTGATACGGGAGTGGTTCCGGGCCAATATGGGGAGTCTGAAACTACAGGACAAGCCGCTGACGGAGATTCTGACAGAGCAGATGCAGGCGGATTTTTATGAGTTTGAGGGCAACACCCAGGCGCTGCGGCTGGTGACCAAGCTGCACTATCTGGTGGACGAGCACGGAATGAATCTGACCCAGGCGCTGCTGGGCACGATCATCAAGTACCCGGTGTCCTCCCTGGGGATAGACAAGGCCAGCGGGGATATCCGCACAAAAAAGATGGGTTACTACTATGCGGAGCAGGAGCTGTTTGAGCAGATTCAGCGCACTCTCGGTACCGGGGGGCGCAGACATCCTCTGGCCTTCGTGCTGGAGGCGGCGGATGACATCGCATACAAGACCGCAGATGTGGAGGACGCCTTTAAAAAGGGCTGTATCAGCTATCAGCAGCTGGTGGATGAGCTGTATTTTTACGGGAAAGAGCTGGGGGCCGGTCCGGAGTACGACGAACTGGTGAAGGCGCTGGAGGATAGACATAAGAAGGGGCAGAAACGCAAAGTCTCCAACCCGGAGGAATATGCGGTACAGAACTGGATCGTCAATGTGCAGGGTAAGCTGCTGGCCTGTGCCACGGATAATTTTGCCGGAAACTATGAGGAGATTATGGCAGGCACTTTCAAGCGTGAACTTCTGTCAGAGGGGGACTACGCAAAAATGGCGGACGCTCTGGGGAAGATCGCCTATCGGTACGCCTTTACCTCGGAGCCGATTCACAAGCTGGAGATCGCAGGTGAGACCATCCTGAATTTTCTGTTAGAGCGCTTTGTGGGAGCCGCTATCGTCTATGGAAGCGAGCAGCCCATGACGGCGGTGCAGACCAAGCTTATGACGCTGATCTCCGACAATTACAAGGCAATTTACCGGAAATACAGCGAGGGAAAATCGTCGGAGGAGAAGCTGTACCTTCGTCTGCTGCTGGTGACGGACTCCATCTGCGGCATGACGGACAGCTATGCCAAGAGGCTGTATCAGGAGCTGAGCGGTATTGTGTAGAGAAAAACAGGGGGCAGGTCTTTTCTGCCCCCCCTGTTTCATATATTAGCTACAAAAAGTATCAGGAGTCATGATGCTGGAGCGAATCAAAAATTTTGACTTAAGGAGCGTGGACTGGAAGAAACTCGACTATCCCAAAATAGCGTTGACAGTGGTATTCCTGCTGGCCATGTTTTTGCTGGGAAGAGCGGTGGGGGCCGCAACCTGCGGTATGATGCCTACTTCCGCCGCGGTAAAATCGCCGGAGAACTGGGGGCTGGGATTCGGTCAGGAGGGAAGTCAGCCCAGCGGAAATGTTTCTGCGGCGGAGCTTGCCAAATACAATGCCTACTATGTGGGGAATGCCCAGGATAAGGTGATTTATCTGACCTTCGACGCAGGGTACGAGAACGGCAACACAGCGCCTATCTTGGACGCACTGAAAAAGCACAATGCCACGGCCACTTTCTTTGTGGTGGGGCATTATCTGGAGTCTGCGCCGGAGTTGGTCATGCGGATGGTGGAGGAGGGACATACGGTGGGCAATCACACCTATCACCATCCGGACATGTCCACCATCTCCGACAGGGAGACGTTTGCCAAAGAGATGAATGACGTGGCTGCGCTGTATCAGGAGATCACCGGACAGGAGATGACCGCCTTTTACAGACCGCCTCAGGGGAAGTACAGCACGGAGAATTTGAAGATGGCTCAGGAGATGGGCTATACCACCTTTTTTTGGAGTCTGGCCTATGTGGACTGGTATCAGGATAAACAGCCTACCCATGAGGAGGCCTTTGACAAACTGCTCTCCCGGATACACCCCGGGGCAATCGTGCTCTTACATAGCACTTCCCAGACTAACGGGGAGATTATGGATGAACTGCTGACGAAATGGGAGGAGATGGGATATACGTTCAAGCCATTGTCCGATTTGGTGCAGCAATAATCAAAAAGGGTCAGATCTCCTGACGGGGACCTGACCCTTTTGGGTAGTTGACGTTATCAAGCTATCTGCATACAGATTTTTTCTTTGCCAGGTATGCCCCGCCAAAGCAGAGTCCTGCGCTCAGAAACAGCAGGGCGGGCAGAGCCAGAGGTTCTCCGGTCTTGGGTACATCGTCATATTCGCCTGCGGCGGGAGCCATAGGCGCGATCGGAGCAACCGGTGCAACGGGAACCAGAGCGGGGTCTGCAGGTACTGCGGGTACTGCTGGTACTGCAGGTACCGTAGGTACTATGGGTGTCTCAGGCACCACAGGCACGACAGCGGTGGGAATGGTGCTGTACTTGCTGGGGTCTGTCTTCAGGATACCCTTGTCCTGCCGGAAAGAGTTGGCCTCAAAATTGTAGAATTCATTGTATACCTTTTCCGCATCCCCTGTTTTTACATACGCGACGGTGCCCAGCACGGCGATGGTCTGCTCTCCGGAGCGCTCCTTGGTAATGTAGAGATTGGTCACGTTGTTGTTAAAATTGACGATGGCGTTGTCATATACATAGGCATTAGTCACATCGCCGTTGACGGCGGCTGTGCTGTCACGCAGCACATACACATTGTCTACGCTTTTGGCAGTAATGACGGCAAGGTGTGAATGATTAAAGGTAATGTTGCTCAGACTCACCGACAGATCCAGGGTCAGACTATGATCGCCGCCCTCAACCACAATGACGTCGCCGTCCTTGATGGATTCTTTTAAGTAGTACAGTTCCCTGTGTCCGGGGTTGCTGTCATCCCAGGAACCTATATGGAAACGCCATTCTTCGTTCGCCTCCACATATTTCAGGGAGTAGACAGTAGGCCCGTCCGCGGATACCTGCAGCTTTCCGGCGCCGGGCATCAAAAACAGCAGAGCAGCCGCCATCAGCAGAGAAACTAAGGTTTTCATCTTTTTCATGTTTGTAACCTCCTAGATTTGATAGGTAAATAAATATTGTTGAGCTTGTACACGGTATTGCGCATATGTGCAAAAGCTGGTACCATAGCTGTAAAGGTCAGCGAAAAGGGGCATAGATGTCTTCGCAGTCAGTCTCCCGGGCCACCACCACGAACCGGCCGTGATCCACATGGTAAGAACAGGTGGACAGAGTCAGGAAACGATCTCCGAACTGAGCCGTGACCCCGGTGTCGTACAGGGACAACTCCTTAATATTATTGTAGAAATCGTCAAACTCCTCCTGTGTATCCGCCTGGAAGAACTGGTAAAACTTAAAGACCTGTTCCGTCTTTAGATATACCTGAGAGGGAAAAACTGCGATTACCTCATAGGTGTGAAGTCCTTTTTCAGTGTAGAGCAGCATTTCCTTGTGCTCCTGAAAATAGGATTCTTCCTTATACTTGTCCAACTCCCCAAACATGGCCCCGGACTTCATATTGTGGCCGTGAATAATCAGGTTGGTGGTCATGGGGTCAACACAGCTGTCCGTATCCAGTATCAGGCAGCCGTTCTGATCGCTGCCACCGTCAAATCCCCGACGGAGATAATAATTTTCGTCCCGGGGGGTCCACATGACGGGGTAGTCTATCCGGGTGTCCGGAACCACCAGCCAGGCGATCATGTCCTCGTTGGCCAGAAAGCTGTCCTGATAGGGGTTCTCCACAGGTTCCGGAGTGGGCTGCGGAGTGGCGGTGGGGGCGGGTGTACTCTGCGCAGATTCCATCGGCGCCGCCGTGGGAGGGATGTCCTCCGAAGGCTCAGACGGCTGCTGTGTCTGGGTGTAGTTTTCCGCAGAGGAACGAAGGGCCTCCAGCGTCTCCTGGGACTGTCTGTCTCTCTGGTAACGGTACAGCAGGATTCCGCCCGCAGCGGCCAGGCAGCATATGCCGAGTACAATTAATATAATGAATAGTGTTCTCCCTGTCTTTTTCATGGTCTCATTATACGATAAAATGTAGGGATATTGCAATATGTTTAGAAAAATATAAGAATTTTGGATTTTTTTGTAACGCTTTATCAGAAAAATCTGACATTTGATATTGAGAAACACAAGCAGAACATGCGAAACGCAAATGGGAGGTAATTATGAGAGGAAAAGAGAAATGTAAGGCGTTAAAAGAAATACGCAGACAGATAGCCGAGGAAAATGATATTCCCTATGTGGTGTCCCAGTGTACGCATCAGGGCGACTGTAAGGGGACCTGCCCGAAATGCGAATCGGAGCTGCGTTATCTGGAGCGGGAGCTGGCAGTCCGGCAGGGACTGGGCAAGGCTGTGGCAGTGGTGGGAATCTCCGCCTCGGTGTGCGCCGGTCTGACGGCCTGCAGTCCCGTGGAGATGCTCAAGGATGCCATGGGAATACAGTCGCAGACGGCGGGAACTGCACCGATAGGCCCCATGGATTTGGAAGGGAACACAGAGCTGAGCCCCGGGGATTTAGCGGGAGAAACACCAACAGATGATTACGATGGAGGCATGGAAGTGGTGGAACCCTATGAGTTAGAGGGTGAAGAACAGCCAGGGGTCGGGAATGAAACAGATGTGGACGAGACAGATGGGACGCTGCCGGAGGGAGAAGGGGAATCCGAGGAGACGGAGTGGCAGATTGAGGGAATGATGCTGCCCCCTGAGGAAGAGCCGGAGGAAACAATATCAGAGCTGGCGGGTGATATTGCTCTGCCGGACGCCCATCCGGAGGAGTACGAGGCGACAGGATTATGAGCGCCACACTCCCTGTATTTGCCATAGAGCGTCACCGGCTGGCTACGGACGGTCCGGGAGTGACCACGCTGGTGGGAGCCTACGGCTGCCCGCTGCGATGCAGATACTGTCTCAATCCCCATGCCTGGGAGCCATCCACCCTAAAGGTCTGTAAGTACATGACGCCGGAGCAGCTGTATGAAAAGGTTAAGATAGACAATTTGTACTTTCTGGCCACCGGCGGAGGCGTGACCTTCGGCGGTGGCGAAGCGCTGCTGCATGCGCCGTTTATCGCTGCATTCCGGCAGGTATGCGGTCCGGGCTGGCATCTGGCTGCGGAGACTTCTCTGCATGTGTCCTCCGAGAGTCTGACGCAGGTGCTGGAGGCGTTGGACGAGTTTATTGTGGATATCAAGGACATGGACGGGACGATCTATGAGTCCTACACCGGACAGCCTCAGGGACCGCTGGAGGAGAACCTGCGTCTTCTGGCGGCGTCTGTGCCGCCGGAACGTGTGAAAATCCGAATTCCCCGCATTCCCTCCTACAATGCGGAGGACAATATCCAAAAGTCTGTGGAACGTCTGAAAGAACTGGGATTTACGCGGATGGAAGTGTTCGATTATATTTTGCGAAAGTAGTATTGGCAATCCTTTACAAGGCTTTTTTTAAAAAAAATTTAAATTTAGCATATTATACCAAACAAAAAGTATTGCGAAAATCTGGCCAATGTATTATAATAGTTTTAAAATAATCGTTGCAAAGGAGAGCGGAATGATGAAATTAAATCCCAGGGAACTGGAAGTATTGAAAATTTTACATGAGAGTGAGAGACCTTTGACATCTACGGAGATCGTCAATTCCGGAGCGGAACTGACACAGAGCACTGTGCAGGCTGTGCTGCGCAAGCTCCTGGCCACCGAGCTGGTGGAAGTGCGGGGAGTGACTCACAGCGGTAACGTGCTGAGCAGAACTTTCGGCGCAACGGACA
This sequence comes from uncultured Acetatifactor sp., assembly GCA_964383805.1. Lineage (GTDB taxonomy): Bacteria > Bacillota > Clostridia > Lachnospirales > Lachnospiraceae > Acetatifactor. Next base: position 36,782 of record CAYLIM010000021.1, read on the forward strand.
AGTCCAAGGAGATTTTGACACAGAGATTTTTGGAGGAACTCAGAAATTTCCGCACCATCATTAATAAGGTAGAGGTGCTTTCCGGTATGTTGGAGATGGACAAGGACGCCCCCGGTATCGGGAAAGAGGTCGATGAACTCGTAAAGTATTTGAATGCCTTCAAAGCCAAGCTGAAGAAGTAAGGACATGCGGCCGTTGTATTCGGCTGGGCACATACAAAAAGAAGCAGACCCCGTCAGGGTATCTGCTCCTTTTTGTATGCCGAAAGAACCTATCCCTTGCTGCCCTCAATGGTCTGGTGCAGGGAGGCAAACAGCTCGCTGTAGCGCAGATTTTTCCCGGTGAAACGGACGATATCGGCATAGAGGCTCAGAGGGATCTCCCTGTCCTCATAGGGAAAGCTCTGGTCGTTCATAGCCAGTATCCGGTCCGCAATCTGCCGGGCATAGGCACAGTCTTCGCTGGCGGTCAGCAGGGCAAACTCGTCCCCGCCAATTCGGAAGACCAGGTCATCCGGGCCGCAGCACTGGTCCATGCGCCGGGCGGTCTCCGCAATGGCCAGATCGCCCGCCTTGCGGGAAATTTCATTGATGGGAATCAGGGAACGGATATCGCAGCACACAAAATAGCAATTTCTCCGCTCTTTGAACAGATCGTATAATTCGCTTATGTCTACCATTTTTTTTCTACTCATAATCTCATCTCCATAATCATACTCCGACAGATTCAGTCGGGGGCAAAGGTCTGCGAAGGAGCGTTTTTGGCGGTACGCAGACGGACTACAGTTCCACATGGACTCAAAGGCTCTGGTGAAGGATTCGTTGCTCTGATAGCAGTAGCGCAGCGCAATGTCCAGTATGCTGTCCTGCGGACAGTTCAGAAGGTCCCGGGCCGCACGGGTCAGCCGCCGCTTGATGATGTACTCTTTGACGGAGTAGTGGCATAACCGGTGGAAGAGTTTCTGAAGGCTGGAGGGCGAACAGTAGCATGCCCTTGCCACATCCTCGACAGCGATATTCTCACTCAGATTTTCCTCCATATAGCACAGGGCCAGGCTCAGCAGAGTCAGATTGTCCATACATGCATGTTCCTTTCTTAATTTAAAGTTCCGCGTTCGCCCTGCCAGTACCATGGCCTGGCAGAGAAATTTCTGCCCAAAGTGCGGTCAGAAATCTCTCTGGGCACTGTTCGGGCAAACGCTGTAAATGGTCCGACGTCGTATCTTAAGAATAACACATTTTCGGGGGATGGGCTTGATATTTTCGATATTTTCCAGTACACTATACTCACTAACGATTAGTTATTCCATTCCGCACAGTGTATGCTGCCCGATTATGCGGCATGCGCTGTGCGGAAATTGGAAATTCTTATCGTTAGTCAGTATAAAACTGACAACCGGGATGTGCATTGCCAAGACAAAGTATCGGGAGGCGGCAGCGTGGCAAAGGAGCTAAAGGACAGAGAGCAGAAGATCGGGGAACTGGCGGGACAGGTATTGGCGCTGGCGAGAGATAATATCCTGGTGTCCCTGCGTTTTCTGGACGTGGCGCTGCTCTCTCTCACCTGGCAGGAAAAGAGAGCCACAGGCAGTATTGCCACGGACGGCAGCACTGTGTGGTACGATCCCGAGCACATACTTAAGCTGTATCGGCGGGATCCTCGGCTGGTGACCCGCAGTATGCTGCATCTGCTGCTGCACTGTATCTTTTATCACGGATTTGCCTATGATAAGGTGGAGCGGGAGCTGTGGGACATAGCGGCGGATATGGCTGTGGAGAGTGTGATCCTGGAGATGAATCTGCCCATGGCCGGTCTGGATACGGATGGGGATGCGGAGGGAAAACTGCGGGTATGGCGGGAGGACGTGGGAGCGCTGACTGCGGAGAGAATCTATAAATATATGAGACGCAATCCGGTGTCCCCGCGGGAGAGGCAGGAACTGGCCGGATTGTTTTGCCGGGACAGCCATGAGCGATGGATCATGTCGGAGGAGATACAGATGACGCAGGAGCAGTGGCGAAAGGTCAGCGAGCGGGTCAAGGCGGATCTGAAATCTTTCACGAAAAGCAGGACGAACACGGAGAGCCTGGAGAAGAACCTGGCGGAGGCCACCAGAGACCGGTACGACTACAGCGCCATACTGAAACGTTTTACGGTCATGGGGGAGGATTTGACCGTCAACGATGAGGAATTTGACTATATATATTACACCTATGGTCTGGAGCGGTACGGAAATATGCCCTTGATTGAACCGCTGGAGTACAGGGACGCGAAAAAGGTGAAGGAGTTTGTCATTGCGCTGGATACCTCCGCTTCCTGCAGAGGCCCGGTGGTGAAGGAGTTCCTGAACAAGACCTACTCGATCCTGAAGGGGACCGAGAACTTTTTTACCAAGATCAATGTGCATATCATTCAGTGTGACAATGAGGTGCAGAGCGACACCAAAATAACCTGCGATGAGGACTTTCAGGCGTTTCTGACCAACGGCAGGCTGCAGGGGTTTGGAGCCACGGACTTTCGACCTGTTTTTGACTATGTGGACAGTCTGCTGGAGCAGGGGGAATTCGAGAACCTGAAGGGACTGATCTACTTTACCGATGGCTATGGGATTTACCCGGAACGGATGCCGGGATATGACGTGATTTTTGCCTTTCTGGAGGAGGACGAGATGCGTCAGAGTGTGCCGCCCTGGAGTATGAAGGTGGTCATTGAGAGCGAGCTTTAAGCTTACTGATACAGATAAAGAGGTAGGGACATGAATATCAGACAGGCTAAGGAGTATATCAAGAACTCCGTGAATATATATCTTAAGAAGGACGAGTTTGGAGAGTACTGTATTCCTGTGGTGCGCCAGCGGCCCATCTTTCTGCTGGGAGCACCGGGAATCGGCAAGACGGCTATTATGGAGCAGATCGCGCAGGAGATGGGGATTGCGCTGGT
>CAYLIM010000022.1:0-39195 GCA_964383805.1 uncultured Acetatifactor sp.
AGAGCAGAGGACTGAAAATCCTCGTGTCACTGGTTCGATTCCGGTTCTGGGCACTATTTTATTGAAAAAGCGGCAGAAAAGGCAAAAACATCCTTTTTCTGCCGCTGTATTTATGTTATAATATATGGGGATTGTCAAATAGATTTGTATATAAAGATTTTCACAGAGGGATAGATACAGTTCGGGGAGTGGCAGACTTGAAAAAACGAATTCTTTTTTTCATTGTTTTTTTGCTATTGTTGATAGTAGAAGTTATGATTGCCCTGTTTGTACACGACCGCTTTGTGCGTCCTTATATAGGAGATGCGCTGGTGGTAGTGGTTCTCTACTTTCTGGTGCGGACCCTGCTGCCAGAGAGATGCAGGTGGTTGCCGTTATTTATCTTTATATTTGCCGTGGGAGTGGAGTTTTTGCAATATTTGAATCTTGTGGAATTGCTGGGGCTGTCCGGCAACAGATTTATGCGGATTCTTTTGGGTTCAGTCTTCGACTTCAAGGATATTGTCTGTTACGGAGTGGGCTGCGCAGGATTGCAGGCAGGGCAATGGGTTTATCAGAATAGGATCTGTAGAGAGCAGGGGGCGTAAACATGGATGTGGAAACAAACGGAAAATGGGAAAATCGCATCCGGCGGCGTGACGAGAAACAGGCGGAGCGGTTTCGGCAGCGTTATCAGAGGGAACACAGACTGTATCATGCGATACGGGAGGATGCGCAGGACATCCTGCATTCCTCCAACTTTCGTAAGACCAGACAGCATGTTCAGCATGGAACCATGACGGTGAACAGTCACTGTATGAATGTGGCAAAGTGCAGTCTGTATCTCAGTGAAAAATTGGCAAAGCTGCATATCCGCTGCAGCCGCAGGGAGCTGATTCGAGGGGCGCTGCTGCACGATTATTTTTTATATGACTGGCATGACAAGGATCATGTGCAGATTCACAATCTGCATGGATTTTACCACCCGGGAATCGCTCTGAGAAATGCGGCTGCTGAGTATCACTTGACTCCCCGGGAGAGGGATATTATTAAAAAGCATATGTGGCCCTTGACGGTAGTGCCGCCTATGTGCAGGGAGGCATGGATCGTGACTATTGCGGACAAATGGTGTTCAACCTTGGAAACTCTGCGCCTGAGCCATGGTCATGGCGCCGCAGCGCAGGAGAATCAATCTGAGACGGGAACAGAGAGTGGAGATGCTATTTGAGAAACTGAAGGATTACGGCGGTTCGGAGATATACCCCTATCATATGCCGGGACACAAGCGGCAGGGTATGGGGGGCTTACCCCCACAGCTGGCGGAACTGGATATTACAGAGATAGATGGATTCGACAATCTGCATCAGTCCGAGGGTATTTTGCGTGAACTTCAGCAATATGCGGCTGATGCCTACGGAGCGGAGGAAGCATACTATCTGGTGGGTGGCAGCACCAGTGGTATTCTTAGCGCTGTCAGCGCGGCGATCCCCAGAGGCGGCAGACTGCTGATCTCCCGCAACTGTCATAAATCTATATATCATGCGGCGTATCTTCGGCAGCTGCAGCTTTCCTATCTGTATCCGGAGCGGGTGCCGGAGGTGGATATCTGTGAGGCGGTGTCGCCGGAGCAGGTGCGGGAGGCGCTGGAGCGTGAGCAGGATATTGATGGTGTGCTGATCGTTTCTCCCACCTATGAGGGAAGAATTGCGGAGGTGGAGGAGATTGCCCAAATTGTACACGCCTACAATATACCGCTGATAGTGGACGAAGCGCATGGAGCGCACCTGGGGTTTCATTCCGCCTTTGCCTGTGGCAGCAGCCGGGCGGGGGCTGATCTGGTGGTGACCAGTGTACACAAGACTCTGCCGGCCATGACCCAGACGGCACTGCTGCAGGTCAACGGTCCGCTGGTGGACCGGGGGCTGGTCAGGAGATTTTTACGGATTTATCAGAGCAGTAGTCCGTCCTATGTGCTGATGGCCAGTATTGACAATGCCATACGCCTTGCCCGGGAGGAAGGGGGACGGCTTTTCGGGCAGATGACTGAGAATTGGAACAGGATGTTGGAACGCCTGTCTGCCTGCAGAGCATTGACTGTGTGGCCTCCTGCCTCGCTGCCCCAGGAGGAATATCAAAAACATCAGGATATCGGAAAATTAGTAATTTCCGTGAAAAATACCGGGATAACAGGGCAAGAATTATACAGAGAACTGCTGGAGCGCTATGGACTACAGCCGGAAATGGCGTGCGACGGTTATGTACTTGCCATGTTCACCGTGGGAGATGTATCCCAGGGATACCAGAGAATGGCGGAGGCACTGCTGGAGATTGACAGTCGGCTGAAACGGTCGGAAGGCGAAGAAACGCAATGGCCCAAGGAACCGGTCCCGCAGCGGAGAGTCAGTCTGCCCCTGTGTGAGAGCTGGGATCTCCCCATGCAGTGGACTGCCCTGGAGGATGCCGTGGGCAGATATGCGGGTACATTTGTGAATATCTATCCGCCGGGCACTCCTATTCTGGTGCCGGGCGAGTGTCTGGAGGAGGCAGATATGCGCCGGATAGAACGGTATCTGGCAGACGGCCTGAATGTGCAGGGCATTTCTGTGAGAAACGGAGTCCCTGGACTTAAGGTGCTGACATCGGCACAGAAAAACAGTCTCATATGACTTGCCGGTCCCAAGGGGCGGCGGACAGGAGATTATGAATCTGGAAAGGAAACATGTTATGAGAAAAACAAAAATTGTTTGTACTATTGGTCCTGCCTGTGAAACGGAAGAAAAGTTAAGGGAGCTGATGCTGGCCGGTATGGATGTGGCCAGATTTAATTTCTCACACGGCACCCATGAGGAGCAGAAGGCAAAGCTGGAAAAGGTACTCAAGGTCAGGAAAGAACTGGGACTGCAGGTGGCAACCCTGCTGGACACCAAGGGACCGGAAATCCGGCTGAGGGATTTTGAGGGCGGCCGGGCCGAGCTGGTTCCCGGACAGAAATTTGTGCTGACAACGGAGGAAATTCTGGGAAACAGCGAGAGGGCAGCCATCTCCTATAAGAATCTGAGAAAGGATATCAGCGTAGGTACTCACATTCTGATCGATGACGGGCTGATAGAGATGCGTGTGGACGAGATCACGGACACGGATATTGTCTGTACAGTTATCAACGGCGGCGCAGTTTCCAATCACAAGGGCGTCAATGTGCCGGGGGTGGTTCTGTCCATGCCTTATATCAGCGAGGTTGACAGACAGGATATTCTCTTTGGCATAGAGATGGGGTATGAGTTCCTGGCGGCCTCTTTTGCCAGAACCAAAGAGGATATTCTGGAGGTGCGCAAGATTCTGGACGAACACAACAATGACATGAAAATCATTGCTAAGATTGAAAATATGCAGGGAATCGAGAATCTGGAGGAGATTTTGGAAGTGTCCGACGGCGTGATGGTGGCCAGAGGGGATATGGGTGTGGAGATTCCCATTGAGGAGATTCCGGCTCTGCAGAAACGGATGATACGGATGGCGGTGTCTCAGGGAAAACATGTGATTACCGCCACACAGATGCTGGAGTCCATGATTAAAAATCCCCGTCCCACCAGGGCCGAGGTGACAGATATCGCCAACGCCATCTATGACGGCACTACAGCTATTATGCTCTCCGGTGAGAGCGCCGCCGGCAAATATCCGGTGGAAGCTGTGCAGACTATGGCCCGGATTGCGGAATGCGCAGAGAAGGATCTGAACTATAGGAGTAAAATGGATGAGCTGGCATCCGCAGGCAACCCGGACACCACTACGGCAATTTCTTACGCCACCTGTACCACCGCCATGGATCTGCATGCCAGTGCCATTATCACCGTGACCATGTCCGGTTTTACCGCCACTAAGGTGGCAAAGTACAAACCCTCCTGCCCGATAATCAGCTGCAGCGTGAATCCCAGAGTGTGTAAGCAGCTGAATCTGCTTTGGGGCTGTCAGCCTTTGCTGCTGCCGGAGAAGGACGACACGGAGGAGTTGTTTGACGCTGCGGTGGAGGAGGCGAAGAAGGCCGGATACGTCCGGGCCGGGGAACTGGTGGTCATCACTGCAGGCGTTCCTCTGGGCAAATCGGGTACTACCAATATGATCAGGGTAATCGAGGTCAAGTAGGCATTATGGGAAAAATAATATGTCTGATGGGGAAAAGTTCCACCGGAAAGGACACCATATATAAGCTTTTAATGGCGGATGAAAGGCTGGCGCTGCGTCCCATTGTGCCCTATACCACCAGGCCCATACGCGCCGGTGAACAGAACGGTGTTGAGTATATTTTCACGGACGAGGCGGGGTATGGCAGACTTCGTGATGAGGGAAGAATCATTGAGGAGCGTTCCTATGATACCTGCCATGGATTGTGGCGGTACTTCACCGTGGCAGACGGGCAGATCGATCTGTCAACAGCCCATTACTGTATGATCGGCACGCCGGAAGCCTATGTGAGTATCAGGAACTATTTTGGGCCGAAACAGGTGCTGCCGGTGTTGTTGGAACTGGACGACGGAGAGCGGCTTGGCAGGGCACTGGCTCGGGAAAAAGCGCAGCAGCAGCCCAGATATGATGAAATGTGCCGCAGATTTCTGGCGGACAGGCAGGATTTTTCCGAAGAGCGGATTCGGGAGGCGGGGATTGTCAGGCGGTTTAACAATGACGACCTGAACCGCTGTTTGAAAGAAATCCATGAGTACATAGAGCAGGAAATGTGCGGGGAGGATGGATAATGGATATCAAGGTAAACCAGGTGACCAGCGCCGCACCCGTGGAGAGCGCCGCACCGGCGCAGCAGACGGATGGCAGTTTTAAGTTCACGCTGGCCAGTCATATCGAGGAGACGGAGCTGCAGGAGCGGCTGAGCGCTCTGATGGAGCAGATCACCATGGAGGGCGAGAAACTGTCCAAACGCAAGGATCTGCGGGATATGAAACATTACCGAGGGCTGGTCAAGGCATTCATGAATGAGATTATCACCCGCTCTCACTCTTTTTCCAGAGAGAATTTCCTGGACAGAAAGGGGCGGCACCGGGTCTATGGTATTGTTCGTCTGGTGGACCAGAATCTGGACGACCTGGCGCAGGAGCTGATGAAGGACGAGAAGGACAATCTGGCGATACTCTCTAAAATCGGAGAGATTCGAGGATTGCTGCTGGATATTTTTATGTGATAAAGGAAGGTCGACTGTAAGGGCGGCGAAGATACACAAGGAGGGGACTTATGGTTGGATTTCAGAGTATCATAGGGCAGGAACAGCTCAAGGCGCATCTGCAGGGCGCGCTGGAGACACATAAGGTCTCCCATGCCTATATAATCAGTGGGGAAAAATCCTCCGGCAAGGAGTTCATCGCCAGGATATTTGCCATGGCACTGCAATGTGAGCGAGGAGGCACAGAGCCTTGCAACGAGTGCCATTCCTGCAGGCAGGCGCTGTCCAAAAACCAGCCGGATATCATCTATGTGAGCCATGAGAAACCCAACACGATCAGCGTGGACGATATCCGTGCTCAGGTGAATAACGATGTGGCTATAAAGCCTTACAGCAGCCGCTATAAGGTCTATATTGTAGGCGAGGCGGAGAAGATGACGCCCCAGGCACAGAATGCGATTCTCAAGACTCTGGAGGAGCCTCCGGAGTATGCGGTGATCCTGCTGCTGGTATCCAATACTAATACGTTGCTGCCCACCATTCTGAGCCGCTGTGTGCTGCTGAATATGAAACCGGTCAGAGACGCTCTGGTGAAAAATTATCTGATGGAGGAGCTGCAGGTGCCGGACTACAAGGCGGATGTGTGCGTGGCTTTTGCCAGAGGAAATGTGGGAAAGGCCAAGGCCCTGGCGTCCAGCGAAGAGTTTGAGAATGTGAAGAGTGAGGCGCTGGGCCTGCTGAAATACCTGCAGGACATGGAGATTCCGGAGATCGTCACAGCTATTAAAAAGATCGGGGAATATAAGCTGGAGGTCAATGACTATCTGGATATTCTGGCCATTTGGTATCGGGATGTACTGCTGTTCAAGGCAACGGCGGATGTCAATCATCTGGTATTTCGGGAGGAGATTCAGGCTATCCGGAAGGTGGCGGGCCGCAGCAGTTATGAGGGAATAGAGAATGTCATACGCGCTCTGGATAAGGCCAAGAGACGGCTGGACGCCAATGTGAATTTTGACCTGACAATGGAGCTGCTTTTCTTGGAAATGAAGGAAAATGGGTAAGATTTTTCCTCTTTCCATACAATGTGAACTGTGATAAAATGAGTGAAGTGTCAGATACAGATGTTTTTTAAAAAAGTGAGGTATATAGATGACGAGAGTAGTTGGTATTAGATTTCGCACTGCGGGAAAAATTTATTTTTTTGACCCGCTGCATTTTGAAATAAAGAGAGGGGACAATGTGATTGTGGAGACTGCCAGGGGCATTGAATTCGGCACGGCAGTCAGTGATATACGAGAGGTGGCTGATGACAAGGTAATTCAGCCCCTGAAACCGGTGCTGCGGGTGGCATCTGAGAGAGACAGGGAGCAGGAGGCCGCCAACAAGCTGAAGGAGAAAGAGGCATACAGAATATGCCTTGAGAAGATACAGAAACATGGGCTTGAAATGAAACTGATCGATGCGGAATATACCTTTGACAACAACAAGGTGCTGTTCTATTTCACCGCGGACGGCCGCATTGATTTCAGAGAGCTGGTAAAGGATTTGGCGGGCGTATTCAAAACCCGCATTGAACTGCGGCAGATCGGTGTGAGGGACGAGACCAAGATTCTTGGGGGCATCGGCATCTGCGGCAGGCCGCTGTGCTGCCATACACATCTGTCGGACTTTATTCCCGTGTCCATCAAGATGGCGAAGGAGCAGAATCTGTCCCTCAATCCCACCAAGATCTCCGGCGTGTGCGGTAGACTTATGTGTTGTCTGAAACATGAGGAGGACACGTATGAGGAGCTAAACCGCAGACTTCCGGGCATTGGTGACTTTGTGACCACTGAGGACGGCTTAAAGGGTGAGGTTCACAGTGTAAATGTGCTGCGCCAGCTGGTGAAGGTGGTTGTGGATAAGGATGACGAGAAGGAGATTCTGGAATATCCGGTAGAACAGTTGCGTTTCAGGCGCCGCCACGGAAAAAAGGAGCAGATGGAGCTTTCCAAGGAAGAACTGCTGGAGTTGGAGCGTATGGAGCGGCAGGATCAGATAGAGAGCCAGGAGGAGAATGCAGAGGCGCAGGCGGGCAAACCGGACCGTCGGGAGCATTCGGACAAGGGCGGCTCTCAGGAAAGGCGTGAGCGTCAGGAGTGGGACGAGCGTCAGGAGAGGCCGGACAGAAGAGAGCGGACAGGCCGTGACAGACGTCAGGATCATGCGGAGAGGCAGCAGGAAGGACGTCAGGACCGGGGGGACCGTGACAGAGGTCAGAACCGCCGGGGCAGATATGAACGCGGCGAGGGCGGCAACCGTCGTGAACGAAACCAGGAACGGCGGGAGGAGAAAACGGAGCGCAGCGAGAACCGCCGCAGAAATGATTACAGACGACGTCAGGGGAATCAAGGCAATCGCCAGCAGAGAGAGCACGGCAGCCATGAGTGGGAACAAAATGATTGAGACGGAAAAGTCGTTTTTCTTGAGAGACAAAGAACGTGTTGATGACCTACAGCGAAACGGATATCGGATCATCCAGCATCCGGATAAATTCTGCTTTGGTATGGATGCGGTGTTATTGTCCGGTTTTGCCACGGCCAGGCAGGGAGACCGGGTGCTGGATCTGTGTACCGGCACGGGGATTGTTCCCATACTGATGGAGGCTAAGACGGAGGCGGCGCATTTGACTGGGCTGGAGATCCAGGAGGAGAGTGCGGATATGGCCCGGCGCAGCGTGCTGCTCAATGGTCTGGAGGAAAAGATCGATATTGTGACAGGAGATGTCAGAAAAGCAGGCAGTTACTTTTCGTCTGCTTTTTTTGACGTAGTCACCTGTAATCCCCCCTATATGATCGGTCGGCATGGGCTGGCCAATCCGAACGCGCCCAAGGCCATTGCGCGGCATGAGATTCTCTGCACGCTGGAGGATGTGGTAAGTCAGACGGCCAAGCTGCTCAAGACGGGGGGACATTTCTATTTGGTGCACAGGCCTTTTCGGCTGGCGGAAATTATGACCACACTGGTGCGCCATAAGCTGGAGCCAAAGAGGATGCGCCTGGTGCATCCCTATGTGGACAAGGAGCCGAACATGGTGTTGATTGAGGCTGTGAGAGGCGGAAAATCCCGCATGACGGTGGAAAGCCCTCTGATTATTTTCAGCCAAAGAGGTGTGTATACGGAAGAGATTCGGGAAAAATATGGTTTTTAGAGAGCAGAAAAAGGAGAGAGGATATGGCCGGAACATTGTATCTGTGCGCCACACCCATAGGAAATCTGGGGGATATGACGCCCCGGGTAGTGGAAACCCTGCATATGGTGGATGTGATAGCGGCGGAGGATACCCGCAACAGTATCAAGCTGCTGAATCATTTTGACATTCACACCCCCATGACCAGCTATCATGAGTACAATAAGGTGGAAAAGGCTAGGCAGTTGGTGGGGCAGCTGCTGGCGGGGCAGAATATCGCTCTGATCACGGATGCGGGTACCCCGGCCATATCCGATCCCGGGGAGGTGTTGGTGCGTATGTGTCAGGAGCAGGGTATAGCTGTGACCAGTCTGCCGGGACCGGCTGCCTGTATCACCGCTCTTACCCTGTCAGGGCTGTCCACCAGACGTTTTTGTTTTGAGGGATTTCTGCCCGCGGACAAAAAGGAGAAGGCCGCAGTTATGCAGGAGTTGGCCGAGGAGAGCCGGACCATCATTCTCTATGAGGCGCCCCATCATCTGGTGCGGACATTGGAGGAACTGTATCAGGCTTTGGGACAGCGCCGGATCACCCTGTGCCGGGAACTGACCAAGCGGTTTGAGACGGTGACTCCCACCACACTAAAGGAGGCTCTGGAACATTACCGGGAGGAGGAGCCACGGGGAGAATATGTGCTGGTGCTGGAGGGCAAGAGTCTGGAGGAGAAACGGCAGGAGGATATTGCGGCGTGGGAGAATATGTCCATTGAGGAGCATATGGATTATTACCGGCAGCAGGGATTAGACGAGAAGAGCGCCATGAAACAGGTGGCAAAGGACCGGGGCGTGGGAAAACGCGACATATATCAGTATCTGCATGTGGAGTAGGTATGTTATTGTAAATGACATTGAAATTTTTATATAGATAATGCGATATGCGGGAAAGGAGTATTTATGGCGTCAAATTGCGACAGTTGTGTCAACTATGTGTACGATGAGGATGATGAGTGCTATTTTTGCCTCGTAAATCTGGACGAGGATGAGATGTACCGCTTTTTGACCGGCACGCAGAGTTCCTGTCCCTATTATCAGCTGGATGATGAGTATGCGGTAGTGCGGCATCAGATATAGGGCGCTCCATTTTAAAATTCATTTTTCTGCATGTATAGGAAGTTTGCCCGGGACACATACTATCTCTGGAGTACAAAACAATTTTTAGTTGTAGGAGGTAGAGACATGCCCAATATTTCGGAACTTGAATTACAGAATCTCAGACATCTGATCGGCGGCTTTGACACCACACACTGCAAAATGAAGGAGTATGCGCAGGGAGCGCAGGACCCCCAGATCAAGCAGTTTTTTGAAAAAGGTGCCCAGTCTGCCATGCAGAACAAGCAGCAGCTGATGAAGTTTTTAGGTTAAGGAGGAGCAGACGATGCAGATGCAGGAAAAAACCATGGTAGCGGATACCCTGACCGGTATCAACGGGGAGCTGGTGCGCTATGCCGAGATGATTCCCCAGACGGAGAACAAGGAGTTGAAACAGACATTGAAACAGTTTCGCAATGCCTGTGAGCAGAGCCAGGAGGAGCTGTACGGCATTGCCCGTGAGAAATCCTACTATGTGCCCGCCAGCAAGGCCACGGATGCGGAAGTGGCACATGTGAAGAATCTCTTCACCAGCAACACTTTGTAATATTTGGAAACAGGCTGCAGCACAAGCGCTGCGGTGAAAAGAGCGGAAACGGTTTGTATGAGCAGCCGTTTCCGCTTTTTGTGTCAGTTTGGTTTTTTACTCGCGATTGGTATTGCGTCCCCCAGTATCCTGTGTTATACTGCATTCATAGCAGTATATTCCAAAGGCAGGATATTCTAATCACAGGCAGAGCGCTGTGATACTATTGTTTCTGACATTCTATTATTCAGATATCCCTGCTTAAATTCAAACGACATTAATAAGCGGGGAATGCATAGGTTTTCTGGTTGTTCCGTTGTGTTGCCCTGCGGAGAGGAGGAGACGGATATGTGTAAAGCTCTGGAGGATATTAAGAGAGATGCCTTGAAGAGGGGTGAAAAGAGAGGTGAAAAGCGGGGAACCCTTATGACTCTGTTCTCGCTGGTAAATGATGGTCTGCTCGGCTTGGAGGAAGCGGCGCGGCGGGCGGATTTATCGGAAACGGCTTTTTGCAGCGAAATGAAAAAGAGAGGTTATTAAAATATGGGACTTGATATTTATGCGGGAACTCTGACACGCTACTATGCACAGAACTGGAAGTCCATGACACAGCAGTGGGCGGAGGAAAACGGCTATATCTTCAGTCGCATCACTCCCGGCGGTGAAGGGGAGAATACAGCATCGGCAGAGGAAATTCGGGAGGCTATGGAAAACTGGCGGAATCAGATTTTGCAGTCCATCACTCCCCAGGGGAAACCTCCCTACGCCCCCTGGCCGGAGAACAACGAGGCCCCCTACTATACGGACAAGCCGGACTGGGACGCCTATGGCGCACTGGTTTTGTACATTGCATGCAAGTCCTATGGAGAGCCTCTGCCTCCCACCGTGAAGGCGGGCTGGGATTTTCAGAATCACCCGGTTGTTCAGCGCATGGCGTCGGACCCGGATAAGCATTGGTCCCTGTTTGCCTGGGCCACATGGTGGCTGCCCATAGAGGATGGATTTTGGTTTGAGGGACCGCTTCCCACGGATGCCCCGGCAGTGATTGCCACCACCGGCGGCCTGAAAGCGGAACTGGAAAAGGCCAACGAACTGGGCTGGCAGGCGGCGGAGGAGACGATCTTAAGCTGGAGAGATACGGAGGGATATCCACCGGACATCACCACAAAGGGGCTTTTCGGCAGGCCCAAAATTCAGAAACAGACTCAATATGATACGGAATCCCTGGCTAAATTTGCCTTTTCCATCCTGTGGAGGGCGGTGAAGTTTTCCCAGGACAACAGAGTGCCTATTTTGCTGGATTTTTAGAAAAACAAAAAAATACATGGCATTTTTGTCCAATCTATGGGAGAATAGTCTTATCGAGCATCTTGAATGTCTGCTGTCGGAGGGAGGCAGACGGAAAGGCAGGATTGGATATGAAGATTACAAAAAAGCTGTCCTATACATATCGCAACGCTCCCATACCGGGAGGCGGCTATGTGACAGGTCTTCTGTATCACCAACAGACGCCGGACATACTGTACGCCAGAACGGATATAGGGGGCGTTTATCGTTTTGAGCCGGAGCAAAAGAGGTGGAAGAGCCTGATTGATCATGTGACGATGGAGGATTTGGATGAAACTTATCCGGCGGCCATCGCTTTGGATAACCGCTACCCGGAGCGACTATATATTGCCAGCGGTGTGATAGAAAAGGGAGTGGGCAAGCTGTCTGTCTCTGAGGATTATGGCGAGACTTTCCGTTATATGCAGATTCCCGTCATGGTACATGGCAATCTCAGCGGCCGGGGCACAGGACAGCGTCTGGTGGTGGACCCGCAGGACAGCGATACCCTGTATTTCGCCAGTTCCAAGGGAGGTCTATTGCGCACTCGTGACAGAGGTGAAAATTGGGAAAAATTGCCGGTGCCGGAGGACTACATGACGTTTATATGGGTATCGGAGGATGGCCGGACTTTGGTGGCGGGAACGGCGGGGTACACCAGCCGGGTGGACGACACGCTCCGGGGACACAGCCTATATGTCTCCTATGATGAGGGAAAAAGCTTTGTGCCGCTGGAGGAGCCGGAAAGCCCAATCCTCGAAGACAGTAAAATGAACGGACTGGTGGCCCAGCGGTACGCCTATGACGGAAAATACCTATATGTGACCATGTGTGCCACCGGCAGATGGAATTATATTGTGGATCTGGGGTACAGCTGCGACACTGGGGATACCATCGGCGGCAAGGTGCTGCGCTACAGCTTTTCAGAGGGCAGAATCAGCGGCTACACGGATATCACGCCGGACGCCGCAGGGCTGCGGACCAGCGGTTATCTGGACTATGGTTTCGGTGGTATCAGCACTTGTAAGAGCAGATCAGGGCTGGTGGCATGCGCTACCCTGTGCAAGGAAAAGCTGGACGCGGAATGTATCTATGTGTCCGAGGACTATGGGGAGACCTGGCGGGTGAGCCTGAATGGGCTGGAGGTGGGAGATATCTATTTTAACAGCTCCTACATGAGACCGCAGTACAACGGGAACCGGAGTCTGCTGCACTGGGAGAGCGACGTGAAGATCAATCCGTTTAACGCCAATGAATTGTGGTTTAACTCCGGCACGGGAGTGTTTACCACGGACGCCCTGCTCAGCGATCATCCCAGATATCACGACCACTGCGACGGCATCGAGGAGACGGTGCATCTGAATGTGTATGGGCCTGTGTCCGGCGAAGTCCAGCTGGTGGATATCGTGGGGGATCTGGGAGGATTTGCATTCAGGGATCTGACAAAGCCATGCCGCAACTCCTTTGACGATGCGGAGGGCAATCGGTATATCACCTGCATCAATGCGGATTTGTCGGATGTGGACAGCAGCCTGGCCATCATTACGGCCCGAGGAAATTGGCGGGGGCTGACCAAGGGCGGCTTGGTGCGGACTCAGGACGGATTTCAGACGTTCCAGCGCATTCCCATGCCCTGGGGCCAGGGAGAAAAGATAGACGCAGCCATGAGAGAGATTGAGCGGCCCAATGTGAATCCGGGCTGGGTGGCCATGTCCCCGGATGGCCAGAACATTGTCTGGTCCATTGCCGACCGGATATGGCTGCCCATGGATATGGTGATCTCCAGCCGGGACGGAGGCAGGAGCTTTGCCCCGGTAAAGGTGTTTGAGGCAGACGGCAGTCCCGTGCAGGTGCGACAGGTGGAGAGGCGGCAAAGAGGACAGTTTTCCGGGACATGCATGAAAGTATTTTCGGACCGGGTCAATCCGCAGCTCTTTTATGGATTTGGGGAGAGTGGTCAAATATATGTCAGCCGGGACGGCGGGGCGTCCTTTGTGCGCAAGCTGCCGGATGTGGTGCAGACAGCCGAGGGACAGATTATGGAAAAAGCTCCGGTCTGTGATTTTGGCATGATCGACACGGCCAATCCCTCGGAGATAAGAGGAGCGGCGGGAGAGAGCGGCGTATTTTACATTGCCATGGCCCGGGAAGGCATGTGGAAACTGGTATATGAGGCAGAAAAAGACCGTTTGACCTGCACACGTCTCAGTGCGGAGGGAGATAGCTGTCTGCGGCTGGGACTGGGCCTGGGACGCTTCGGCGGCGACTATGTGAGCGAGCCCAAGGCCATCTATCTGTGCGGCTGCATCGATGGGGAGTACGGTTTCTATCGGACGCTGGATGAGGGCAGAACTTATGAACGGCTGAATACGGAGAAACAGATGTATGGGGAAATCAACAGCATTGATGGAGACAAGAGATCTTTCGGAAGATTTTTCCTGGCTACGGGGTCCAGAGGCGTGATCTATGGGGAGCCGTGCGGGGTGAATACAGAACTCTAAAACAGCATCTGGCTGTGTGTTGGTAGGGCGGATGCGGAATGGAGGTTCTAAAGAACCTCAAAATCGGAGGAAAACAGAATGAAAGCGATGTTGAAAAGATGGATTGCCATCAGCATGGTGATGATACTGTGTGTCTATATGTTCGCAGGTTGTGGACAAGATGTCGGCAGCCCGAAGGAGACAGAATCCCCCAGCGGAACCTCTGAGAATTCTTCCAGCGGGGTTCCTTCCTATATGACGGCGGATAATTCCGGAGATCCCACGGCACAGCGTGTGCCGGTGCTGGAGGGGAGAGATCCTTACGATCTGTTTGTTCAGCCATGGAAGGGATTCGAGGAAGAGGAGGTGGCTCCGGTCTGGTGGAATCAGACAGCATATCGGGAGAACCTGATTCAGGACCCTTTCAATATGACCAGCACTGAAAAATACCGGGCGGTAGAGGATGGCGATTACTATATTTTGGCTCTTTATGACAGTGCAAAGGAGGAAGGAATAGAGGTTTCATATTATCTGAACCGTATTGACGGAGATACATTGGAGACAGAATGCCACCAGCTGTATCTGGAGGAGATGGGCTTATCCAATCCCCTTCACATAGTATCCCTGGACGTAGCACAGGGTAAGCCGGTAGTTTTTGCGTATGAACAGGATGCGGAATCTCAGCAGTTATTGGAATATTATGCCGTCTGGCTGGATCAGGAGGGACATGTGGAAAGCAGCCAGAATCTGCTGCCAGCCTTACAGGAAGCCGGACTGGTTCAGGAGGACGGATGGCCGTGGAGGAATTCTTCCAAGTGGGACAGCCGCGGCTATTACTGTGTTCAGGGAACTGACGGAAGCGAGCGTTACGCAGTGGTAGATGTGGAAGGAGCGCTGGCTATGGTTCTGGATCCCACCCAAGGACTCGAGGACTCCAATGTCAGTCTGTATCATGACAGTCAGGGAAGATGCATCTGGGAGAATGTCAACTATAAGGACCAAAGTAATGTGATTTGGGGTATGGACGGGGGAAAGCAGATAAAGCTTTATGAGGGAGATCATCAGAATTTCGGTGATCGTCTCATGAATGCTTACGGGGATGTGTATTATGTGAATGAAAGGAATGCTCTGGTGCGCTGGGATGTTTCTGCCGGCAGCTGTGAGAATCTGTATCTGGGGGTGGGTTTCTCCTTTAAGGGATATTGCGCTATATTGCAGAACACCAGAGGAGCTATTGTGCTCTTTTATGACGACGGTTACAGAGATTATCTGTTTGAGATTGCCAACGAGGATGTGGAGCAGGTCGAACTGACGTTGGCCGGTCCCTACAATTATATAGATTCTTTTACAAACACAATAGTACAGGAGTTCAACCGGACACACGAGGGGGTCCAGATAAACATTCGGGTAGCTGACAGTTGGGAGGAGAGTGATAGTCACTGGGCGAGGGTTCAGGCAGATTTGGTGGCCGGCCATGGGCCGGATCTGTTGGTGGCGGGTCGGACCGAGCTGGAGGCATTGCAGAAGAATGGCCTGTTGACAGAGCTGTCACAGATAGTGGATCAGGAGGTGCTGGATCAGCTTTTTAAGGGAGTGTTGGAATATGGCATGATAGACGGAGGACTTTACAGCATCTCCAATACGGCTATTGCAGATAACTATATCGTGTATGCCCCCAAGGAGCTCTGTCCCACGGGTACATGGACATGGGAGGAGGTGGTAGCCCTGTTGGAGGAACGGGAGCAGGCTGGTCGGCCGGTGCGTTCCATTATCAATGAGCGATCGAAGGACTATATATTGGATGGCAATGATCTGTTGTGTGATTTCTTTCTGGCCGACCTGGAGCATTGTTCCCTGCTGGATCTGGAGAATGGGAAAGCCAGTTTTGACACGGAGGAATTCTGTCATCTTCTGGAGGTGTGCAAGCGGTATGCCCAGACGGAGAATTCTTTGAGTCAGGTGCCCGGCACGATGCTAAATGATCTGATGGCGGAAGGCAGGAGGCAGTTGAGGGAAGGAGAAATTCTGTGCTATACTCCTATGGGATATATGACGGGATTTGGGTTTTTTTGTGAGGACATGGCAGATCTGGGGGAAGAATATCATATTGTGGGGTATCCGACAGAGGGTGGCAGCGGCAGGTTTATGACTTGTTGGGATGGAATTGCAATCAACGCTTTTTCGCAACATAGTGAATTGGCGGCAGAGTTTGTGAATTATGCTATTAGCCGGGAGAGTCAGGAGATAAAAGATTATCCTGTGCGTAAGGATATTTGTACAGAACGGATCGTGAATCCCGATGACGCACATTTGAACTGGAGAGGCAATATTGTCGGTGCGTATGTGTATTGGATGGATAACGGCGGATTTCTGCCTGTGCATGCAAAACCGGATGGAACGTCTTACATGCCGGAATATCTGGACCTAATGGATAACTGTACAAATCGGCCGGACCGGAATCCGATTAGAACTATTATAGAGGAAGAAACGGAAGCGTTCTTTTCCGGAAATAAGGATGCCCATACCGTGGCCGGTATCATTCAGAGCCGCGTGCAGCTATATCTGGATGAAAATCGGTAAAAATCATTGAGGGGATGCCACGGATAGTGAGAAAGGAGAAAAAACATGCAGGTAAGTGCAGAGCAGAACAGAATCGTCATCATAGACGGCAAAAAGACCCTGTGGCTGGAGCCGTGGGGAAAAGATGCCTTCCGGGTGCGGATGACCGGGGAGGCTGTGATGGATGGGCAGGACTGGGCGCTGACAGAGCCTGTGGAGGACTGTCATATGGAGATTTCGGTGGAGGAGATCGACACTACAGATCCCTGGTACGCCTCCGAGGAGTATGCTCATTATCACCAGACCGGCAAGGTATATACAGCCAGAAACGGTAAAATCACGGCGAAGATCAATCCGGAGGGATGGATCAGCTATTATAACCAGAGGGGCGAACTGTTGACGGAGGAGTACTGGCGCAACAGGAACCGAATCAACCGCTACTGCACTTCTCTGCGAATTGACGCAAGAGAATTAAAGCCCATCCCCGGCAGCACGGACTATGAGCTGACCATGCGGTTTGAAGCCTATGACGACGAGAAGATATTCGGAATGGGTCAGTATCAGGACAGACATCTGGACAAAAAGGGGGCAATACTGGAGCTTGCCCATCGCAACAGTCAGTCCAGCGTTCCCTTTCTGATCTCCAGCAGGGGCTACGGCTTTTTCTGGAACAATCCGGCCATTGGTACAGCCAATTTTGCCACCAATCGAACAGAGTGGTATGCGAAAAGCACCAAAAAACTGGATTACTACATTGTGGCTGGGGATACCCCCTTTGAACTGGAAGAGCGCTACACCGAGGTGACGGGCCACAGCCCCATGATGCCGGAGTACGGTCTGGGATACTGGCAGTGTAAGCTGCGCTACCGCACCCAGGAGGAATTGCTGGCGGTGGCAAGGGAGCATAAGAGGAGAGGGCTTCCTATGGACGCCATTGTGGTGGATTTCTTTCACTGGACCAGACAGGGCGAGTTTAAGTTCGAGCCCAGAGACTGGCCGGACCCGGAGGCCATGGTCAAAGAACTGCGGGAGATGGGCATAGAGCCGGTGGTATCGGTATGGCCTACCATTGACGAGCGTAGTGAGAATTTCGGGGAGATGAGCGGCAAGGGCTATCTGGTGGCCCCGGACAGGGGCATGGCCTATCATATGTCCTGGATGGGCAATACGGTGTTCTACGATGCCACTCATCCCGGCGCCCAGCGGTTTGTGTGGGAGAAATGTAAAGAGAATTATTACGACAAGGGAATTCGCTGCTTTTGGCTGGACGAGGCGGAGCCGGAGTACGGTCCCTACGATTTTGATAATTACCGCTATTATGCGGGACCGGCGCTGCAGTGCAGCAATGTCTATCCCGTGGGTTACGCCAAGGGTTTCTATGACGGCCTGAAAGAGGCGGGGGAGACGGAGATCCTGAGTCTGGTGCGCTGCGCCTGGGCGGGCAGCCAGAAATATGGAGTGCTGACCTGGTCCGGGGACATTCATTCCTCCTTCCGGGCCATGCGCGAGCAGCTGCAGGCGGGCCTTAATATGTGTGTGGCGGGGATTCCCTGGTGGACCTCGGATATCGGCGGGTTCATCGGCGGCAACATTCAGGATCCTTACTTTAAGGAACTGCTGGTGCGGTGGTTTGCCTGGGGGGCATTCTGCCCGGTATTCCGCATGCATGGGGAGCGTTCTCCCTGGTATGAGCGGGAGGAGGAGTTTATTAATGGCGTGCGCCAGCTCACCAGCGGCCAGGACAATGAGGTGTGGAGCTTTGGGGAGGACAACTATGAGATTTTGAAAAAATATCTCTTTATCCGGGAGCGGCTGCGCCCCTATATCCGGGAATGCATGAGGCAGGCCAGTGAGAAAGGCGCTCCGGTGATGCGCCCTCTGTTCTTTGACTTCCCCGGAGATAAAGCAGCGTGGGAGATTGAAGACGCATATATGTTTGGCCCCGATCTGCTGGTAGCCCCTGTCATGGAGGAGGGTCAGCGGGAAAGGGAGGTCTATCTGCCCGCTGGCTGCAGATGGACGGATGCCAGTACGAAGGCAGTATACGAAGGCGGTCAGAGAGTCACCGTTCCCGCCCCTCTGGACATCATCCCAGTGTTTGTCAGGGAGGGCAAGACATATCCCATCTACGAGTAGGACCAAGTCATTTTTTAAGATTTGTTTAAGGATATTGTCCGCCAATAAACGGCCTGTTATAATTATTTTAATCAGGACTGTGCAGACACCCTTCTATTCAGATTGTAAGCCTTTGGGTTACAGTTGTGAGTAGAAGGGTATTTTTTATATCGGGAGTGGGAAAGCGGTGAAAGAGGGCTTTTGGAGAAGGATTGTGCCAATATTGGCGGCGGCGCTGTGTGCGCTGCAGCTGGGCGGCTGCAGCGTTTTGGGGCAAGGCGGGGAAGGAGATGCGCAGGCGGCGAGCGAGTCTGAGGTGCAGCGCGTGTCTGTGCTGGAGGGCAGAGAGGTCTACGATCTGCTGAACCAGCCCTGGCAGGACGCCCAGGAGATGGTATCCGCGGAGATACCCTGGAACCACAATGCATATCAGGAGAATCTGGTGCAGGATCCCCCGGATCTGAGCACCGGCGTCAAATACCGGGCCGTGGAGGGCAAGGACTATTATATTCTGGCCGTGTACACGATCTATGCGCAGGAGGATGGGGAGAAACTGCACTATCTGAATCATACAGATGGGGATACCCTGGAGACGGAGAACTGTCTGCTGCACCTGGAGGAATTGGAGGACGGGCCGTTTCTTGTGAATTCCATAGATGTGTCAGGGGGCACTCCCGTACTCTTTCTGTACAAATATGACCTGGAGCAGACGCTTTTGACGGACTACTGCGCGGTCTGGTTTGACGGGGAGGGACATGTGGATGGCAGGCTGGATCTGATGCCTGCACTGCGGGAGGCAGGACTTGCGGACCAGGGAGGATATCTGACGACCGACACCGGCAAGTGGGACAGTCAGGGATATTATTGTGTCAGGGGTGTGGGCGAAGAATATGCGATTATCGACAGGGAGGGTAAGCTGGTGACGGTGCTTGATCCCATACAGGACATGGAGAGTGCCATTGTAAACCTGTATCACGACGGTCAGGGCCGGTGTATCTGGGAGACCTCCTGCGCCGCTTGGCAGTGCAATGTATTCTGGGGCATAAGGGAGGGGCGGCAGGCCAGTCTCTACAGGGGAAAATATCAAGTGGTAAAAAACCGCCTTTTTAACTCCTGCGGGGATATGTACTATATTGACGGCAGGGATAATCTGGTGCGATGGGATCTGTCCACCGGAAAATGCGAGAAATTGTACGAGGGAAGCGCCGGTACTTTTGGGGACTGCTATGCCTCCGCCCAGGACAGCGCTGGCAATATCCTGCTGTTCTATGACAACGGAAGCAGGGATTACTTGTTTCGCATTGCCAACGAAGATGTGGAGCAGGTGGAGCTGACTCTGGCATCCTACGGCGCGGACACTCGAGGTATTCGCATGTTCGTGGAAGAGTACAACCGGCTGCACCCCAACGTCAAGATAGTGCTTCAGGGCGGGACTGAGGGCGAGCAGGACAGTCAGTGGATGCGGATTCAGGCGGACATGGCGGCGGGAAAAGGACCGGATTTGCTGGTAGCGGACAGAGAACAGATGGCGGTGCTGCAGGAAAAGGGTGTTTTGGCCGATCTGTCCCAGGTGCTATCCCAGGAAACCCGGGAGGCTCTTTTTCCCGGTGCGCTGGAATACGGAACGATAAACGGGGGACTGTACACCATCTGTTACACGGCCTCCCCAAGGAGCGTGCTGGTCTCCAGGCAGATATGGGGAGAGGACAGCTGGACCTGGGAGGATGTGGTGGAGCTGTTGGATGAGAGGGCGGAAACAGAGCAGCCCTATATGTCGGTGACAAACGCCAGTGAATCGGGAATACATTTATTGACGAATTTCTTTCTGGCGGATTTGGAGCATTCCTCTCTGCTGGATTGGGACAAAAAAGAGGCGTATTTTGACACGGATGCCTTCTGCCGTCTGCTGGAGGTGTGTAAGAGATATACCGGCGGGGAGGGCAATCGCAATTCGGATCAGGAGGCGGCCAGAAAGCGTTTGCAGCAGGGAGAGATCCTGTGCTACGAACCGGGTTGGGGCGGAAGTGACTTTATCTGGTTCAGCGAGGATATGGCGGCGCTGGGAGAGGAGTATCATTTCGTGGGATACCCCACAGAGGGTACATGCAGTGGCCTTTTTCAAGCCGGCCAGGGGATCGCTGTCAATGCGGCCTCACAGCACCCGGAGCTGGCGGCGGATATGGTCAATGCCGTTGTCAGCCGGAGCTTTCAGGAGATGGTGCACACCCCTGTGCGAAGCGATACCTATACTCAGCGGCTCAGAGAGCATATTGAATACCAGAGGGCGGACGGCAAGCCCATCATATTTGTGAGGGATGGGAAATATTCCGTAGAGGTTGACGGCAAACCGGATGGTACTTCCTATTTGCCGGAATATCTGGATTATTTGAGTAATTGTAAGACGTTGTCGGGGGTGACGGACCCGATTATAGACATTGTCAGAGAAGAGGCGCAGCCGTTCTTTGACGGCGACAAGGACGCTCGGACGGTGGCAGGTATCATTCAGAGCCGGGTGCAGATGTATTTGGATGAGAACCAATGAGGCTGCGCGAGGAGGTGGCGTGGTGAAGAAATATATCGAGCGATTTGCGGTGCTGGTTCTGGGAATAGCGCTGTGCATGCAGGGGCTGACCGGCTGCGGACAGAGTAACAGCAGTGGTACGGAGACGGAGCAGACTGTTGACACGGCGGAGGAATTCGGGCAGGAACAGCCTCAGTATATGACGGACGACAATGCGGGAACCCCCGGAGCAGAACGGGTGCCTGTGTTGGAGGGCAGGGAGCCGTATGACCTGTTGAGCCAGGCCTGGTGCGAGGGAGAGAAGGCAGCGCCGGCCCCCTCCTGGTGGAATCTGACGGCTTACCGGGAAAATCTGCTGGCGGATCTGCCGGACATGGCGTGCAAGGCTAAGTATCGGGCAGTCGATGGCAAGGATTACTACATTTTGGCAAGCTATGACGACTATTCGGAGAGCAAAGACAAACCGCAGGAGCGATATTATCTGAACCATATAGATGGGGATACGCTGGAGACTGAGTGCCATCAGCTGTATCTGGAGGAGTTGGAACCGGAGCATCCATATGAGGTAGTGTCCCTGGATGTGACGGAGGGCAGGCCGGTGGTTTTTGTTCAGGAACGGGATTTGGATTCTGACCGAGTTATGGGGTATAGCGGGGTATGGTTTGACTGGGAGGGGCATGTGGAGAGCAGTCAGGATCTGATGCCTGCGCTGCAGCAGGCCCGTCTCATTGAAGAGGATGGCTATCTGAGTCGAGACAGTGCCAAGTGGGACAGCCGGGGCTATTACTGTGTCAGGGGATCAGATCAAAGCGGGCAGTATGCGGTCATCGACGAACAGGGAGAACTGGCAGCAGTGCTGGACCCTGCCCAGGGCCTGCAGGAGCCAACTGTCTATCTGTACCATGACCGCAGAGGGAGATGCATCTGGGAGGCGGTCAGTTACAGGGATGTGTGCAATGTGTTTTGGAGTATGGATCAGGAGCTGCAGCAGAGAAAGCTCCATGAAAGTTCGTATCAAAGTATCTCCGGCCGCGTTGTGAACGACTGTGGAGACCTGTACTATGTGAACTCCAACAATGCGTTGGTGAGATGGGATGCTTCCACCGGGAAATGCGAAAATCTGTATTTGGGCGGCGGCGCCACATTCAGGGAGTACTGCGAGTTTTTGCAGAACAGCAGTGGCGACATTGTGCTTTTTTATGACGACGGCAGCAGGGACTATCTGTTCCGGATAGCCAATGAGGATGTGGAAAATGTCAGACTGACACTGGCCTGTTACAACCCCTTTACAGATTATTACACCAACATGTTCGTGTCGGAATTTAACCGGTTGCATCCCGGAGTGCAGATAGATGTTCAGATGCCCGACAGCATGGACGAGAGGGATAACAGCTGGTCGCGAATCCAGGCGGACTTGGTGGCAGGACATGGACCGGATCTGTTGATGGCCCCCAAGGCGCAGCTGCAGACTCTGCAGGAAAAGGGGATATTGACAGAACTGTCACAAATATTGGACCGGGAGACGCGGGAACAGATATTTCCGGGGGTGTTGGAGGATGGTACGATCAATGGGGGACTGTATAGTTTCTCCCATACGGCGACAACCGCCTCATTGATTGTCTCCCGAGAGCTGTGGCCGGAGGACACATGGACCTGGGAGGAGGCTGTAGGGGTGCTGGAGGAACTGGAGAAAGCAGGGCAGCCGGTACAGTCCATCATCAACGACCGGGATACGACCGCCATAAGCGGCAGATATTTGCTGCTCTACTTTTTTCTGGCCGACCTGGAGCATTGTTCTCTGCTGGACCTGGAGGAGGGAAAAGCATATTTTGACACGGAGGAATTCTGCCGTTTACTGGAGGTGTGCAAACGGTATGCCCAGTCGCAGAGTGCGATAGGGGCATCCTTTAATCTGAATGCGGAGATAGCGGCTGCCAGGAAACGCCTGAAGGAAGGTGAGATTCTGTGTTACCGCTCGCTGGGAAGTGGAGAATTCAGGTGGTTTAGTGAAGACATGGCAGATCTTGGGGAGGATTATCATCTGGTGGGATATCCCACGGAGAGCGACAGCGGCAGTTTCATTTCCTGTTATACCGGAATTGCGGTCAACTCCGCCACGGAGCATCCGGAGCTGGCAGCGGAGTTTTTAAATTACATCGCCAGCAGGTCCTGTCAGGAGAAGGCGGACTATCCCGTGCGGAGGGACGTATTTGTTGGCAGGATTGCGGAGCGGACGGACTATCAGGGGGCATCGGGCAGAACCAAGGTGTTTTTGCGTACCTCGCAGGGGGCTCTGGAGATCGAGGGAAAGCTGGACGGCACATCCTATCTGCCGGAGTATCTGGAGTTTATGGACAGCTGCAGGACTGATTCAAAAATAACGGAGCCTATCGAGGAGATTATCTCGGAGGAGGTGGACGCTTTTTTTGCCGGAGACAAGGACGCTCAGAGCGTTGCAGGTGTCATTCAAAGCCGCGTGCAGACGTATCTGAATGAAAACTGGTAAAAGGGCTTGACAAATGCTCTATTACCTCCTATACTTTCTTTAGCTTTATGTTATTTACCATGAAAAAGGGTATTCTAAATATCAGAAAACCCTGACTAAAGGAGAGGTTACGAACATGTTAGAAAAAGTAAAAGAAATTATTGCGAAACAGTTGAGTCTGGATGTGGATGAGATTACTGAGAGTACTTCCTTCAAGGACGACCTGGGCGCAGACTCCCTGGATCTGTTTGAACTGGTGATGGCATTTGAGGAGGAGTATGACATTGAGATTCCTTCTGAGGATTTGGAAGGTATTGCAACCGTTGGCGATATCATCAAACTGATGAGAGATAACGGTGTAGAGGAATAAGGAAGGTGAACTCTGGCGGCTTTGAAGGAATTCAAGGCCGCCTTTGGCATAGGTAGAGTTTATTTGGCTTTACAAAATCACAGGGCATCGATTATAATAGTGACATCCATAAAAATATTGCGGTAGAGAGGAGAGTACATAGTATGGACATAAAGGAACAGATCAAGAAGGCGGTAGACAAAATTTCCAAGGACAAAAAACTGCAGGAACAATTTCAGAAAGACCCGGTGAAGGCTTTGGAGAGTGTGCTGGGAGTGGATCTGCCGGACGACGTGATCAACCAGGTGATTCAGGGCGTCAAGGCAAAGCTGACGGCGGACAGTGTATCGAGTGCCGTGGATTCCATAAAGGGATTATTCAATAAATAAGGCGACGAGGGACAATCGAACGGCGATTGTCCTTTTTTTGTTTTGTTCTGTGACAGACGCAAGCGGAATATGCTGGTATAAAGCCAGAGAATCCGCCTGTATGAAAAGGCGGAGAAAAGAGGATCCATGCTGAATTATCTGTGGGCGGCCATGATTGCCATCGGCATTATTTACGCAGCGTTTACCGGCAACCTGGAGGCTATCACCAATGCAGCGCTGGACAGCGCAGGGGAGGGGATTTCCCTGTGTATCACCACAGCCGGGGTCATGGCACTGTGGATGGGACTGATGGAGATTGCGCAGCAGGCGGGACTGGTGGCGAAACTGACCAAGGGAATCAGTCCGCTGCTGGGCTTTTTGTTTCCCAGAATTCCCAAGGGGCATAAGGCCAGGGAATACATTGCCACCAACATCATCGCCAACATTCTGGGGCTGGGCTGGGCCTGTACCCCGGCGGGACTGAAGGCCATGGAGGAGTTGGCCCGGCTGGAGGCGGAGCGGGGGAATCCGGAGTATCTGGACGGCACGTCACGAGCCGGGGGCAGGATGCGGACCGCCAGCAGGGAGATGTGTACCTTTTTGATCATAAATATCTCGTCGCTGCAACTGATCCCCGTGAATATGATTGCCTACCGCAGCCAGTACGGCAGTATCCGTCCGGCGGCGATCATAGCGCCTTCCATCCTGGCAACGCTGGTAAGCACGTTGGTGGCGGTGGCGTACTGCAAGTTGAAAGGCCGTGCCACTAAGTAGAACCGAAACGGAAATGCAATTAAGTCTTGGCAATAGCAGATATAGGGAGTATTATTAAAGCGGAAAGTCATATTGTATGAGGAAAAGGGATTGAAAAACAGATGAAAAAAAAGATAACCTTGCAGGGCGTATATATTGCATTCTTGTGTGTCCATCTCGTACTTTTTATTGTTGCGGGAGTGACGATTAGAGAGGATAAATTTAGGCTGAGAGCGGAAACCCCATATATTGAAATAGAACCGGACAGCCATGAAATATTAAGCGATGGAACGCAGCGCTATACCCTTGCATGTGAGTCAGATGGCAAGGACTATTATCTGTTGTTTTATACAAACCATCAGGAGGTTCATGTCTATGCAGATAACGAACTGATTTACGCGCGCAATAAATCTGACTCAATCTTTGGACATACCTCTGGCTCTATCTGGAATATGGTGGAATTTCCGGCGGATACAGCAGAAATTGTTGTAACGATAAAGGCGGTTTATCAATCGGTAGAAAACAACAGTCATGTATTTTACATGGGCAACGGCGTCAGCATATTGCGTCAGGTGTTTCGTGAGTCTGCCTTTTCCATGGGTGTAAATCTGCTGCCCATTATAGCGGGCATCTGTATGGTTATGTACTGGCTGCTTTTCTGCCGTAAGGCAAAGGTTGCTCTGGAACTGCTTTACATAGGAATCTCGACAATACTTGTGGGCACATGGGCTTTAACAGAGGAAAAACTGATAACGATTCTGTTCGATAACAGAGTATATGCATCTTATATCGCATATGTTCTGCTCATGCTGCTCGGAGTTACTTTTATGCTCTTTTTAAAACACTATATTGTCAAAGAGGAGCATTATTTTTATACATTTCTGGTGGTGTTTGCCATTGGCGGCATGCTCCTTATGATGATTCTGCAATGTCTGGACATTGCGGATTTTAAGCAAACCATATTGATTATCCATATTGTCCTGGTGGGCGACCTAATCTGTTTTTTGCTGGGCATAATAGATAAAACGCGCAAAAGATGGCGCAGAAAGCATGTTGGGTTAAATACCGCTGGTTTGATCGTACTGGCGGCAGCGGTAGGACTGGAGCTATATGCCTATTACACACAGCTTGCCGGTATGCAGATGTTTGGCATGTTCGGAATTCTCGCGTATATTATTATACTCGGTATTGAGGTTGCCTCTGATGCTGCCGACAGGATTGTAGAGTTGCAGAAAGCAGAAATTTATAAAGAACTTGCAGTAAAAGATACGCTGACCAAATGCTATAACCGAAACGCCTACACTGAGGACATACAGAAAAAATCTTTTGGGGACAATGTTTTTATAGTGATGTTTGACCTGAATAATTTGAAAAAGTGTAATGATATGCTTGGCCATATGGAGGGAGACCGCTACTTGACGGACTCGGCAGACCTGATTAATAAAATATTTGACAATTATGGAAAGGTGTATCGGATTGGCGGTGACGAATTTTGTATTATTATGGAAAACACCTCAGAAAAAGAAATATGTGCCCTGATACAGAAGCTTATGTGCGAGGAGGCTGCGTATAACGAACAATCTCAGACTGTCTATATGCAGATTGCCTTCGGTTATGCCAGATATGAGGCTGAAAAGGACTCTGATCTTGACAAGACCAGGAGCAGGGCGGATGCGCTGATGTATGAGAACAAGAAACTGCGCAAGGAAACGGAAAAATCTTCCAGCAAGTGAACTTAAAGATTTATCTCAAGCATATATTTTACAAGTACGAAGAAATGTCGCGGGCAGAACCGGTAAAAGGAGGCAGCATGAACGTACTTGGTCATATTTCAGACATTATCATTCCGATTCTTCTCTTCTACATAGTAGGATATGGCGTGGTTTCCAGAGTAAAGGTCTATGAGGCTTTCCTGACAGGCGCTAAGGAGGGGCTAAAGGTAGTGGTGGATATCATGCCCACGCTGGTGGGGCTGCTGGTGGCGGTGGGAGTGCTGCGTGCCTCGGGCTTTCTGGATTTTCTGTCCGGACTGTTGGCGCCGTTGGCGGAGCCTGCGGGGATTCCGGCGGCTGTGGTTCCCGTGATACTGGTAAAGCTGTTCTCCGGCTCCGCAGCCACGGGACTGGTGCTGGATGTGTTTCGCACCTACGGGCCGGACAGCTATACGGGTATGCTGGTATCCATTTTAATGAGCTGTACGGAGACCTGCTTTTACACCATGAGCGTGTACTATTTGGCGGCGAAAGTCACTAAGACCCGTTATACCCTGCCTGGCGCGCTCCTGTCTCTGGCGGCCAGCGCGGTTATGAGCCTGATGCTGGCGAGGTGGATGATGTAGGTTGCCGTTTACCCCCCCCGCATTGCTACCACTCACGCTATTTTCAAAAAAATATGGGGTTTTATGTTATAATCTGTTTGGCAATACTGTTTCTGGCAGCAGAGACCGGAAGAGGAGAGGACAAGCATGTTAAAGAACGGGAAGACGAAATGGATCGCCGGATTTCTCGCTCTGGCGCTGGCAGGCGGAGTGATGGTCACAGCAACGGCCTGCAGCACTGGGGACAGGGAGGCCGGGGATAGTCAGGAAAGCGCAGGGAAACCGCTCGAGAGTGGCGAGCAGGATTATTGTGGACTGGCCGCACGGATAGATGAAGGGGCGGTGGCATATCTTGAGGCAATGAAAGCGGAAGATATTGAAACTATGCTATCCATGACAGATCCCGACAGCAAGATATACAGAAAACTTTCCGGCATTAAGGAGTATGAGACTGGAAAAGAATTTATTCGTACACTTTATGGGGGTATTGTATACGGATGGCCGGAAGACAGCGATACGGAATATAAAATAGCGTATACCATTGAACAAGGGTGGGATTATTTTTATCTGGATATGTATGTCGGGATACCCGATACGATATATTTCACTCAGTGTTTGACCGTGCCGGGCGTGGTGTTTCAGGACGGGGAACTGATTCCGGAGGGTTCTATTTTGATGTTTCGGGTCCTTTTCATTGTATGGACGATAGTGATTTTGAATCCGGGGAAAACTTTTTGCCGGAATTTTTATCGGCAGAGATATTCGATGAAGTGATAGTCGGGGAATCGGACATACTTTATAAGGAAAATCAGGAGGAGTGGACACAGATTCTTTCTCCGGTCAAACATCCTACAAGACTCCTGAGGAATTGACGGAAACGCAAAGAGCTTTTTATGACAGCTATATAGAGCAGATTGAGGTCTATGTAAGCGCGAAGAGCTACAGCGAGTCAAAGGGATATTCCATGTCAGTGATGATCGTCGCACCTGCCACCAGTTTGAACGATCAGGAGATGGAATGGTACAACGAAAATGGGATAAAGGAATACACGATAGATTTTTGGTTTGGTGAAGAAAATTTGGACAGTGCGATGAGTTCACTGCTGTTGCCGCTCAAGCATGGAATCGAATATGCGGAAAAGAAATATTAAGTAAGGGATATGATTGCCATAAAAGGAGACGGCTCTATCAGAGCGGTCTCCTTTTTGGCGGACTTAAAATTTTATTGATATTGGAAAAAGAACCTGATATTATTACCAAGAGAGCAAGTAAACCCCGGATACCAAAATCTTTAAGGGAGACAGCAGTGAAAAATATTAGAAATCCCAGATTCGCCATAGCACTGGCGCTGTGCTTGTTGGCAGGTGCAACTGTGTCCTGCGAAAAGAGCACATATGGAATTGCGGAAAGTGATTTTGCCCCAGCCATAGAAGAAACAGAGAATGCGCCGGAAACGCAGGAGGAGAGCTTGTGCGAGCCTGCAGAGGAGGATGGGACAGTAGAGGAAAATAAGAATGATGATACGGCCGAGGCAGACGAGGTGGCAAGAAACCTGCTCTGCCTGAAGGAAGGGAATACAGAGCCATTGGTAGGGGTCTCCTTTGGGGAACCGTTTGATTATGACAAGTATGTCAGCGTGGGGACCTGGTACGGAGCGAAGATGCATCGTCTAAAGGATGCGGAGAATGGCGGCATCTATTTCCTCTTTAACGGAAAGGGCGACGGCTTCGGAGGGCTGGTGCAGTTTGCCAACTTTAACAGCGGCGATTTTCTGGGAATAACTGTAGGCGAAGATTCGGTGGAGAAGATATCGGATGTTTTGGGCGCTTATACGGCGGAAAGCAGGAAAACCTATAGCGGCACGGAAACCTGGGCCATATGGGACTTTGAGACGGCAACCCTGTCAGTGGAAATAGAAGACGGCGTCATACAAACGATGGAGTATCTGGCGAAAGGGGATATCGCCGATGCGCCGGAGCTGCCGGAGGAGGAGACGGACTTTGGGCGGGACCGCAGAGAGACTTCGGGGCGCGTGGAGACGGTCTATAACTGGAGCGCTTACGGTTCAACGTCGGAAGGCTCCTATGTGGTGTGCGATCCCCGTGACGTGGACTATGACGAAAATACGTCGGACGAATTTATTCGGGAGTATTTATTGTCCCAGGGCATTCATAAGGAGACGCCGGACAGGATCACCTATGACCGGAACGGAGACATGCTGGCGGAGTGTTATGTGGATGAGGAAAAAGGCGAGTACTGTATCATTCTCCATATCTGGGGACACTGGCTGGTGGACTTTGACGCGGGAACCCGCAGATATCTGGACGCCCTCTATTGCACTACGCATACGTTGAGCGAGGAGGATATATATGGGTACATGATCTGCGAGGAAGACACCGCGCAGAGCAGAGTGCGGGAACGCCTGTATGACAATAACCGAAAAAAGATGGCGGAGGCTGTCTACGAATATATTCCGGGGATGCCTTTTCCCTTTGTTCTGGAATCCTGGAATCTGGACGAGTTCTATCCCAAGCTGCTGATTCGGAACCAGAAGACCTGGTTTTTTAAGGAGAAGGCCAGGTTTGACGAGGAAGGGAAATTCATCTCTTACGATAGGGGTGTTGACCAGGGGGAGTATCTGCTGGGTCCATGCCGGACGGTCTATGATGAGGAGGGGCGTCTTGAGGCCATTCAGGAGGAACTTCAGGAGGAAGATGCGGAACAGGGCTGGGGCTGGTGGGATGAGAGCATTGATTACTCCGGACAGATTGAAATGCAGTATCGCGATGACGGCACGATAAGCGATGTGGAATATATTCGTTCTCCCAACAGATATGGCACCTTTGATTCCAGAGGGAGCATAGAGTATGACGAAAAGGGACGGATGTTTTACAACGAATACTATATCACCCATGGTGGTGACATCGATATCTATCTGTATGGGGAAGACAGCGATATGCCATGGTGCGTGATCTACTGGTGCTGCTTTGCGCCGGGATTTGAGGATATCTATCTGTTTCTGCCGCAGGAACCTTGATCGGACGCTTGGAGAACTTCCGGTCAGATATATCCCAGGCTCCGCAGCACAAAGAGAAATATGGTCAAAGTCACCGAGCTTAAGAAGGTGGTGGTAACTACTACACTGGAGGTGAGCGTGCCCTCATGCCCCATATTCTTGGCCATGATATAGCAGCTTACCGTGGTGGGCGCTCCCAGCATGACCAGCAGGGCCACCAGCATCTCTCCCCGAAAGCCCATATAGATGGCGAGGGGCAGGAAAAGGGCTGGCTGGATTACCAGTTTCAGCAGAGTAGCTACGGCGGTGGGCTTGAGTTGGGCCAGTGCTTTTCTGCCCTCAAAACCGGCTCCCAACCCGATCAGCGCCAGCGGAGTGGCCAGCACAGAGATATTATTGACGGTTTTGCTCACAATCACCGGGAAGGAAATATGGCAGACGCTGACGATCATGCCCAGCAGGATACCCAGGATAATGGGGTTCCTTGCGATATCCAGCAGAGATTTTTTCAGCGTTTTCGGTGAAAAGCCATGGGAGGATGGCCCGGTGAAGGACAGAACCAGTACAGCCGCAACATTGTACAGAGGTACGGTGCCGATAATCATCAGCGGCGCCATGCCGGAGGTGCCGTATATGTTCTGGATGAAGGCAATGCCCAGAACGGCGGCGCTGCTGCGGTAGGAGGCTTGGACAAATTCTCCCAGCCGGGCCTTGTCTGCATATGTAAACCCTGCAATCAGCCATATGACCACAATGCAGGTCAGAGTAGCAAAAAAGCAGAAACATACATATTTGGTGTCCCACACGCTGTAGAAATCGGACTCCGCAATATCCCGAAACAGCAGCACCGGGAGGGTTATCTTGTAATTGAAGGAGTTCAGCGTCTTGATGAACGGCTCGTCCACCACACGCATCCGGCGCAGCACATAGCCGATTACCATGACAAGAAATATGGGGACGGTGGCGTTTAAGCTGAATAGTAATTGTTCCATAGGTATCAGACCTTTCTTGTTTGAACAGGGCACAGGCATGTCTGCGGGTGCCATGGATTATCATAGGACGATTCTCGGAAAAAATCAACAGGAAATGCATTTTAAAAGGAATTTCCTGTGATCAAAGGACTTGGAGGATTTAGTGAGGATGGCGGAAAATGGAATGTATATAGGTATTGCGGTTCTGGCGTCTGTATTGCTTGTTCTGATCGTATTGCTGATACTGCGGGCGGCAAAGCGCAGACGCCCCAGCGATATGGACTTGATGGAGGGGCACGAGTTTGAGTACTACTGTGCCGATCTGCTGCGCCGGGCGGGATTTCTGGAGGTGGAAGTCACCCGGGGCAGCGGGGATTACGGCGTGGATATCCTGGCGGAGCGGGACGGCGTAACTTATGCCGTCCAGTGCAAGCGCTATGACGGTCCTGTGGGTGTAAAAGCGGTGCAGGAGGCCTATGCCGGAAGGGATTATTACGACCGCATGGTGGGAGCGGTGATGACCAATCAGTATTTTACCCGCCCTGCGGTGGAGGTGGCCCGGAAACTGAAAATCCTGCTGTGGGATCGGGGGTATCTGGAAAGCATGCTGGAAGATATAGTGTGAGAAGAACTTCTAATTGCTTATGCCAGAGGGCATTTCGCAAAGAAGTTCTAAGTCTCACACTAGAAAAATGCCTGAAAATAGGCATTTTTCATTCGGATTTGAGTCGCAGCAGAGCTGCGACAAGGGAGTTAGTGTAAAAATCAGGAATCCAGCGCCTCTGCCAGGCTCGTGAAATCCGAAGGCCCCATATTCAGGAAAAAGGTATGAAAGCGCAGATCAGTATAGTCCGCTCCCCACAGGGTGCGGGCTTTTTGCTGCAATTCCAGTATCTCCAGATAGCCCACATAATACTGGGGATAGTTGGCTGGCTCCTCCGCGATATAGGTGTAGATGGACTGGGCGGCCTGCGGGTCACTGATGCCAAAGTTGTTTAGCACAGCGGCGATCTGCTCACAGGAAGCTCCGTCGTAGTGAATCATCAGATCTATCAGGGAGTAGAGGCAGAGCAGCAGATTGCGGTTGATCTTTTCCGCCTGAATGTACCAGACCGCATCCGGCTGTCCGCACTCCTCAAGCAGGTCGCAGGCGTAGTCGTAGGCGATAAATTCCGTGTACAGCGCCCATCCCTCCTGATAGCCTCCATAGCTTAACAGCTGACGCACCGGATTGGTTTTCTGGGCTGTCAGATAGCGGCGGCTGTACACAGACTGGTACAGGTGGCCGGGATACCCCTCATGGGCCAGGGTGGTGTACAGCTCCAGAGCGCCGGGCATATCCTGCTCGTTGACATAGATCACATTGGAGGAGGTGTCGTCCAGGGGCGGCGTCAGGTAAAAGGCGGGAGCACTGTAGTCCGCCAGAGAGTCGGAGACGGCTTTGACCGTCACGCTGGGAGTTTTCTGACCATCCACCGCCAAGTCGGGAAAATCCTGCGCTATTCGCCGCTGCAGATCTTCCAGCATCTGCTCAGGCTGTGAGTAGGGAAAGGCGGACAGACACTGCTCCTGAGCGGAGGGCAGGACACAGGCGGGATGTTCCGCGATCAGCTGGCGCAGGGCGTTTAGCTGGAGCAGCAGCTGTTCCTTTAACATATCGTAAAGCTCCTCCGGGGAACGGTAGCTGCCGGTTCGGGCAATCAGCAGCTGGCTGTAATATTCCTGGCCCTCCGGGTAAGCGGCCAGTCCCTGGGGCAGTTTCTGACCGGAACTGTTCTGAGCTGCAAGCTCTTCCAGCCCCCGGTCCAGGCGTTCATAGGCGGGGAGTACCACGGAGGACAGCAGTTCTTCGTTGCGGCGGATTGCGGCGAGGGCGGTTTCCCGGCTGATTCCCCGGCGGACATAGAGCTCGCTTATTCTCTCCTGAAAGGTAGTCTGAAGGAAATGGTTGCCCTGTGCCAGGCTTTCCGCTGTCAAAATCTGCTGACACTGCTGCCGCACCTTTTCCAGCGACACCCGGCTCATGGGCAGTCCCGCCGCCGCTTTTTCCTGTTCATAGACCAACAGGCTGTCGTAATAGTCCCCGGTCTGAGACAGCAGTTCCAGGTAGTCGTCCACATCTCTTGCGGTTCGGAAGGTGTATTCGGCCAGCAGGATGGGCAGCTGGCTCTGCATACCGGAGGCCGGGGACAACGGTTCCTCATAGTAGGCGTGGGACTGCAGCTCCAGAGAATTTTCCAGGGAGAGAGCCAGCAGACGGCGGGTATAGGCGTCGCCGTCGCTTAAGTTCCGGTCAGACAAGGCCGCCCAGAAAGCCGCCTGCTTTTTCAAATCTTTCAGTTGCAGTTCTCTCACGCCGGAGACATAGCCTGGCAGCTGGGCCGTATAGTCAGTGATGCCATAATCGCCGGGGCGGGCAATGGTATAGTGCATATTCAGGGTATTATGTACCATCTCCTGTTGAAACAATTCTGCTGTGGCACGCTGAAATTTTTCCGCATTGCGGCGGGAACCAAACAGAAACAGTGTCAGAGCGGCAAAGAACAGCAGTAGTCCAATGCCTGCCAGAAGCTGCCGCCAGGTGAGCTTGTGATTTCTTTTCAAGGCAGACTCCATGTAACGGATATTAGTGCATTATATGCGGCAAGAATTGTCCATCATGCGGTGCAGTCTTCCTTGGCGGAGACTGAAATATTTAAAATTTCAGTAAACTATATTGACCAAAGCATGGGAAAGGCTCT
This sequence comes from uncultured Acetatifactor sp., assembly GCA_964383805.1. Lineage (GTDB taxonomy): Bacteria > Bacillota > Clostridia > Lachnospirales > Lachnospiraceae > Acetatifactor. The sequence goes on from CAYLIM010000022.1 coordinate 33,993, forward strand.
ATACTAAAAATATAACTGACGAAACTAAAAAACAGCATATCCCCGGAAAGCGCACTTAACAACATATGTACACTCAAGTGGACATATGTTGTTAACCGGTCCTGTGCGGTGGTAGGGGATATGCGGAATAGAGGTTCCAAGGAACCTCTTAATTTAGGAGGGAAAACATGAGCAAGGAAACAATTTTGGCAGGAAAGACAGTGCTGGGCATTGAGTTCGGCTCCACCCGCATCAAGGCGGTGCTGGTGGACGAGACCCATCAGCCGGTGGCTATGGGCACCTACGATTGGGAGAACCGTCTGGAGAACAATATCTGGACTTACAGCCTGGACGATATCTGGAAGGGACTGCAGGGGTGCTACAGGAGCCTGAAGGAGGATGTGCAGAGCAGATACGGCGTGGCGCTGACCAGACTGGGGGCCCTGGGCTTTTCCGGTATGATGCACGGCTATATGCCCTTTGACAGCAAGGGCGAACTGCTGGTACCTTTCCGCACCTGGAGAAACACCATGACTGCCGAGGCATGCGGCAAGCTGACTCCGGTGTTCAACTTCAATATCCCCCAGAGATGGAGCATTGCGCACCTGTATCAGGCTATTTTAAGCGGCGAAGAGCATGTGAAAAATATAACCTTCTTTACCACGCTGGCAGGCTATATCCACTGGAAACTGTCAGGGGAAAAGGTGCTGGGCGTGGGCGAGGCCTCCGGCATGTTTCCCATCGATTCAGAGATATGCGACTATGACCAGAAGATGCTGGCACAGTTTGATGAACTGGTGGCAGATCGTGGTTTTGGCTGGAAATTGAAAGACATCCTGCCCAAGGTGCTGCCCGCAGGCGCAGCTGCCGGCAGCCTGACGGCGGAGGGCGCCAAGCTGTTAGACCCTACGGGCGAGCTGGAGGCAGGGGTGCCCATGTGTCCTCCCGAGGGAGACGCCGGGACGGGCATGGTGGCTACCAACAGCGTCAAGGTGCGCACCGGCAATATCTCCGCAGGTACCTCCATTTTCTCCATGGTGGTGACGGAGCGTGCCCTGAGCAAGGTGCATGAGGAGATCGACATGGTGACTACGCCGGACGGCTATCCCGTGGCTATGGTGCACTGCAACAACTGCACCTCCGATTTGAATGCATGGGTCAACCTGTTTGAGGAATTCGCGGGCAAGTTCGGAATGAAACCGGATAAAAACGAGCTGTACGGTACACTGTACCGGGAGGCGTTGACGGCGGACCCCGACTGCGGCGGCCTCATGGCCTACAACTATTTTTCCGGCGAGCCAGTGACAGGGCTGAACGCAGGACGGCCTATGTTTGTCCGCACGCCCGACGCTCGTTTCAGTCTGGCGAATTTTATGCGGAGCCACTTGTACAGCGCTATGGCGGCACTGAAGATAGGCAATGATATCCTGCTCAAAGAGGAGCAGGTGAAAGTGGATTCCCTGATGGGACACGGCGGCCTGTTCAAGACCCCTGTGGTGGGACAGCAGCTGATGGCGGCGGCCATGAATGCGCCCGTGACTGTGATGGACACCGCCAGCGAGGGCGGCGCCTGGGGTATGGCGGTGCTGGCATGTTTCATGGCGGAGAAAGCATCTGGTGAGACATTGCCGGATTACCTGTCCGACAAGATTTTTGCGGGCCAGAGCGGAACCACCATTGCTCCCAAGGCGGAGGACGTGGCCGGGTTCGATGCGTTTATTGAAAAGTACAAGGCGACCCTGCCTGCGGAGAAGGCTGCTGTAGAGGGGTTAAACTGAGAATATGCGGAACGAGGGATCGGAAGATTTTTTAAAAAACAGCATATCCCTGGACAACGCACTGATGAATGTCTGGATGCCTAAAGCAGCCGGGCATTCATCACTAGGCTTGTGTGTTGGAAGGGATATGCGGAACTCTAAATGAGGAGGATTTATCTATGTTAGAGGAATTAAAGCAAAAAGTATATGAGGCGAATATGGACTTGCCCCGCTATGGCCTGGTGACTTTCACCTGGGGCAATGTCAGCGCCATCGACAGGGAGAGCGGTCTGTTTGTCATCAAGCCCAGCGGGGTGGAGTATGACAAGCTAAAGCCCGAGGACATGGTGGTCATGGACTTAAACGGCAACAAGGTGGAGGGCAGATACAATCCCTCCTCGGACACTGCCACCCACCTGGAACTGTACAAGGCGTTCCCGGAGATCGGCGGCGTGGTACATACTCATTCTTCCTATGCCACCAGCTGGGCGCAGGCGGGGAGAGACATTCCCTGCTACGGAACCACCCACGCCGACTATATCTACGGCGCGGTGCCCTGTGTCAGATGCCTGACCAAGGAGGAGATCGAGGACGCCTACGAGGAGAACACCGGACATTTGATCGTCAATGAGTTCAAGCGTTTGAACAAAGATCCTATGGCAGTGCCCGCCGTGCTTTGCAAGAACCACGGCCCCTTTGCCTGGGGCAAGGACGCCAAGGACGCAGTACACAATGCGGTGGTGCTGGAGGAGGTGGCCAAGATGGCTTACCGCGCGGAGACCATCAATCCCAGAATACAGCCCGCACCCCAGGAGCTGCAGGATAAGCACTACTACCGCAAGCATGGCGCCAACGCCTACTACGGGCAGAAGGAACAGTGAAGTTTAGCAATATAAGAGTGCGAAAACAACCAGAAAATGCATGAATAGCTAAAAGTCCAATTCTCCAGGAAAAGAATTGGACTTTTATAATATCACGGCATATTCCAATAGATATGACTAAAGGCTGGAATAAATCAAAACTGTCAATGTTGAGAACGAGAGAGGAACTAAAATGAGAAATTTTTCGAAATTAAACACTCCCCCGAAATTGAAAGCATTATATTGCAATAAAGAGAATAAATTAACACAGTGCAGTAGATTTACAGATAGGTTCTATAATTGCATATTACCTAGCGCTAATAAACATCAAATACAATATAATTAATAAAAATAAACAATATACATAATTGGTGTTGACAGAATAAACAAAAACTGATATAATGTTTATTGATAAAAAGAAAGGAGTTTTTCTATGCAAGAGTTTGTGGGATTGTCGGAAATTGCTGTGATTGCCGAAACCTCTACGCAAACGATAAATAATTGGAAACGACGTTATAAAGATTTTCCAAAACCGATAGCGCAGGTTAAAGCAGGGGAGTTCTATGATAAAGAACAGGTTATCAATTGGTTGAAAAGGAGAGGAAAAATTATGGGAGCAAAAACAATAGCATTTATCAATTTAAAAGGTGGGGTAGCAAAGACCACAACTACGGTAGGTTTAGCAACACTTTTGGCGGGTACTTATGGAAAAAAGGTTCTTGTTATTGATTTAGATCCGCAAACAAACTGTACGACTATGTTAATTGGGGAAGAAAAGTGGAAAGATTTGAATAGGGAAGGACATACGCTATACACTTTATTCAAGGATGCTTTGTCCGAAACGGATGATTTTGATATAGTTGCTACTCTTCAGAAAAATGTGTCGAATATTCGAGATGTAAAGAATCTTGATCTTATACCGTCTAGCCTAGATATGATTGATCTTCAAGACAGGATAGCATCCATTCCACAAGGGCAGTTTTATTCTAACAACCCTACGGAAATTATCAAGCGAGCTGTCAGAGATTTTAAGAATGATTACGATTATGTTCTTATTGATTGCCCTCCGAATATGGGACTCATTACATTGAATGGATTAAGAATTGCGGATGGATATATTATTCCTACGATACCAGATGTGTTGTCTACATATGGTATTCCTCAAATTATTAACCGTGTGAATAAATTTTCTGATACAATTGGGGAGCATATTGAGTGTCTTGGAATTGTCGCTACTAAGGTTCGGATGCAGTCCACTTTACATTCAAGGACGTTGGTGGAATTGGAAAAGGGTAATGATGCGCCACTGTTCGAAACTATTTTCTATGAGAACAACCAAATGGGGGAAGCGGCAGAATATCAGGCAATTAATACATTGCGTCAGAAATGGGGGTATCAGGGACAGTATGACAGATTGGAGTCATTTGCCAGAGAAGTGATGACCAAGATGGAGGGATAATCACATGGACAGAAACGTTGTAAATGTACTTAAACAGTTAGTGAATGTTGTTATTGAAGAAACAGAACATAATGATGACTTTGCACATAAAATAGAACAAATTCTTAGTGGCGAAAGTGTCACTGTAAAGAAGAAAAACACAGGGCGGAAGGTTCCAGGTACGGGAAGACCATCAAATCGTAGAGATCCAGCCGCGTTTGATCCGGTTTCATTAATTTCGGAGGATGAGTATTTGCTTGTTGAGAAACTTCAGAGCCTTACGGATAAGCAGTTGAAAGATATTATTGCGGATTATGGCATGGATCCTTCCAAACTTGCTATGAAGTGGAAGGATCGAGAAAGACTTATTAATCATATTGTTGATACCGCACGAAGGCGAGCAGCAAAGGGAGATGCGTTTCGCGAAAAAACAGATAATGGTGCAGGTAATGGATAAGAAACTGGAATCGCAGAGGACGTTTGTTCCTTTTGCGGGAAGTTCGGAAGGATATATTATGTTTCTTGATGCCATATTTTACTTGTATTTAGATACTGAGATAATCGAATATGAAGATATGAACGCTACTGGGAAATCATGCCCAGTGGCGTTTTTTCAGTTTGAACCCTCCTGCACAAGGCAAAATCAAAAAGTATGCCAAAATCAAAAGGTTAAAGGCGAAATCAGATTGTATCAAAGACAACGTTTACATGGAAGACGGAATATCAGGCACAGCCTTTGAACGAGAAGGATTGCAAGTCATGCTGGTCGAAGTCGAAAAGGGCAATATCGAAACTATCATTGTGGAAATTATCCTAAAGTACCATAGGAACACTGTGCAGGTCAGCGCACCGCATCAAAGCGGGGGAACAGATTACCACTGTCTACACAAGCGATAAGGCAGTCATGAGGAAACTTGACATGCTTGTTGCAGATTTCCTGATACTTATAATCTTTCGGAATAGGACGAAGTATCTAAAACCTATTCCTTTCCGAAAGCATATATCAGTTACCACAAGCCGAAGAAAATGAGCGAGGGACAAAGGGAACAGGCAAGGGAGCGTATAAATTAATTTAGTATAATTAATAGTCGATAGGATAAACGAAAACATTAGAGGTATTAGGAATTTGACTGAAAGGTTACATATTACTATAATGCAGGTTAGAGATA